>JBGOUJ010000792.1:0-2503 GCA_041477005.1 Terriglobia bacterium | reverse complement strand
TCGTTTCGCTGACGGGGTGGAACTCCGCGAGGCGGCCGTCCTTCCAAACCTGCTTCCACACCCCGACGCGATAGGCGCCCTCGCTCTTGATCTCGTAGCGAACAATATTGCCGGCGAGGACGAAGAAGCCGGCGCGGCGAACTTTGCCCAACGATTCGATCCACTTTGGCAGGTCTGCGGCGAACGGGGCGCTGGAGCCGAATTCTGCGGCCGCAACGGCTTCCGCCACCGGCTTGTATCGAAGCGGCAGCGGGGATGTCCCACGAAAATCCGGAGCGAGTGGCAGCGAGCGGCTGGTCATCATGTCGCGCAGCCTGGCTTCGATTTCCAGCGCTTCCTTTTCGAAGTGGAACTCGTCGGCGCCGGGATCCACGTGCGCGAGCGCGCTCTGATAGGGGCTCGGTTTCCGAAGGCGAACAGGGTAGCGGCCGAGCGAGAGAGCCTTCCGAGGGACCACGGCTGACGAAGCAAGCGCCGCGAGAAACTCGCGACGCTTCATCGGAAGAACTGCCATACGGTGATTCTATGCTTTTTTATAGACCCGCGGATGTCTCAGGCAAAAAGGCAGAGAGTCGAGTCAATACTCGCTCTACGACAAGATCGGGGCGCTTTTGGTTCTAGGCCGCCAAGGCCTTCTCGGCCAAATCGATGGTGGGCTTCCGCTCGTCGGCCTGCAGGTAAAAGACGCGCCGAGCGAAAGAAGGCCGCTCCGGAGGCGAGACTTCATCCACGCCTCACCGCTGCCACCTCGCCTATGGATTGCCGGACCCGAAGGCGTGGCGCGCACGTAGAGTCCCGCACCACCAGGGCCGGCGTGACCGTGTACTCCGCTCCGTGCGCCGGTTCCCCGGGCTGCTCGGGATCGAGGTGCTGTAGCAGGGCGTAGATCGCCTTCTCGGCCAGTTCCCTCCGCGACAGGGCGACTGTGGTCAAGGGCGGCTCGGTGAACTCGGCGAAGTGAATATCATCGAAGCCGATGACGGAGACGTCATCCGGCACGCTCCAGCCTTTGCGCCGGACGGCGCGCAGAGCGCCGATCGCCGTCAAGTCGTTCGAAGCGAGCACGGCGGTCGGCGGATGGCGGGAGTCGAGCAAACGAGTCATCGCCTCCAGCCCGCCGTCGATGGTGTGATCGCCTTCCTCCACCAGACCCTCGTCCTTCAGGACACCGGCGTGTGCCAGGCACTCCAGGAAGGCCGAACGCCGGACCCGGGCCGAGGTCAGCCCCAGAGGTCCGCTGATGAATCCGATGCGGCGGTGCCCGAGGCCCAGCAGATGCTCCACTGCCTGGTTGATGCCGGCGGCATAGTCCACCCGGATGTTGCTGATGAGGCTGCGCACCGAGCCGACGTCGAGGAACACGGTAGGGACCTTGCGCCGCTCGAGCTGGTCGATCAGCGGCTGGTCCATCTCCGACGTCATGATGGCCACGCCTTCCACTTTGCGCTCGATCAGGCGCCGTACGGAATGCGCCATCCGCGCCGAATCATAGTTGGTCGAGCTGACCATGATCTCGTATCCGCGCTGAACAGCGACGTCTTCGAACCCCTTTACCAGCTCGGGAAAGAATGGGTTGGTGATGTCGCTCACGATCAGCCCAAGGATACGGCTGCGGCCGGAGACCAGCGAGCGGGCTTGTCTGTTGGGGTAGTACCGTAGCTCCTCAATGGCCTCCCGCACGCGCTGGGCCGTCTTGGGGTCGACGGTCGAGGCATTGTTGACCGTGCGGGAGACTGTGGCAATCGAGACTCTGGCCCGTTTAGCAACCTCGCGAATGCTCATTGTGGCCTCGGCTACTCAACTCACGATAGCAGAAAACGTGGTGTCTGTGAATCTCTTGATGGAAATAACTCCAAAAGAATCAATCACATCCAATTGGAGGCAGTGGCCCACTTGTAAAAAATGCGGACTCCGCAAAAAAAGGCTTGACTAGCGGAGCCCCTCAGGCATACTCTACATGAAAACGTTTTCATACGGCAAAAGAGTTTGCTGCATGAAGCGAACGCCCAAGGAGGCGGGGGTATATGAGCCGAGTCGCTCTTCGTTTTGTATTCTTATTGGCCCTGGTGACGGTCTGCGCTTTTGCGCAACGAGACCTGGGCACCATCACCGGCACGATCACCGACCCGCAGGGGGCGGTCATCCCCAACGCGAGAATTGTCATCATCGAAGATGCGACCGGCTTCACGTATGAAGTGACGGCCAGCGGCAACGGCGAATACATCCGGCCACTTCTCAAGCCCGGCACTTACACGGTGACCGGTGAGGCGCCGGGGTTCCGCCGCGTCGCGCAGAAAAACGTGGCGGTCGTTGGCGGCGATCGCGTCGGCGTGCCTCTTATGCTGCCCGTCGGCGAGGTGACGGAGACGGTTCAGGTTTCGGCAGAGGCTGCCGTGCTGCAGACCGAGAGCACGGTGCTCGGCGCGAACCTGAACAGCAAGAGCCTGGCGGAGCTTCCGCTCGGCGGCCAGCGCATATTCACCTTCCTCGCCCGCATGGCGCC
>JBGOUJ010000791.1:0-2513 GCA_041477005.1 Terriglobia bacterium | reverse complement strand
GGCCGCGCCAGTCGGATGTGAGAATTCTAAACCAGCAGTTTTGATTTCTGAACACCAGGCTGCAGGTCGCCCGCGCGATCGGCGCCGGCCGAGGCTCCCGAGCGGCGGGCCGGAAGTTGACCCGCCGCGCGAAAGGAAACAGCAGCGCGCCTCGCCCGAGGCGGGTGGCAAACCCGTTGCCACCCTCCAAACAGGCGCGGCGGTGTATGATTACGGCTGGTCCGGATTCCCCCGCCGGAAATCCGGGAACGGACTCTGAGGTCGCCATGGCTTGGTGGATGTGGCTGGTAGGGGGCCTGCTTCTGCTGGTGTGCGAATTGCTGACCCCCGGCGGTCTGTATCTCTTCTTCCTCGGGCTTTCCGCCCTGGGCGTGGGCGAGCTCGTGGCGCTGTCGGACCATATCCCCCTATGGGGCCAGTGGCTGCTTTTCTCGGTCCTTTCGATCGTTGCGGCGCTGTTCTTTCGCCGCCCGCTGCTCGAGTGGATCCGGCATTTCTCGCACACCAAGGCGGTGGACTCCCTGGTGGGGGAAACCGCCACGGCGCTCGAAGACATCCCGGTTGGCGGCATCGGCAAGGCGGAGTTGCGGGGCGCGGCGTGGAGTGCGCGCAACGTCGGCGATGCGCCGCTCACTCGCGCCCAGCGCTGCCAGGTGGAGCGGTTGGATGGTTTGACACTCTACGTGCGACAGGAGTCCCCATGACAGCCACATTGATGGTAATGATCATGCTCGCCGTGTTGCTCATCATAGTTCTGGCCAAGACGGCGGTGGTGGTTCCACAGCAGCAGGCCTTCGTGGTCGAGCGCCTGGGGAAGTTCGCCGGCACTCTGGAGGCGGGTTTCCACGTCCTGGTACCTTTCCTGGACGTGATCCGCTACCGGCACAATCTGAAGGAACAGGCGATCGAGGTGGCCGAGCAGCTTTGCATCACCCGCGACAACGTGCAGGTTGGCATCGACGGAATTCTCTACCTGAAGGTCCTCAATGCGGAGCGGGCTTCTTACGGCATCTCGAGTTACGCCTTCGCCATCACGCAGTTGGCGCAAACGGCGCTGCGGAGCGAGATCGGCAAGATCGATCTCGACCGGACGTTCGAGGAGAGGACCAACATCAACACGGCGCTGGTCGGAGAGCTCGACAAGGCTTCCGAACCTTGGGGGATCAAGGTCCTCCGCTACGAAATCAAGAACATCACTCCCCCGCAGGACATTCAGGCGGCCATGGAAAAGCAGATGCGCGCCGAGCGGGAAAAGAGGGCGGTGATCCTGGCCTCCGAGGGCGCGCGCGACGCCGCCATCAACACCGCGGAGGGCGACAAGCAGCAGGTCATCAAAGCCTCCGAAGCCCGGAAGCAGCAGCAGATCAACGAAGCCGAAGGCGAGGGGGCCGCCATCCTCACGGTAGCCACGGCAACGGCGGAGGGACTCCGCAAGGTGGCTGAAGCGATCCAGACCCCCGGTGGTTTCCAGGCCGTCCAACTGCGGGTGGCCGAGCAATACATCACCCAGTTCGGCAATCTGGCCAAGCAAGCCAACACGCTGGTTGTTCCGGCGAACCTCAGCGACGTCAGCGCCATGATCACGGCAGCGATGGCTGCCGTCCGCGCCGCCCCTGCTCCGGAAAGGCCGGCCGGCCCATCCGCGTGAGGCGCACCGCCATCACCGGCCGGATGACTTGGGCGCCGGATTTCTTAAGCGTATAATCTAGTTCAGTGGTTTCGTCCAGCTCACCGGGACGCATTATGCAGCACATGATTGGCCGGCTGGGGCTAGTTCTGCTGTTGGCAGGATTTCTTGCCCTCCTCCTTGGTCAGTCTGATTCCCTCGAGAAGGATGCCAAGGCCATCCTCGCGGCAAAGTGCCTTGCCTGCCATGGTGATGCCCGTACGTCGGATCTCGACTTGCGAGAGCCGGGTACGATCTTGAAGGGGGGCAAACGGGGTCCGGCAATTGTGCCGGGCAATGCCGAGGCGAGCTTGCTGTACAAGGCGGTCCGGCGCGAAGGCGAGCTACAGATGCCGGCCGGAAAAGCTCCTCTTACCCCCGCCGAAGTAAGCATACTGCGTGATTGGATCAACGCCGGAGCGCGGTGGGAATCGACGGCCGGGACGGCAGCGGTCGCGCCGCCGTGGTGGTCTTTCCGAAAGCCGGTGCGCCCGCCGGCCCCGGCGGTGAAGAACGCCTCCTGGGTTCGGAACCCGATTGACGCCTTCATTCTCGCCAGGCTGGAACAGAACGGCTTGCGCCCCGCTCCGCCGGCGGACCGCCGCACGCTGGTTCGCCGCGCCTACTTCGACCTGCACGGCTTACCGCCCACCCCCGAGCAGGCCGAGCAATTCGTCAACGACCCGTCCGGCGATGCCTACGAAAAGCTGCTTGACCGGCTGCTGGCATCGCCCCGTTATGGCGAGCGCTGGGGCCGCTACTGGCTGGACCTGGTGCGCTACGCCGACACCTCCGGGTTTGAGACCGACCACTTTTTCGTCACCGCCTGGCGCTATCGCGACTGGGT
>JBGOUJ010000790.1:0-2518 GCA_041477005.1 Terriglobia bacterium | reverse complement strand
GTGGCACTGCGCCGCGAGGGACATCGCAAACACGCCCGCCACGACCGCGGCGGAAATCACGCTACCCGTTTTCATCGAATCATTTTCAACGAATCAATAGTCCAGCCTCAGCCCGAAGAACACGACTTGATCCATAAATGCGTCTCCGTTTGGGGTTAGAAAGAAGGATCTGGCGGTTGTCTTCGGCCCGAGCCACGTCCGCTAGCTAGCGGCAGTACGCCGCCGCGCTCGATATTATAGCGCCCTGGAGCAGCGTGTATTCTGCGGTGGGCCCCGCAACCCCCGGTAGCACGAGCAAAGCAGTGCATGGGTGGATTCGGATCGAGAGGAGGTACACCTGCTCGGACCGCGGGTGTGTAGGATACAATCGGTCAACGCCTATGCCCTTATCGCCGGGCACTCGCCTCGGTCCTTATCAGATCCTCTCGCCCCTTGGCGCGGGCGGCATGGGGGAGGTGTATCTCCTCCGGGCCAACGAGGAAGTCGCTTAGATCGCTGTCACATTTCGGCCTTCCCAGCCGTTTAAAGAATTGGGGAAAGCGATGGAGGACGTCTTGAGGAATCCAGCCAGGGCTGGAGGCAAGACCTGGGAGCAGGCTGCCTTCGAGACGATCTTCTCTGAGCATTACGCCCGGGTTGTCGCTGTCCTGCAGCGGGTGGTCGGCGACCGGGCGGAAGCCGAAGAGGCCGCGATGGACGTTTTCTTTAAGTTGTACGAGCAACCGCTCGACTCCGGGCGGGACCACAACTTCGGGGGCTGGCTCTACCGGACGGCCACCCGGCTAGGACTGGACAGGCTCCGGGCGGCGCGGCGAAGACGGCAGTATGAGGAGGCGGCCGGGCCCGATCTGGCCGCGGGTTCCCCCTCACCGAGCCCGCTCGACGGCGTTCTTCGAGCCGAGACCTGCCGCCAGGTGCGAGAGGCGCTCTCCAGGCTTCACCCGGCGCAGGCCGAGCT
Source organism: Terriglobia bacterium (assembly GCA_041477005.1). Lineage (GTDB taxonomy): Bacteria > Acidobacteriota > Terriglobia > Bryobacterales > JACQDG01 > JBGOUJ01. Next base: position 1,560 of record JBGOUJ010000790.1, on the reverse strand, counting down.
TCTGCTCCTGCGCTCGGCCGGCTTCTCGTATAAGGAATTGGCGGAAGCTCTCGGGGTGAAGGCCAGTTCGATCGGCACGCTGCTGGCCCGTGCCGAGACCGAGTTCGAAAAAGAATATCGAGAGCCGCGGTAGGAGGAACTATGTGCATCAGCGATGGGATGTTGCGCGCACGGCTGGATGGCGAAATCGAGGCTGGGGATGTCTCGTCGATCGAAGCCCACCTGGCCGGCTGCGCGGATTGCCGCCGGCGCCTGCAACTGCTGCGGGTGCGGGCATCTCGCGTTCAGCACCTGCTCTCCACCCTGGAGTCCCCGGCCGCGCTGCCCAGCGCGGTCGCGGCCCTGAAGGACTTCCGCCTGCGCCAGCGGCCCGGGGATCACCTCGACCGTTTGCTTATCCAGAGACTCGAAGAGCCCTGGTATCAGTCGCTGGCGCGACAGGTTCGCGACTTGTGGAGTCGCGAGCTCGAGCCGCCCCTGGTCGTCACCTCCAAGCCGGTCTCGGTTAAGGACATCTGGGGCGAGTACAACTACAAGCGCCAGGCGGCCCTCTCCTCGGTCGGGACCCACCTGTTGCTGGCGGCGCTATTGTTTACGGCGTTTTCACATCCGGCGGTGCGAGCTGTGGCCAGGCAAACGGTGTCGCTGGTTCTGCCGGTTGACATAGACAGTTACCTGGCGCAGATGAAGCCATCGCCCAAGCCGGTGGGCGGAGGCGGTGGCGGCGGCGATCGATCCCCGCTGCCGGCAAGCAAAGGCAAGCTGCCGAAGTTTTCGCTCGAGCAGTTTACGCCGCCGACGACTCACATCGTCAATGAAAATCCCAAGCTCCCGATGGAACCGACGGTAGTGATTCCACCTGACATCCAGCTTCCCAGCGTGAACATGGCCGTGCTGGGCGACCCGCTCGGAAGGATCGGGCCTCCGTCGAACGGTCCCGGATCGGGCGGTGGCATCGGCTCGGGTTCGGGCGGCGGCGTCGGCTCGGGGATTGGCCCGGGCGTGGGCCCTGGCTCGGGCGGCGGTATCGGCGGGGGGGCCTATCGCGTGGGTGGCGGCGTTTCCGCGCCGCAGTTGCTCCATCGGGTGGATCCTGAGTATTCCGAAGAGGCACGTAAAGCCAAGCACCAGGGAACGGTCGAGCTCTACGTTGAAGTCGAGCCCGACGGGCGGGCTCACAGGATCGTGGTGCGGCGCGGCCTGGGGCTGGGACTGGATGAGAAGGCCGTCGAGGCCGTGCGGCAGTGGCGCTTCAAGCCGGCGCTTAAGGACGGCAAACCGGTGACGGTCGGCGCCCTGGTAACGGTCCACTTCCGGCTGCTGTAAGGGGTGTGACCAGTTGTCCCTGGGCGATTAACAACCGGGGCATCACCCGCAGGCACTCTCGCCCGCGGCGTCGAGACTCCGAACTCCTGATCTCATGGAATTTAGGCTGACCCAAGATTGTAAACCAACCGCAGATCCGTGCCCGGAAAGATAGTTTCCGTGGCGGTGAGTTCTTCACACAGATAGCGGACGGCGGCATCGTGGGCCGATTGCGTCAGGTGGTGCAGGCGTACG
>JBGOUJ010000789.1:0-2543 GCA_041477005.1 Terriglobia bacterium | reverse complement strand
CGCTCCCGGTTGTCGCCGGGGCCGAAATTGTGGCGCCCTTCGAGCAGCTCCCAGAGGCGGTCGACCCAGCGGATCATGAGCTCCACGTCCGGGCGAAGGAGGGTCGGCTTGCCGCCCACGGCGACGTAGATCGGTCCGGAATGCGCCCGGGGGATGGCGCCCACGATGCCGCGGGCGGGCCGGCCTCGCGCTCGCACGGCAAACCAGCAGCTTGCGTCTACCGTCACATCTTTTTCCAGCCGGGCTTCCCGAGCTCCAGCCTCGCTGCCCTCGACCTGGCGGCTCTCGATCACATTGCCGTTCTGGAGGATCTCGACCAGCTCCAGAGGCGTCCGCGCCGTGACCTCGGCGACCAGGTGCGCGCGATAAGGCTGCCCGGGCGGAATGCGAATCTCGCTGCCCAGCGGCTCACCGTTGACCGTAAAGGTCAGCAGCGGGCCGTTGGTGACGAAGTCACGGCCCTGGCGAAAGCGCTCGATCCAGCGCTCCCAGCTCAGGACCGGGCCGACTTCGACATACTGCCGGCCGCCGCCGGGAATCTGGTTGATGCCGCGCCAGTTGGTGAAGACGTCGGTGCCGGCGCCGGGCGCGATCTTGAAGCCGGAGTTGAGGAAGCGATACCAGAGCTCGTAAGCGGCTTCGCCGAAGGGGAGAATATCGATGGCGTCCACAGCGCCGAGCGCGGCGCCGACGGACGCTTCCTTGGCGCCCAGCGAGGTGTCGAAGACGTCGCGCAGGACGCCGCTGATCGGGTGAACGTAGCTGACCAGGCCGCCCTGTTTGCGGGCCGCCATCGCCGACATGGTGTTCAGCGGGAAATCGTAGGACGAATTGCTGCCCGGCACGCTGGTAAAGGACGGCGGGACTTGCGATTTGATGTTTAGAAACGCCATGTGGCCCAGGGGATAGCTGTTGCGATACTCCTGTCCCCAGTAGAGGATGTAGCGCGGCGTGGAAAGCGGATCGGGGGCGCCACGGAAGAATTCCTTGTCGTGGACGAAGGCGCCCTCGTTGTTGGCGACGATCATGTTGGCGGCGTTGAGGTCCTCGGCTTCGAGCCAGGCGAGCGACTGCATGGGCCGCTGGTAATACATACCGCCGTAGTTGGCGTGAAAGTGATTTTCTCCGGTGTACCAGCCGCGCTGGTTCCAGTTGGTCCAGCGGCGCATGGGGATGGTGATCTCGACCGTCTCGTTGGGAGCGATGTCGACGGCGCGGTCGGCCGGATCGTATTCGACGCCCTTGAGCGCGGTGAGATCGACGCGGCCGGCCGGAACCGGGAAGCCGTCGTCGCCGCCGGCCACGAAGAAGCCCTCGCGGCGGGGCGCCGAGACGGCGGGACTCGAGGCGCCCGCGGGATTGGAGCCGGCCGCCGGACTCAGCGGGTAATAGAAGATGGGCGAGCCGGCGGGACAATAGGCTTTGCCGTCGGCAGCGCGAACGTAGAGGCGGACGCGCGTGGGTTGGCCGAGCTCATCGACCACGCGGACGCGAAGCCGTCCGGAAAGGCTGCGAAACTTGAGAGAAGTGAGGCGCACGTGCTTCTTCTCGCCGCCCGCGACGGGCATCGTGAACAGATCGATATTGCCGAGGTGGTTCGAGGCGAGGGCGATGCGGCGGCCGTCGGGGGAGACGGCCGGGGAGATTTCATCGCGCGGGGTATTGGTGATGGCTACCGGGGCGCCGCCCTCGCGCCCCACGCGATAAAGCTCGTAGTCGCCTTTGCCGTTGACCACGTCGGCCGAGTAGATGACGCCGGAGCCGTCGGGCAAGGCCGAGAGGCTCTGCATTTGCACGATGTCCTCGAGGCGGTAGCGCGTCAGGGCGAGCTGGATGGTGTTCGGGCTGTCGGGGTCGATCGACCAGATCTGCGGCGCGGGGCCGCGCTGGCCGGCGAAGAAGACTTCGTTGCGCTTGGGGTTCCAGGCGGCATCGACCCACGGCGAGGTCGGGTTCGGGCCCGAGGGCTGCGGGAACTGCTGGATCTGGCGCACGGCGCCGCCGGGGATGGTGATTTCGTGGAGCAGGGATCCCGCGTCGGACACGCGCAGGGCGCAGACGATCCGTTTGGCGTCCGGCGACCAGGCGAGGCGGCCGGCAACAGGCTGGGGTGTGGCGATGGACTGTTCGCGGCCGCTTGCAACATCCACCAGCACCAGCCGGCCGGCGATGTTGGGGATGCGGCCGGCGGGGTTCTCCCCGCGGATGAACGCGATCCTGTCGCCCGCCGGCGACCAGGCCGGATGAGCATGGTAGCCTTCCGAGGTGGTGATCTGCTCCGCCTCGCCGCCATCGGCCGCCACCTGCCAGATGCTGCCGAACAAAGAAAAGGCGAGCCGCGAACCGTCCGGCGACCAGGTGGGGTCGGTGGCGCCCCAGGTGATAGTTTCCGAGTCGGCAGCGAATGTCTTACCGCGCTGATCCCGCAAAGCGAAGGCGCCGCCCAGCAGGGCGAGGGCGGCGAGGGTGCAGACGCCGGCCAAGTGTCGCATGCCGAGAGGGTAGCATGTTTCGTAGGTGGATTAGCGGAGACCTAGCGGCTG
>JBGOUJ010000788.1:0-2564 GCA_041477005.1 Terriglobia bacterium | reverse complement strand
ATACAGCGCGGCGCCCGAAAGCGGTTTCGGCCACGGCGGGCCCTCCGGTATGGGCGTGGACGGCCCGGCCTTGCCGTTCACCTTCACGCCCATCGCCGCCAGTTCCTCGGGCGTGATCTCAAGCGGCGTGGGCTTCATGCTGCCACCTCCGCCCCGGCGCCGATCAGTGCCGCGATATCCCGCCGCGCTTTCGCCTCGCTCGCCGCTCCCGCCGCCACCATCCCGGCGGTTAGCTGCGGCTGCCGCCCCCGCCAGGCGCGATATTCCCGCAGCCGGGAGGCGTCGTGCCGTACCGCCCCGAGCAAACCCGTCAGGCCCGCCCGCTCCCAGTCCTCCGCGTCCAGCTCGTCCAGGACGTGCTCTAACAGCGCCTCGACCGCGCGGCCGAACCAGCGGGCCTCCCGCCGGTCGCGCTCATCACCAGCACGGGCGTCGGCGTAGGCGAACTTTTCCTCTCGGGAGAGCGGACGGTCTAGCAGGGGGATGCCGGCGAAGTCGGAAAGCCAGCGCAGCGCGTCTTGCCGGCTGCAATCGCGGACAAGCTGGATCAGGTCCAACACCCCGCCGCCGGTTCCGGCCGTGAAGTCGTACCAGGTGCCTTTCGCGTCCTTCAGGGAGATGTTGTAGCCGTCGCCGTCGCGCCAGAAGGCACGGCCCCGGCCGTGGCGGAGCGGGCCGCCGCCTAGGGCGGCCCAGACTTCGCCAATGCTCAGACGTGTAAATATTTGACTGGATACTGCACTTGCGCGACTAGCCGTAGTGTGAGGAGATGGTTTCGTCAAGTTTAACTCCTTCAGCCCGCCGGACCGCCCGCGCGGCCGGCGGGGTTTTTCAAGTGGTTCCCAGTGGCCAGCCCCAGTTGCGTAGCGGGCGACCTTCCAGCGCCTACCGGGGGCATTCCCCGCCAACTCAAGCATCAACCAACGGTTACGTGGGAAGTCAATCTGGGAGAAATGTGGGAAGAATCCTTCCCATATGGGGGCTTCCCATATGGGAGAAGAGTTCCCACAATCGCTCGGGCGGGGTCAGTTTTGCTGGATCTTGCGGTTCAGGAATTCTTCGATGCGCTGGCTGATGGAGGACCTGTCGGGATACTTGCCCCGTCGCCACTTGTAGAAGTCAGACCGATCAATGCTGAGCGCCTTGTAAACCGAGGCTGAGGTATAGTCAGCTCCAAGGTTTTTGTATCTTTCGACAAGGCGTTGTCGGCGCTCCGAGAGTAACTGGGGGGCTTCGGATGCTGGATCTCTTTGGGGATGAGTCGCCCTTGCTGGGCCAGACGAACCCGGCGCGGGCGGCAGAAACCTGTTCAGATCGCCTAAGGCTTTTAGCATGTCCCCTCTCCCCGCCCCCGGCTTGCACTGTGCGCAAAGTCCAGAGCGGAACGCCTGCCAATCGAACTCCGCGAGCTGTGGCAGCCTTTCGTCGGGTATGGAATCCAACAAGGCTTCAAGAGAGTTATGGTCCAGAGTGCTCGCACTTGGATTGAATTTCCGGCAGAAGTCACCGCACTCGATAGCAATCAGCCAGAGGAACTGGCAAAGTTTACTCAGGTAGTAGTCGCGCTCGATTGCCGGCACGTGCGGCTCGCTCCTGAAAAAACTGGTGCACGCCCGATGCGTAAGGGTGTTTTCGAAGATGGATTCAAGCTCAAAACCAGCTTCCACGTAGCCATCGAAGGTCTGAGGGTCCGTGTTGCGATCCGGTACATCATCACAGATTCCTTCAAGCAAGTCTTTGATCCCGGACTCGGGTACCTGCTCGATTCGATCATCTGGAAACGAATTGAAGTTGTGATCGTGGAACTGAGAGCCACGAAGCTTGAAGTAGAGATTCGTGAACATCTGCGCCTTTCCCTGAGACGCTTTTCCCGCTTTTTTGGGGGCCGGCGGCGGTGGGAAGTGCCGCTTTTCGGGAGCGACCCTATCCGGCCCCTGTTCGGTCAACAATTCTAGCACCGCGCGCTGACTACCGCCAAGGGTGCCTGGCCCTTCTGGCGCTTCCGGCTCTTCAATGTTGTCCGTCCCCTTGGGGGTCTGCCGGTTGCGAACTTCAAGGCCTGGCGGTCCGCCTGTTTCTTTCTTCTTCCTTGGTGGAGCAACGCCTCACCGCAGGGTGCTAGAATCGTGCGTCAGCGGGCTCGGAGGTGCGGATGCGTTCGCTTTGTCTGTTGCTTCTTTTCGCGGTCCAAGCGCTCGCCCAGAGGCCACCGGTCGTGTTTGTGAACGGTTGGGACCGCGATTGGTTGCCATTGCTCGGAGGCACTTGCCAGCCGGTGTGCAACCAGTCGGGCTGCGATGCCTCGGTGACGTTCGGAAACATGCCGGCAATTCTTCAGGGTGTGCAGGTTTATATGTTCGACAACTGCTACGCATCGGGCCGGCAGAACTTTCCAATTGAATCTCTCGGCCAACTGTTTGGGCAGTTCATTGCCAGCATTCCGTCACCGCAGGTCGATGTCGTCGCCCACAGCATGGGTGGGCTGATTGTACGGGCGTACCTAGCGGGTATCGGAGAAACAGTTATTTCTCCGCCTCTGAATATCAAGATCCGCAAGGCGGTTT
>JBGOUJ010000787.1:0-2585 GCA_041477005.1 Terriglobia bacterium | reverse complement strand
TTGGCCGCACGCTACACAGAAAGCTCGGGCCCGGAAGCAGCCAAGTACGTGGCGTTGGTCGTAGAAGCAACCGGCCGCATGCGCGACTTGATTCGGGCGCTGTTGGAGTACGCCGATGCGAAACCGGCCAGGAGATCCACCTGGGTTGCCTGCGATAGTGTTCTGGACCAGACGCTCGCCGGTCTTCAAACGGCAATTCACGAAAGTGACGCCCTGGTGACGCATGATCCCCTCCCGGCGGTGATGATGGATGGCACGCAGCTCGGCCGGGTTTTTCAAAACCTGATTGAGAATGCGATCAAGTTTCGGGGAAGCCAACCGCCGCGAATCCATGTTTCGGCGCGGCTCGAAAACGAGGAGTGGATTTTTTCGATTCGCGACAACGGCATCGGTCTGTCACCGCAATACGCGGAGCGGATCTTTGCCCTGTTCCAGCGCTTGCACCGGCGCACCGAATATCCGGGCACCGGCATGGGACTGGCGCTGTGCAAGAAGATTGTCGAAAGCTACGGCGGTCGGATTTGGGTTGAGTCCGAGCCTGGCAAGGGGGCGGCCTTCCTCTTCACTGTGCCGAGGACGCGGCCGGACATACCAGAACAGGGGTGTGAGCCGCAACCCAGCCTCATACCGACCGTCCAGAAAGATCTGACAAGGACGGCCACGTAGGAGGGCTGGGGGCATCCTGGTCGGCGCCCATAGGCCGGCGATGTGAGAGGCGACCCTCAGAAGCTGCAAAAGAATCGACTTTCAGCCGCGAATGAACGCGATTGAACGCGAATAAGGCCAATGTTTTCATTCGCGTTTAGGCGCGTTCCTTCGCGGCCATCCATTCCTTTACACCTTCTCACGAAGTGCTGCAGGCCTATCGGCGGCGCGGGGGCGTGGTTGATGGCGCTTCCGCTCGGGTTCGGCGCGCTGGCCGTTCAGCGCCGTTCTGAATCTCGGGCGTGGTCCCATTGCCGCCGACTATCACCGTTTGAACCCCACGCCGCAGGCTGGTGTAGTATTAGAGCCGGCAGGATCCTGATTAAGCATGGAAACGCTGGCCATCGGCGTGGTTGTCCTGGTGCTGGGCTGTTGCCTGATCCTGCCAATCGTAGCGATCCTGCGCACCCGAAATATCCGAAGCCTGGAAAGGCGGCTCTCCGGCGTCGAGGCGGCCCTGCTGCGATTGATGCGCGAGCAGGCCGCGCAGGCGTCGCCGGAAGCTGTGCAACGAAAATCCGACGCGCCGCTGCCGGAAGCCCCGCAGCCAACATCCGAGACGCCGCCGGCGATGGTTCCAACCTCGAGCGAAGCTCTGCCGCCTCGGGTCTTGCCGGTCGCGCCGACACCCCTGGCCGTCTCTCCCTCCGAAAGCTTGGAAGCTGTGATCGGAGAGAGGTGGCTCGCCTGGGTAGCCATCCTTCTCATCTTCTTTGCGGCGGGGTTCTTCCTGAAGTACGCTTTTGAAAACCGCTGGATCGGCGAGCTGGGGAGAGTGACCCTGGGTGTCGCGGTGGGGCTCGTGTTTACCTGGGGCGGCCTCAACCGCTCACGGCTGGGATGGCGCTATCTCTCCCAGGTTCTGACTGGTGGCGGAATCACCATCCTCTATCTCTCGGTCTACGGCGCCTTTGCCTATTACCACCTGATCGATCAGCGCAGCGCCTTCGTCTTTCTGGCGATCGTCGTGGTGGAGGCGCATTTGCTGGCGCTGTCTTACAATGCCCCGGCCGTTGCGGTGACGGCGCTGGTGGGCGGTTTTCTGGCTCCGGTCCTGCTCAGCACGGGGCGGGACCAGTATCGCGTCTTGTTCACCTACATCGGGGCGCTCGATCTGGGAGTGCTGGGAGTGGTCCTCGCCCGGCGCTGGCGCTGGATTGGATCGCTCGCTTACGTGGGGACGCAATTCCTGTTCTGGGCGTGGTACGGGGAGCACTACCATCCGGAAAAGCGGGCGGCGGCGCTGTTGTTCCAGGCCGCGATTTTTCTGCTGTTTGCGCTGGCGGACCTGGCCCCGCACTTGAAAAAGCAGGCGGCCGGATCGGAGGAATGGGTTCGCCTGGCCGTGAATCCGTTCGTGTTTTACGCCACTTGCTATTCCCTGCTCGACGGCGATCATCACGATTGGATGGGCGCGTTGGCGCTGGTGATGGCGATCGTCTACGCGGCGCTCGCTCGGGCCGAGCTGGCCCTGCGCCCGTCCGACCGGCGGATGCTGCTGGTGACTCTCGGCGCCGCTCTGACCTTCGTCACCCTGGCGGTTCCGGTGCAGCTCGACTCCAACTGGATCACGATCGCCTGGGGCGTCGAAGGCCTGGCCCTGCTCTGGGCCGGCTTCGAGACGGCCGCCCCGCCGCTCCGGGTGCTCTCCGCGGTGGTCTTCTCGCTGGCACTGCTTCGCTACCTGTATCAAGACACGCCGTGGGAATACCGGCCGGCATTTACGCCGGTGCTCAACCGCTATTTCCTGGGGACGCTGGCGCTGGCGGCGTGCCTGGGCGGCGCCGCGTATTTGTGCCGGCGCTGGGGCCGGGGAGCCGCCCCAGGGGGATTCCTCCGCGCGTCCCTGGTCGTTGCTCTGCTGGCGGCCGGAGTCGTCT
>JBGOUJ010000786.1:0-2597 GCA_041477005.1 Terriglobia bacterium | reverse complement strand
CCCCGAAGGGGCACTCAAAGAATGTTTCCTGCCTTGGTCTTTTCATCCGAGGGAGGGGATTCCTCGCGCAGCACCGGACGAACTACAGTCAAGGTATGCTGGTTGGCTCATGGCTGCAAACGGGTTGAAGTGCACGGGCTGCGGGGCAAAGTTTCCAAGCGGGATCTATGAGGCGGGGTGCCCGAACTGCGGCGAGCCGCTGGACGTGTCCTATGACGAGCTGCGCTGGAGCGAGGATCGTGGCGCGGCAGGCATCTGGCGATTCAAAAGCCTGCTGCCGGTCGAGGACCCGCGCTTTCACGTGAGTTTGGGCGAGGGGAGCACGCCCCTGGTCCGGCTGCCGGGTGTTTGCGAGGCCGCCGGCCTGGCGAATCTCTACTTCAAGAACGAGACGGCCAACCCGACCTGGTCGTTCAAGGACCGCTTTCACGCGGCGGGCCTGTCGGCGGCGCGGATGCTCGGCTATGAAAAGGTGGCCACATCGACCACCGGCAACCACGGCGTCTCCGCGGCGGCTTATGCGGCGGCAGCGGGAATGAAGTGCGTGGTGTTCTGCCATGCGGAGAGCTCGGCGCTGCAGCGGCGGATGATCGCGCTCTATGGCGCGCTGCCGGTGGTGATGGAGAACCGCAAGGCGATGCTCGAGACGCTGGTGCGCGACTACCGTTACTTCCCGGCGACCTCGATGGCCCCGCTGCCGATGGCCAATGCTTACGGCGTGGAGGGCTACAAGACCATCGCTTACGAAATCTGGCAGCAGCTCGGCCGCGCGCCGGACCACATGGTCTGCCCGATCGCCGCCGGCGACGCGCTCTACGGGCCGTGGAAGGGATTTCGCGAGCTGCGGGAAATGGGGCTGATCGATAGGCTGCCGAAGATGCACGGGGCGCAGGCGGAGGGGTGCAACCCGTACGTGGAATCGTTTCGGGCGCGGGCCGAGCGGGTGGCAGTCGAGGCGCATCCGCAGTCGGTTGCGCTTTCGATCCGCGACGAGACCGGCGGGAGGCCGGCGCTGCAGGCGATCTACGATTCGGGCGGCAGCGCGATCGATGCGACCGAGGAAGAGATTCTCGCGGCGCTGCGGCTGCTGGCCTCCTCCGGGATTCTGGTCGAGCCGGCTTCGGCCACGTCCCTCGCCTGCGCTCGCAAGGCCGGTTTCCGGCCGCAGGAAACGGTGGTGTGCCTGCTCACCGGCGCCGGGGCCAAGTGGCCGGAAGCGATGGAAAAAATCTGCGATCAGCCGATACTGGACAATCCCACCCTGGAACAACTGAGGCCGCTGCTGTAGCGGACGCCCCAGCTCGGAACAAGTTCGGAACAGGTTCGGTCAGTCCGGCAACGATTTACCCTGGCGATCCGCTGCGGGCGCTCCGGAGGGCGCTCCGGAGAGGGCGGCGGGCGCCAGTTGGCGCTGTTCGATGATGGCGTCGATCATGCCGTACTTGATGGCCTCTTCCGGTCCCAGGATGTAGTCACGGTCCACGTCCTGGCTGATTTTTTCTACCGTCTGGCCGGTATGGGTCGCCAACAACTGGTTGAGGTTCTCCCGCATGCGAAGAATTTCCCGGGCGTAAATGTCGATGTCGGTGGCTTGGCCCGCGAGGCCGTGGATCGACGGCTGGTGGATCATGATGCGGGAATGCGGCAGCGAGAAGCGTTTGCCCTTCGCTCCGGCGGCGAGCAACACGGCGGCCATGGAAGCCGCCTGGCCCAGGCAGATCGTGGTCAGGTCGGGCTTGATGAACTGCATGGTGTCGTAGATCGCCAGGCCCGCCGTGATCGAGCCGCCGGGGGAGTTAATGTAGATGGAGATGTCCCGCTGCGCGTCCTCGGCCTCCAGGAACAGCAGTTGAGCGATCACCATGTTGGCGATGATGTCGTCGATGGGGGTTCCCAGGAAGATGATATTCTCCTTTAGCAGGCGGGAGTAGATGTCGTAGGCCCGTTCGCCACGGGGTGTCTGCTCGATCACCATCGGCACCATGATCTGCGAGGACATACAGTGATTATCTCATGAGCGCCTATCCGGCAAGCGAGACGGAGCGCCGCATCCCGGCGGAAGCGTTAGAAGCCCTGGCGCGGGCCATCTTCGAGCGCTGTGGGATGACGGCGGCGGACGCCGGGCTGCTGGCCGAGACGCTGGTGGCGGCGGACCTGCGCGGCGTTCACTCCCACGGCGTGCTGCGGGTGCCGGAGTACGTCGAGAAGCTCCGGGGCGGCGGAGTGAATCCCGTGGGGCGGCCGTCGGTCGTAAAGGATGCCGGGGCGGCGCTGCTGGTGGATGGCGGCAACAGCATGGGTCAGATCGGCGCGAGCTTTGCCATGCAACGCGCCATCGAGCGGGCGCGCACGACGAGCGTGGCGGTGGCGGCGGTCGGAGGGAGCAATCACTGCGGAGCGATGGCCTATTACGCCATGATGGCGCTGCGGGAAGAGATGATTGGGATCGCGACCACCAATGCCCTGCCCACCATGGCGCCCTGGGGCGGGATCGAGAAGATCCTGGGTATCAATCCGCTGGCGGTGGCCATTCCGGCCGGCGAGGAGACCCCTGTCGTCTTTGACGCCGCCTTCAGCGCTTCCTCCGTGGGCAAGAT
>JBGOUJ010000785.1:0-2612 GCA_041477005.1 Terriglobia bacterium | reverse complement strand
GGTGCACCCGTCACTGTGTTGTGCGAGCCTCATTAAATAGCGCTTCCGTGTTGAGAATCATGACCGCATCGACCGTGACACCCTTAACGTAGGGGGAGCACTCCTCCGGCTGGGTCCACTCCTGCGGCTGAAGAAACCGGACCCGCTCGGCCTGGTCGGCCCAGAGCCCCAGTTCGCGCCCTTTCCTACGAACCAGCAACACGCATCCGGGCTGGTCCGCCTCTTTTGCGCCCAGGTTGAGCAAGCGCGTGGGGTCCCATACCGGCCGGATCTCGCCTCTTACGTTGATCACCCCGGCAAGCTCCGGTGAGGATCCCGGAATGGGTGCGCATTTGGGACAGGGGATCACCTCGGCCAGGTCTTCGAGCGCGATGCCGTAGGATTCCCCGCGCAGCCGGAAGACCAGCAGGGGAATCGCCGCCGAGCCGGCCGCGACCGGCGTCTGACGCCTGGCGAGGCGAGCGGCCCGCTCGCGGAACACAGCTTGGACATGCTGCGGGTCGTTGCTGGGCTCGTGGCCGTTGAACTCCCGGCCACCGTTGAGCTCCCGGCCAAGGGCCTCCTGGCTCTTCCGAAGCCGGTCGCGTGCTTTTGCCCAGTCGATCATCAGCCGCGCAACACCTCCAACTGCATTTGGGTCAGCTCGCGCAGGCCGCCGGCGGTCATACCATCACCGTCGGCAAAGCGAAATGCATCGCCCTTGCGTGACAGCAGCTCGAGCACGTTCTCGAACGATCGGACCGCCTGCCGCGCATCCCCTTTTCGCTGCAAGAACAGCCCCAGGTGGTAGTGTGCGAGGACGAAGCCGCGATCCAGGTAGAGCGCGCGGCGCAGCGACACTTCGGCTTCCGCCAGATCTCCCGACTGCTCGAGGATCAGAGCGTAATAAAAATGGACGACGGGTTCCAGGCCGTCGCTTTCGAGCAACCGCCGGCACTCCAGGGAAGCGTTTTGCCAGTCGCCCTGATCCGCCAGCAACCGGACCCTTGGCAGCCCATGGAGGTCATCCGGCGACACCGGCGTTTCGGTCCGCTGGACTGGGGGGGCAGGTCCGGCAGGCTCCTGTGCCGGAGCGGGCAGCTCCGCCGGCGCAGGCGTCGACCAATCAAAGTGAGGTGTTGCGGCACTCACTTCGGCTGCGGGCGCAGCGGACTTCTGATACAAGATCGCGCCGGGCGAATTGACGGTTCGAAAGCCCCGGAAGATTTCTGTGTTCGGTTCCGCGTGCCCAACCAGCAGCCAGCCGCGCTCGACCAGGCATTCCCGAAACTGCTCGGCAATCGTCCGGACCATACCCGGCTCGAAATAAATCATGACGTTGCGGCAGAGAATCAAATCGAAGGCCAACAGGTTGTTGACCAGCGATGGAAAAGGGTGCTTGGCCAGATTGTGGTATTGAAACGAGACCCCTTCCTTAAACTCCGGCCGAATGACCCACGCCGTCTCCCGCTTCTGAAAACAGCGAAGCTTGACGTCCTGGGGCGTCGCGCGAAAAGCCCACTCCTCGAAGCGGCCCTCCCGCGCACGCGCCAGGAAGGAGCGGTTCACGTCGGTGCCTAGAATGGTCACGTCCCAGCCTGCAATCCGGTCCGCCAGATCCTGCTGCAGCACCAAGGCGACCGAGTAGGGCTCGGCCCCGGTTGCGCAACCGGCGCTCCAGATGCGCAGCCGCCGGCTCGCCTGGTTCCGCTCGAGAATATCCGGCAGGACGATCCCGCGAAGCGCGTCAAACTGCTCGCTATAGCGAAAAAAGTAGGTCTCTCCAATCGTCAGTTCCACCACCAGCGCGTCGAGCTCGGCGTCACCCTTAGCGGCGTCGTGGAGCACGCTGAGGTAAGACGAGCAGTCGTGCAAACCGAGAGCCGCCAAACGGCGGCCAATCCGCCCCGACAGGTCGTCGTCCTTGTCCGCGTAGTACGCGAGACCGGTCGATCGGACCAGGTGCTCTTTCAAGCGCAGATAATCCGGGTCGGCGAGTAGAGAAGAAGCCGCCGCCATTACTGCGCCTCCACTTCCCCCAAACATTGCTGCGTGATGGCATGCATCTCGGCCACGTATCGCCGTTCCTGTTCGAGCAGCAGGCGCTCGACCGAGAGTACGTGGACGACCGCGCCGTCCTCGCCCAGCGTCACTTGGGCTTCCGTGCAGTCGTTGAAGCAGCTCTTCTCCCGAACCGGCAAGAAGGCCTCTTCCGGCACGGAAACGACCTGCTGGACGTGCTCCACCAGCAGGGCCAAGGGGTGATCGGCGCCTCGGAGGACCACCAACGGCGTGTACAACCCGGGAGGTTTTGCGGGAAAGGGAAACAGGCGATCCAGGCGAAGGACAGGGACAGCCGCGCCCCGGAGGTTCAGGAAGCCTTCCAGGAACGAGGCGAGACCCGGCGGGCGGGACAGCAGAGCCATGGGCACAATCTCCTGCACGCTCTCCACGGGAACTCCGCAAGCTTGCCCGCCCATTTGGAACACGAGCAGTGTCTGTCCCCTCGGCATACACCAGGGCGCATCAGTTCAAAACACCGAGCCATTGTTATAATCGGATCTCTGGCCTGCCGGCTGTAGGTCCACACTCCGAGCAGAGCGGGGAGGCCCGGTGGCAACCCGCCCGAAGAT
>JBGOUJ010000784.1:0-2654 GCA_041477005.1 Terriglobia bacterium | reverse complement strand
CGGGCAGTCCCCCGATCAGCTTCAGGATTTTTTCGCGGACAACTTTCTTGCGAGCTTCAATCTGATCCCGGGTTTCGATCCGGGCTAGCTCGCGATCGCGCTCGTCGAGCTCGCGGAACCCGATCGAGTTCAGGTAACGGGTGAGCTGCTCGCGACTGGTCGTGCCCGGCGACCGGAAAACGACCAAGTCTTCCGCGGTCAGAGCAGTCGCGAGCAGCAAAAAGGTGCAGAAAAGCCGAGTAGACATGGCTTGAGTATAATTCAGTCCTCAAAACTGCAACGTCACGGGGCGAAAATGATCGCCGCCGGGCTGTATCTATGCCTGCCGGCCTTGGGTCTACGCCGCGCGGGACTTGGTCCTCGCCTTCGCGCTCGGCGCCGCCGAGGCGGGGACCGGCGCACGTCGGCGCCAACGGCGCACCCCAACTCCGAAGCGCCTCACAGCCGCGGTACCGGGGGCTTGACCGGCGCCCAGGGCGCTACTCCTTTGCGCCGGACCTGCCGGCGAAAGACCTTGTCGCCGGCGGTAACGTAAAGCGTCTGGAGGTCCGGGCCGCCGAAGACCACGTTGGAAAGCGACCCGTCTTGGGGCTTGCTGATGATCGCGACCACGCGCCCCGGCTGGTCGCAGACCTGAAGGCCGATCCGGGTGGCAACGTAGAGGTAGCCTTCGGTATCGACCGTCATCCCGTCGGCACCGCTCGCCGAGGATTCGTCGCCGGTCTCGAGGCGATGGAACGGCTGGCCGTTCGCCAGCGCGCCGTCCGGCTGAACCTGAAACGACCACACCCACTTGCCGGCCGTGTCGGCAACCAGCAGCAGCGACTGATCGGGCGAGAACCGGACCCCGTTGGGAAAGGCGATGCCTTCGTGAACGACGCGCTTGTTGCCCTGGGGGTCGATGTACCAGACGCGCTTGTTGGGCGGATCGGTGAAGTAGACTTCGCCGCTCCGGCTGACCGCCAGGTCGTTGGAGCTGACCCCCTCGGCCAGCACCGCTTCGGCGCCGTCGGGCCCGTAGGCCACGATCCGCTTGCGGCCGTTCTGGCAGGCGTAGAGTCTGCCGTCGGGGCCGAACATCAGACCGTTGGCGCCGCCGGTGTCCTCCTTGAAGACGCTCACCTTCCCGTCGACGCCGATCTTGTGAATCCGGTTGTTGGGAATGTCGCTGAAGAAGACATTTCCCTCGCGGTCGACTGCCGGGCCTTCGGTGAACTTGTGGCCCGTGCTGGCCACTTCCCAGCCCTTGTCGGGGACCAGAATCGTCGCGGCGAAGTGGCGCTCGCCTTCGCCGCCCTGGGGTGCGGCAATCGGCTTCGGGTAATCACGCCAGAGCCAGCGCAACGCTTCCGGCAGGATCGCCGAGCCGTGCCTGTTGTTGTGGCCCTCCGAGCCGACCACAAAGGTCGTGTCGTAGCCGGCGTAGGCAAGGGCGGACGCCATGTCCTGGTTTCCGATGTACCAGTTTCCCGCGTAGATGTTCTGGTCGTTCCGGCCGTCTTGCAGGAACACGCGCAGCGGCTTCGGCTCGGTCTTGCGGATCAACGACGGGTAGATCTGGCCGCCGCGCAGGTTGGTATAGCTGCCGACGAAGCTGAGGACGCGGCGGAAGGCATCGGGCCGGTTCCATGCCGCGGTGAAGGCCGCGATGCCGCCGGAGCTGGAGCCGGCGATGGCTCGGTCGTTCGGATCGCTCGAGAGGCTGTATTGCTTGGCCACATCGCGAATAAGGCCATTCTGTTCATTCGCCCTTGTCCGTGTTTATTCGCGGCCATCTGTCCCCTCAGACCTCTCACGGTCGTGGCTCCCACGCGCCGCCCAGCAGAGAGAGGTAGCGGGCGGCGGGATCGTTCTCGGTGACTGGCGCGGGCAACTGGATGCGGGCGGCGGGATCGTGCTCGGTGTCGCGCGTGGACAACCGGAAACTCCCGGGGGCGCCGAGCTTTGTATACGCTTGCCGGGCCGGCTCGAAAACCTGCTCGGCGATGGAAACATTGACCGGCCTTTTCATGGCATCGACCGGCGAGAGCAGCGCCAGAGGCCGGGCGGCTACCGCGGCGGCGACCTGGGGAAGATCGAAGTGCTGCAAGACTCCCGGGATGAAGATATCGGCGCCGTGAAGGTAGCGGTCCACGCTGGTCAGGCTGCGATAGGAGAGCAAGCCGCCGTCGCACACCGCCGCCTCGATGCGCGGGTCGAGCGCGGCGGCATAAAGCGCCCACAGCGCTCCCATGCCTTTGCCGATCAGCCGGACGCCCGTCTTCTCTACATCCGGCCGGCTCAGCACGTAGTCCACGCCGCGGACGACGTCCTCGACGCGCATTCCGAACAGCGACTCGTCCATCTCCCAGGCCATGTAGGCCATGGCCGTCTCGAGCGAGTCCACGTGACGGAACTCTCCCGATCCCTCGACATCCTGGTGCGGCGGCCTGCTATCCCCGATGCCGCGAACATCGATCGCCGCGACAATGTTGCCCTTTCGCGCCAGGCCTTCGAGCGGGCCGAACTCCATGCCGTCCACCCGCGCGCCTCGATCGCTGACGTAGAGGATCGCGCGGCTCGAAGTGCGGGCGCCGGGGACGAATACCCAGGCCGGAATGTAGATGCCGGGCTCGGACAGGAATTCCAGCTTTTCCACGCGATAGCCCCGGCGG
>JBGOUJ010000783.1:0-2669 GCA_041477005.1 Terriglobia bacterium | reverse complement strand
TGAAGCAGCGGGTCTATCCGGTCGGGCGGCTGGACTACGCCAGCGAAGGCCTGCTGCTGTTCACCAACGACGGCGAGTTCGCCAACGCCATCCTTACGGGCGGGCAACGCGTTCCGAAAACGTATTGGGTGAAGATCAACGGCAACCCGGATGAAAAAGCGCTGCACAAGTTGCGGGAAGGGATCGTGCTGGATGGCCGGCGGACGGCGCCGGCGCGCATCCGGCCGGTCCGGCCGGGGGCTAATCCGTGGTTTGAAGTGACGCTGGTGGAGGGCCGGCAGAACCAGATCCGCCGCATGTTCCGACAGGTGGGGTTCCTGGTCGAAAAGCTGACGCGGGTTCGGATCGGCTCTCTGGATCTGGGGGAGCTGCGGCCCGGCCAGTTCCGGCCTCTCACGGAGCGGGAAGTGGCCCACTTCCGGAGGCTGGCCCAGCCGAGTCGCGGCGCCCTCGGGTCCCGCAAGCCGGCGGTGATCCGCTCATGACCGAAAAAGAGATCCGCGAGTTGCTGAGCACGGCCAAGACGATCGCGGTGGTGGGCCTCTCGGCCAAGCCCTGGCGGCCAAGCCACGGCGTTTCGGAGTACATGCAGAGCCGCGGCTACCGGATTATTCCGGTGAACCCCAACCTAACGGAAGCGTTGGGGGAGAAGGCCTACGCCCGCCTCGAGGACGTTCCCGAGCGCATCGACATCGCCGATGTTTTTCGCCGCTCGGAGGCAGTCGAGCCGGTGGTAGATGCCGCGATAAAAATCGGCGCGCGGGCGGTGTGGATGCAGGAAGGCGTGGTCCATCAGGCCGCCGCCGAGAAGGCGCGGAAGGCCGGCTTGGCCGTGATCATGGACCGCTGCATCCTGAAGGAGCACCGCAAGCATTTTCGGTAAGCGGCAGGCGCCCCGTCAAGGCGCCCACGGGCGGAATGGCGCCGGTACTCCGGAGAGGCTGTCAGGGACGGGCGGCTGCGACGGCCTTCTTGCCGCCGATGCAAACCAAGTGCTCGTCGGTGCGGAGGAAGATCCGGCCCTCGGAGATGGCCGGCGAGGCCAGGGTGCGCTCCTCGAGAGAGTTGCGGCGCAGGACCTTGAACTCGCGGCCGGCTTGCAGCACGAAGGCCTCGCCCGCCTCGTTCAGCAGGTAGACCTTGCCGTCGGCGGCAACCGGGGAGGCGGAGAAGACCCCGCCCAGTCGTTCCCGCCAGAGGAGCTTCCCGTCAGCGGCATCCACAGCCGAGGCGATGCCGGTTTCGGTGGCCATGTAAATCACTCCCTGGTAATAGAGCAGCGACGAGACGTAGGGGGCGCCGGTCTTCACCAGCCATTGCACGTGCGTTTGGGAAACGTCGCCGCGGCCGCCGACCTTTACCGCCAGGTACGGGCTGCTGCTGTAGCCGCGGCTCGCGTAGAGCACGCCATCGTGAAAAACCGGCATGGGAATGGGGACGCGGTTCGGCTCGCCCACGTACCACAGCAGCTCGCCGGTCGAGGGATTGAGGGCGTCGATCCGCTCGCTCGAATTGACGATCATCTCGTCGCCGTTCGGGCCGGGGACAACGAAGGGCGTGGTGTAAGACCGGCGGTCCTTGCCGCGATCCACCTTCCAGCGGGTCTTGCCGGTCCGCTTCTCGACCGCCAGCAGGTAAGCAGCGCCCTGATGATCGCAGAGCAGCACGAGACTGTCTTTGTAAATCATAGGTGAGCTGCCGTGGCCCCAGAGGATCTGGAACGGCCCGTAATCCTCGCCCAGGCCCCGCTTCCAGGCGAGCTTGCCGTCGAGCTTGAGGGCGACGATCTGGCCGGTCCCGAACCAGGCGTAGACCAGCTCACCGTCGGTGATGCAGCTCGGGCTGGACAGGTTGTGCTTCAGGTGCACGGCGGGCAGCGCGCCCTGGGCCTCGAAGCGGTACTCCCAGAGCAGGCGCCCATCGGAGCGGGCGAACGACTGCACCGCAAACTCCACCTTGCCTTTTTCACCGGTTTTCCTGGCGGTGCTGGCGTTGGCGAAATCCCGCGCGCCCTGCTCGAACGGGCCGTCGCCCACCTGGGAGGTCAGGAAGATGCGGTCTCCCCAGACGATCGGGGTGGAGGTGCCGAGCCCCGGCAAGGCCGTTTTCCAGGCGATGTTCTGCTCCGGCCCCCACGCGGTGGGGACGCCCTTCTCCTCGGAAATCCCGTCGGCCGAGGGGCCTCGCCACTGGGGCCAGTTCGCGGCATTCAGAAGGGCCGTCGCCAAAGCAAGCAACATCGCGAGTCGTAGCATGGTCCTATTATGCGACAACTGATCCGGCTGGGAGTTACGGATCTCTGCGCCTCTGCGACTCTGCGGTTAATTCGGCCCGACAATCAACCGCGGAGACGGTAGAGGCGCAGAGAGGTTCCCAAGTCCTCGATTATCCTAATACTACTGAGAATCGTGGATGCGGCACCCCACCCACCGGCTTGATCCTTTGTAATACATAAGAATCTTTTTGAAACGGGACTATTTAGTTCAGCCGGCTGGCTGCAGCCGAGGGGAGTTTTCGATGGTAATGCGCGGGGCCGGATTTTCCCGCGGGACCGGCAGCCCCTGTAATTTCAGTTGCCCAATGTGGTCCAGCATGCCCCACTTGGCCTTGTAGAGGCAGTCCTCCACGGAGTGGCCGATTCCAGAAAACCCTTCCAGCTCGGGCGAGTA
>JBGOUJ010000782.1:0-2701 GCA_041477005.1 Terriglobia bacterium | reverse complement strand
CTACCACCAGCAGCTCCGCGTGGTGAAGCATGCCCTGGTCTCCGACACGCACATCTTTTCGCCCAGCCTGATCAACGAAGCTCGTTTTGGAATCTCGTTCAACACCAACCCGCAGTCGGCCAAGGACCTCAACGGGCCGGCGTTTATCAAGCAGACGGGGTTGACCAATGTGACCCGGGACGGAACCATTCCCGATGTGAATGAGATACCGGTCGTCTCCTTTGCCCAGGGGCCCGGCATTCAGGGCATTACCGTTACCAACCAACGGGCGTTTAACGAGGACCTCACCTATCAGTGGCAGGACACGGTCAGCAAGATCACCGGCAAGCACAGCCTGCGAATGGGCATGGAGGTCAACCTGCGGTACCTCAAGGACCAGAATCAGTCGAGCAATCTGTTTGGCAATTTCCAATTTACGAACCAGTACACAGGGCTCAACTTCGCCGATTTTCTTCTGGGCACGCCCACCACGATCAGCCGCGCCCCTTTCGCACCGAAGCGGGTGGACCGCTCGATTGCCTATGATTTCTTCATCCAGGACAACTACAAGATCACCAATCGCCTGACGCTGAACCTGGGGCTTCGCTACGAGCTGCATCCCGGCTGGACCACGGCCGGCAACCGGATCTCGGGGTTCGATGTAAAATCGAGCAGCATCGTGGTGCCGGACAGCGCCCTGCCCCTGGTCAGCTCTGTTTTCCCGACCAATCTGGTGCCGGTGATCGGGAATTCCAAGACCGACTTCAATGACCGGCTGATGCAGACCGACAAGAACAACTTTGCGCCGCGAATCGGTTTCGCCTGGCGCCCGTTTGGGGCCCCGACCTTTGTCGTTCGGGCCGCCTATGGAATTTTCTACGACATCATCCCCTACCAGCCGGCGCTCTTCGGGACGCCCTTTATCATCAGCGAGCCCAGCTACACCAATCCGGCCAACGTGAGCGATCCGGGCTTTGTGCAATGGCCGCTCGCCTTTCCCAAGGTGCAACGGCTGGCCGGCATAAGCCTGCCTACTACATATCAGAACGGTTTCAAAACCGGTTACGCCGAAAACTGGAACTTCACCCTGGAGAAGGAAATAGCCAAAATGAGTCTCCGGGCTTCGTACGTGGGCACCGGCGGCCGCCAGTTCCCGCGCCCGTTCAATATCAATCAGCCCGCGCCGAGACCGGGGCTTTACGTGGATAAGCCGCGGCTGTTCCCGACTTTGCCCGGGATCACCATCAATGTGAACGGCGCCAATCATACTTACCACGCCCTGAGTCTGGAGCTGCAGCGGCATTTCTTCCAGGGTCTTACCTTCCAAACCTCCTTCACGTTTGCCAAGGACCTGGGCACGAACGACGTGACGCCGGAAAATGCGTATGACCTGTCCCGCGAAAGAGCGCAGCAACAAATAACGCCGTATCGACGATGGATCGGGTTCTTCATCTACGAGCTGCCGGTCGGGAGAGGAAAGCGCTACGGCAATAACCTGAGAGGCTTCGCGGGGGTATTGCTGGGTGGGTGGCAGGTCAGCACCTCGGGCACTTTACAAGACGGTCAGAACGAGACGCCGGTTTGGTCGGCGCCGGACATTCAAGGTATCGCCTTCACGACCAGCCGCACGGCGCCCACCGTAGCATACCGGCCGAACTGCGTTGCCGATCCCAATTCCGGGGGGCAGTCGATCAGCCAATGGTTTAACATCAGCGCTTTTCAGTTGGCTACCACACCCGGTGTGTTCGGGACTTGCGGACGCGGCGTCATCCACGGACCTGCGCTGCGGGTGATGCACAGCGCGATGTTCAAAACCTTCAAGGTGGAGAAATTCCGCTTCCGCATCGGAGCGCAGGTCACGAACGTTCTGAATCACCCGAACTGGAGCAACCTCCCCTCGGGTGCGCTGAGTCTGGATAACACCAGCGGACGGGCCAAGGTCACGGGCAACAGCGGGGCCACTTCCGGTTCGGCAGGCGACGCGGGCGGACCGCGGGCGATGCGACTCGATTTGCGGGTTGAGTTCTAGCCAGTCTCTCAGGCCGGCCGGGCGTGTCTGTCGCACAAGTTCGCCGGAACTTGGCGGGCGTCTTTCCGGGCGATATATACTGGATCTCGACGACGGTTGCTCGCCGGCGTCAGGTTCTCAATTCTATCGGCCCGAGAGCAAACTGTGAAGATCGTCGCGATTTTGCCATTTTTAGCAGTGCTTCTGTTCACGCCCCTGTCACCCGGTCAGAGCCTGGATGTGCCGCTCACGGTGGAAGAGACCGCCGGCGTCGCCCGGCGATCGGAGCCGGTCACCTTCGGCGTGCCGCTCCCCAAAGGCCTGTTGCACGATACCGCCCGGTTGCGCCTGTACGGCCCCGAGGGCAAGCCGGCGCCGGCCGCCTTCCGCGCCGTCAATCGCTGGTGGAGTGAGACATCCAGCCAAGGCCCATCCATTCAGTGGGTTCAGGCGGACTTTTTTGCCGACGCTCCAGCGCGAGGCCGAACGGTCTATCACCTGCGGCTTTCTGACGACCCATCCCCCGCCCCGGCCGCGGCTCTCCGAGTAGAAGCTGCGCCGGAGCAGGTCACCGTCAACACCGGGCCCCTCACCTTCACCGTGCACAAAACCGGCCCGATCCTCGATGCTCCCGGCCTGCGCGGCGTCGATTTTGTGCTGCGAACCGACGAGCGCATCTACAAAGCGAGCTGGTGGCCCGGCTCCGACCTGGTG
>JBGOUJ010000781.1:0-2709 GCA_041477005.1 Terriglobia bacterium | reverse complement strand
GGGTTGACGTTGGCGCGGGCAAGTCTGATACAATCCTCTCACCGAAAGGAGGGCTACCCTGTGACTCTCCGCTTCCGCCGCTCGATCCGCCTCGGGAAGTTCTTCCGCCTGAACGTGGGCAAAACCGGCCCAAGCCTGAGCGCGGGCGTCCGTGGCCTGCATGCCGGCATTGGCCGCCGCGGCCCGTACATGAGCGCCGGGCTGCCAGGATCGGGGCTTTCAGCGCAGGTGCACGCGGGCAGAGGCAGGAAGCAAGCGCCGGCCGCCTCCGGCCTATTGGGCCTGTTCGTGATGGTGCTTGTCGCGGGCACTGTCCTGCTGATCGCTCTCGCGCGGCTGTTTCGCTGACACCGCCGGCCGAATCGGACCCCTTCCCTTCCCCTTCCCCCTGAGCGCACGCTCCGCCCCGTCCCGGCCGCCAGCTCGTCGAAGCGGGCGCTTTGGCTCCATCCGGGAAGTTCGCCTGGCCCGCGTTCATCTACATGGGCAGGGAGATGCCCTGCTGGGCGAAAAACGTGTAGCAACCAGTGACGCTGGGGAGCTTGCCTGGAATATAAGCGCCTTCAAAGCGAGCCTCGCGCTTTCGATCTCCCCGAAAAACCTGCCTCGCCAGGCTCCCGGAACGCGCCGGACGAGACGGGGTCCGGCGCCAAACTTTAGCGATAATTTACGTTCTGGAGTCGACCCCGAAGCCCACAAAGTGCTTGACACGCCGTGGTGAGTTACCGTAAAATCCCGTCAACCGCTGCGATTTGCAGCGACCAGAAGCAACGGGGGTGTCCATGCGCAATCCGCTTTGGCGCGTGGTGCGATTGCCGGCACTGTCGCCCACGTGGGGCGGTCGAAGTGACCCACCTTCGAGTGAGCGCTCCACTGAGCACGGGTTTGATATTGGAGCGTGCTTCCTACCCGAGCAGTTCACTTTTTTCAAGACCCACCTCGTAGACGGCACTAGCTTCTTCAGGGAGGTTATATGAGCGTCAAACGCATCTTCGGGTGTCTGGCCCTGTGCGGCTTGTTCACGTTAACGGCACTCGCTCAAGAGTCCGGCCAAATCGTGGGCGCCGTCACCGATCAAAGCGGCGCGATCATTCCCGGCGCCAAGGTCACCGCCACCGAGTCGGGAACCGGTTTCGCGCAGAGCACGACTACCAGCAGCAACGGGGAATACCGCCTGCCCAACCTGCGGCCGACGACTTACATCCTATCGGCTGAGGCGGGCGGCTTCCGGGCCTTCCGTCGCGCCGACGTGCAGTTGTTGGCCAACCAAAGCCTGACGATCGCCATCCAGATGGAGGTCGGAGCGGTCACCGAGACCGTCAACGTAGGCGGGCAAGTCGTGCAGGTGGACACCTCCACCTCCACGCTGGCGGAAGTCGTGGACCGGGCTCGGATTGTCGAGCTGCCCTTGAACGGGCGCGATGCCGCGAAGCTGAGCACGCTGATCGCCGGCACTGTGATGATCTCCACCAGCACCGAGACCGGCAAGGGCATCCCCGGCAACTTCTACCTATCGGCCAACGGCTCCGGAACCGGACAGGTCAGCTACCGGCTGGACGGCAACACCAACACCGACTTCTACTTCCAGTTGAACCAGGAATTTCCCTTTCCGGACGCCTTGCAGGAGTTCAGCATCCAGACCAGCAACTTCAGCTCCCAGTATGGGAACAATGCCGGCGCCGTGGTGAACGCCGTGACGAGGTCGGGCACGAACGACCTGCACGGCGGCGCTTTCGAATTCGTTCGCAACCGTGAGTTCAACGCCCGTGACTTCTTCGCGCCGGTCCCCGACTTTCTGAAGCGCAACCAGTTTGGGGCTTACGGCGGCGGGCCGGTTTACATCCCCAAGGTTTATAACGGGAAGAACAGGACGTTCTTCTTCATTGGCTGGCAGGGCACGCGCACACGCAACATCAACGCCGCCAAGAACGCCCTGGGACCGACCGTCGATGAGCTGAACGGCAATTTCACCACCTGCGGCAGCCCTTGCAGCACCGCGCTGAAGGACCCGCTCGGTGGCACGTTCGCAAACAATCAGATTCCCAAGACCCGGTTTGATCCGGTCTCCGTTGCCTTCGCCAACCGGCTGCTGCCGGCCGGTTTGACCGGCACGGGGTTCTTCACCTATCAGACCGGCATCCGGCAGAACCTGGATCAGGGTGTGATGAGAATTGACCACCAGATCGGCCAGAACGACCGGCTGACGGGGCGGTACTTCATCGACCACTTCCAGAACGCGGCGAACTTCGACCCGCACAACTATACCAGCTACTCCAATGGGTCGGGAACTCGCGTGCAGAACGCGAACATCGGTGAAATCCACACTTTCGGTCCTACGCTGCTGAACGATTTCCATTTCGGCTACGTGCGGCAATTCTCCAAGCGCGGCCCGCCTCCGGGAGTACCGAACTATCAGGATTTGGGCATGGTTGTAAACCAGCAGCAGGACAAGAGCTGTTCCATGATTCAGCAGCTCAGCGTCACGGGATTTTTTAGCTCGGGCGACAACCTGTGCGGAGCGTTCATCCGGAACGGCTTCGAATGGGCGGACCGACTGAGCTGGATCAAGGGCAAACACAGCTTCTCGTTCGGCGCCTCGATCGACCGGCAGCGGAGCGAAATCCGGAACTTCTTCCTCCAGGGCGGAACGGTGTCGTTTAGTCCGAACCTGACCGGTATGGCCATGTCCGATTACCTGCTGGGTACGAT
>JBGOUJ010000780.1:0-2722 GCA_041477005.1 Terriglobia bacterium | reverse complement strand
TCGGCGGCGAGGTGTCGAGCAACGCCTCCAGCTTCTTCGCCGCCGGCCTGAAAGGACGTTACAAAGAAGAGACCCACGAAGACCACCTAGCGCTCGATGGGTCCTACCGGGTCTGGGCGCCAGGCCCGGACGGCTGGGAGCAGCGGGACGTCCCGCTGCGCAACGCCATGAACGAGGTCCTGCGCGACGCCTACACGGCCGACTGCGAAGCAGCCCTGGCGCGCTGGAACCGGACGATCGCCGAATTCGGCATCCCCTACCAGCTTCGCCTGCCCGACCGCCGCTTCAACCGCCATATCGGCGTCTACGCCGCCGGCCACTTCGACCCCCACGGCCGCCCGCTAACCGCCGAGCAATGGACCGCCCGCCGCGACGAGTTCCTGCCGACCGACAAAGACCGCGCCTACATCCGCAATCTCATGGTCCCGATCTTCGAGGTCGGCAAGATCGCCAACTGGATCTCCAAGCCCGCCCACGGCATCAAGGGCCTGCCGTTCGAGTTCGAGTATGTGAGGAGAGAGCAGTAAACGATCCCTCGCTCTCACGCCGCCGACTGCTGCCCGCGCAGAGCTTCAACCGCCTGCTGCACCGACTTCGGGAATCGCGCCGCGTACTTCTGGAGCTTCCGCCGGTCCAACCACCTGAATTCGATGTCGATCCAGATTGGCTCGCCCGCACGGCGTGACAAGTAGATCAAGTCGAGCAGGGCTTTCTCCGGTTCGGCCTCCAGGATCGTTAGCCCATTGGGCGATTGGCGTGGCCGGAACCCCCAGAACAACTCCCTGGAGATCGATCGGTACTCGATGCTGCCGTAGGTCGTTTCTCTCCTCGCGGTCGGCTTGGTTGTGACGCACGTCAGTACATAGCACGGCTGCGTGGTGACCCGGGCGTCCGAAAGCACACGATCGAGCGAAATGTAGCTGGGGCGGACCAGCACCGCGCCAATCTCTTCGAGCGCCGGCGTATGGAAGCTGTTGGCGTACCAGCCGGAGCCCAGCGGTCGCAGCAGACCTGTCTCTGAGAGCCGCCAGCACGCCTGTCGAACGGTTTTCTCCGAAAGCCCGGTCAGCGTCCGTAGGGAGGAAGTATTCAGACAAGCGCCCGCCGACGGCAGTCCGCTCAGCAGGGCGATCCAGTCGCGGGTTGTGAAGTACTTCAGGGGCATCGCATCCCCCTTCGCACAAGCGTCCGCACGGTCGCGATCGCCGACCGGGCTCGGGCCGCATTCCAGGAATGGAATTCCTCGGCGGGCACCCGCTTCCTGAGGTCGGCGAGGAATCGTTCCGGGGTCAGCCTGTCCAGGCGTTGTTCCACATCAGCCGGTTCAATCCCCCGTAGCGCCGCCTCCTCGGAGAGCCAACGGCGCTGGTGTGGCGCCAGGCGGACCTGGCGGGAAACCAAAAACCAAACGTCGAACACGTCGGACGCCTTCAAATAGTGGCGAAAGAGCACAGCCTCCAGCTTGAGTAGCAGCAGGCCTGACCCGGTAGGAACCACCACCGCCTGTGGCCCCAGGGCGGATTCCATCATCAGGACTGTGGTGTCTCCCACCTGCCCTGCAATGCGCGTGAAGTCCACCAGGAATCTCGGCTCGCTCCCTTCCATGACCTTCAGGCGCAGAAGGCCGGGTGGAGGATCGCCCGCCTGCTCATCCTCCACTGCAAGGTCGCATCCGAGAACCGCATTGACCTCATCGAGCGCCCATCGCACAACCTGGATCAACTCGCCGGCCGGGGGTGTCTGCTCCCGCGCTGAGAGGTCCAGGTCGAAGCTGGCTCGCGGGCTCGAGTACAGCAGTTGCAGCACCGACCCGCCAATCCAGACGAAGCCTTGCGGATATTCGCGAAACAAGGCGCACAAGACCGCCCGCTCCGCGGTTTCAATAACGTTCATCTTCTATATTGTAGACGTTTTTAAATGAAGTGGACAGCGCACGGAAGACGTCGCCGGGGGAGGCCGGGGGGCCCCGGGGGCCACATGCGTTGACATGCCGCCTACAAAGCCATAATTCCCGAAGGGCGGCCAGCGCTCCCGCTATGTGGTGGCTTTAGTGTAGGGGATCTGGACAGGGAAACAAGATGGCTGATGATCTTCGGCTCGAGCACCCGAGCCAATTGCGGGCCCAGAGGTTCTACTGTGGGTGGGAGTTTCGCTCTCTTGCTATGGCCTCTTCACGATGGTAATGGCTGGCCTGGAGCCTCCAGCGGCAACGCCCGGCTTCGTGCTCCTTCTTTGGGGCCTATTTCGACGTGGCGCTGGGCGTAATCTCCCGTGAGAGGCCGTTCCCGGCGCTCACGACCGCCGCAGTAGTCTCTGGTTGTGCTGGTGTTGGGGCGTTCGCCTATTTTCTGATGCGTTCGGAGACTGTGGCGACATTTATCTGGGCAGTCGTTAACTTAGCTCTGTTTGCAGTCACATTGGAAGGGGCGCTTCAGGCGAGGCGCCATTGATCAACACACGAACCGTCCACTACCCCCATCGGTGGGCGTGGGCCGCGATGGCCTGGGCGTTCTCGATGGTGCCGCCGCCGTTATCAAGTCGAGCAGGGCTTTCTCCGGTTCGGCCTCCAGGATCGTCAGCCCGGTGCAGCGCACGGCGCCCGCGCGCTTCCTCGGCTCGGGCCTGACTTTGGAGTAGGATAGGCCTCTGGCTGGTGCGGCTATGACTCCACCCGACCGCTTCAACCTGGCCGCCTATTTCGTCGATCGCCACGTGGCGGAAG
>JBGOUJ010000779.1:0-2733 GCA_041477005.1 Terriglobia bacterium | reverse complement strand
GGATCGACTTTCCGGGCCGTTATTCCCTGAAGAGGCTTCAGTTTTGGAATGGCGAAAACGCCAGCTTGTGCCGCTCCATGAGGAGTCAAGCAGCTTGTTCTGAGTGATTTAGCAGGGACCATAACGATGACAGGCTGCGACCCCGTCCGCTTTTCGAAATGGTTTCGTTCGTGCAAATTTTGCCTGTGCGAGCCATTTTGAGGTGGGGGGCACGCAGGGGAGGTACCGGGCAGCGCGAATTGGTTTCGTTTGGTCACAATTTGTTGTGATAGCCGGGGCCAGCAGGTTGTTTTCATAGGATTCGGCCGAAATTTTGGCATCCTACTCAATCATACCTGGTGGTGGTTGCGGCGCCGGCGGTTCCGGAACGGCGAGAACGATAAGTGCTTGGGTTATTGGGGCAAATTTTCTTGTTAAGCTTGTGACCGTGAAAGCCAGGAGGGGCGCAGCCGGGTACTGCGCCTTGCCGGGATCATCTGACGCGCAGCGGCCGGCAGGCTTTTCCGTTCCGCCGGGGGTGCCTCTGAGAGTTTGATAGCTCTGGGCGAAGCTCTAGAGGTCCTAGGTGGCCGCAAAGTTCACAAAACGGTCAGGTTTTCGGGACCGACTTCTTTGGCATCCGCGACTCAGCGGAATGCTCCCTCGCTGCCAGTGGTGAGCCGTCACCCCAGCGGACGAGAACCTCGCGAGCCACGGCCTGACGCCGCCGGCGACCTTTAGAATAAGAAGGGGAGATCTCTGCGACTCTGCGGTTAATTCGGCCCTGCAATCAACCGCGGAGACACCGAGACGCAGAGAATTTCCCACATTAATTGTCTCAATACTGCTTGGAATCTTATGATGCAACGCCTCACCAGGCCGCTCGACGTATGGGGCTCCCTCGCTAGCGCTAGAATCACAAGCAGAGGTACATCTAATCAGCCATCAGCTATCAGCTATCAGCAGCCAGCGTTCGGCAGCCAGCGTTCAGCAACCAGCCCGGGCCGGAGGAGGGTTGGTGAGGGCTGACGGCTAATAGCTGACGGCTGATCCGCCGGGTCAGTAAGCCGACAGGACCGGTTTGTAGCGCTCCATCAGCGAGCGCAGCTCGTTCTCCTCCTCGGGGCGGATGGGCGGGAGCGGGGGGCGGACGGGGCCGGCGGGCATGCCCAGGATCTGCATGGCGGCCTTCATGACGCTGACTTCGTAACCGCGCTTTCGCTGGCGGATGTTGTAAAGCGGGATGACGTAGTTTTGCATCAGGCGGGAGACGCTCGGCGAATCGAGGGCGGTGGCGCGGTCGTGAAGCTGGAGCGAGAGAAGCGGGGCGATGTTGGAAATCGACGACGTGTAGCAGCGGATGCCGAGGGCGTAGTAGCCGGGGACCAGATCGTCGCCGATGCCGCCGATCCATTCGAGCTTGTCGCCGACCCGGGCGCGGATGCGCTGGAGCGCGCGGATGTCGCCCTGGCCATCCTTTAGCGCCACCAGGTTGGGGATCTTCGCCGCCAGGCGCTCCACCATGGCTGACGAAAGAGCGACCCAGTCGCGGCTGTAAATCAGGCAGCCGAGCTGTGTTGCCGCGGCGATGCTCGCATAGTACTCCAACAGCCCGTCATCGTGGGCATTGACGTAATAGGGCGGCAGCATCAGTATCCCGTCGGCGCCGGCAGCCTCGGATTGCCGGGTCAGCTCGATCGCCAACTGGGCGCCGAAGCCGACGCCGACGATGACCGGGATCCGGCCCGCGACCTCGGCCACCGT
The DNA here is from genome assembly GCA_041477005.1 of Terriglobia bacterium. Classification (GTDB taxonomy): domain Bacteria; phylum Acidobacteriota; class Terriglobia; order Bryobacterales; family JACQDG01; genus JBGOUJ01. Next base: position 990 of record JBGOUJ010000779.1, on the reverse strand, counting down.
CGTCTCGACCACGGCTTTGTGCTCGGCCGGCGTCAGCGAGTAGACCTCGCCGGTTCCGCCGGCGGCTACCAGCGCGCTGAAGGGATGCTTCATCAGGAACTGCACGTTGCGGCGCAGGCCTTCCAGGTCGAGGGAGAGGTCCTTCTGAAACGGCGTGACCGGAAAGGCGATTACGCCGTGGAGCTTGCTTCTCAGTTGTTGGGGGTCCATAACCATTCCACTTTCAGCGGCGCGAGCATGGCCTGCGGGCTGGTGGCCGCGCCGATCTGGACCGGCATGGTCACGAAGTGCAGCCAGAAGGTGAGGGTCTTTGGTCCGGCGCCGCGAGCCTCGCGCCAGATCTGCAGGCGACCGCCGGCGCTCACCTCGATGCGGTCCTCGAGAGCACCGAAGCCTTCAACAGCCACAGCCGTCGCGCGCTCACGGTCCATGACGTGGGCCCAGCCTTCGGCCCTGCCGGATTTCGCCGTCACGTACGCCTGGGGGCTTTCCCCGGGCCCGACCAGCACGCGACAGGACTGCGGCCCGCCGATCAGGACGGCGGATTCGTTCGGCCGCAACTGGCTATAGACGGTCGAAGAGCCGCCGAAATCCACGAGCGCGGGCGGGCTGGCGAGGTTCAGATTCAAATCCACTCCCAGGCCGGTGATGAAACTCTCCGGGTCTTCGACCGTCCACGTCGTCTTCACCCACGATTTCGATCGTGGAAATTCCATCCGGACATGCGAGGCGACGCTGCGGCTGCTGCGCAGACCCTCGGTCGAGGAAAACTCGATCGTCGAGGCGAGCGGACCTTCTTTCGTGACCCGCGCGCCGGTCGGGGCGCCGAGCGGGCCGAAGCCACCGGCGCGGAAGAGGAGGTCGTCCTTATAGCGCAGCTCCAGACCTCGGGAGCCGGGCCGGAGATAGTCCCATTGCGGCGTTTTGACCGCCCTCAGGAAGCCGAGCAGATTCTTGGGCGCGATAAACGCGAGCGACCCAGAGTAGGAG
>JBGOUJ010000778.1:0-2750 GCA_041477005.1 Terriglobia bacterium | reverse complement strand
GTTCTCAGGGAGCCTCGCAGGCGATGCTCTACGCCACTGGGCTCCGCGACCAGGATTTCGCTAAGCCTGAAGTGGGCATCGCCAGCGTTTGGTTCGAGGGAAATCCCTGCAACATGCATCTGCTCCGCTTGGCCGAGAAGGTGAAGGAGGGTGTGGAGGCTGCCGGTCTGGTCGGGATGCGGTTTAACACGATTGGTGTGAGCGACGGGATTTCGATGGGCACGGAGGGTATGAGTTACTCGCTGCAGTCGCGGGACCTGATAGCCGACTCCATCGAGACCGTCATGGGCGCGCAGTGGTACGACGCCAACATCTCCATTCCGGGCTGCGACAAAAACATGCCGGGCTGTGTGATGGCGATGGGAAGGCTGAACCGGCCGTCGTTGATGATCTATGGCGGGACGATCCGGCCCGGCCGGCTCGATGGCCGGAAGCTGGACGTGGTCTCCGCGTTTCAAAGCTACGGGGAGTTCCTGGCGGGAAATATCAACGACCAGGAACGCCGGGAGATCATTCGCAATTCGTGTCCGGGTGCAGGCGCGTGCGGAGGGATGTACACGGCGAATACGATGGCCTCGGCGATTGAGGCGTTGGGGATGTCGCTCCCCTACAGCGCCTCCACTCCCGCCGAAGATCCCCTCAAGCTGGCAGAGTGTTTCCGGGCCGGCGCGGCCATCCGGAACCTGCTCGAACAGGACCTCAAGCCGCGCGATATCATGACGCGCGAAGCGTTCGAAAATGCCATGGTGCTGGTCTCTGTTCTGGGAGGCTCAACCAACGCGGTGCTCCACTTGATCGCCATGGCGCGGTCGGTCAACGTTTCGCTCAACCTGGACGATGTCCAGCGTGTGAGTAACCGCGTGCCGCTGTTGGCGGATTTCAAGCCGAGCGGCCCCTACGTGATGGAGGATCTCCACGACGTCGGCGGGATTCCGGCGGTGATGAAGATGCTCCTCCAGGAAGGACTTCTGGTGGGCGATTGCCGGACCGTGAGCGGCAAGACGGTGCGGGAAAATCTCCAGGACGTTCCCGGATTGAAGGCTGGGCAAGAGATTGTCCGGCCGCTCTCGAATCCACTGAAACGCACCAGCCATATTCAGATCCTGCGGGGAAACCTGGCTCCCGAAGGCGCGGTCGCCAAGATTACGGGGAAGGAAGGCTTCCGCTTTTCCGGGCCTGCGCGCGTTTACGACTCCGAAGAGTTGATGTTGCAGGCGCTCGAACGCAACGAGATCGCGAAGGGCGACGTCATCGTGATCCGCTACGAAGGGCCCAAAGGCGGTCCCGGCATGCCCGAGATGCTTACCCCGACCTCAGCGATTGTGGGGGCGGGCCTGGGCAAGGACGTTGCGCTGATCACGGACGGGCGGTTTTCGGGAGGCTCCCACGGATTTATCGTAGGACACGTGACCCCGGAAGCGCAGGAGGGCGGCCCCCTTGCGCTCGTTCGCACCGGCGACCGCATCACCATTGATGCGGAGAAGAACTTGCTGAGCGTGGACCTCGCGGAGAGCGAATGGAAGGCTCGACGCGATCAATGGCGCATGCCGCCATACAAGGCGACGCGGGGCACACTCGCCAAGTACATCCGTGCCGTCCAGAGCGCAAGTCTCGGCTGCGTAACCGACGAGTAAGGTCAGCAGCGCCCTCGCTCCGGGAATCGTTTCCAATTCACGCCAAGCTTCCGTGCCGACCAGACCACGGCGAGACAGAGCGTTTGACTTCGCTAAAAAACAAACAGGCGTGCGGAGAAACCTCCGCGTCGATCGGAAACAAACCCGGTGGTGCGAAAGGGGGGACTCGAACCCCCACGCCCCTTCGGGCACCAGATCCTAAGTCTGGCGCGTCTGCCAATTCCGCCACTCTCGCATCCACGTTCGATTATAACCTTAGCGCGTTGGGCAGGTCTTCGGCATCGGCAAAGAGGGTAGTGGGGTCAGAGTGTTCTGTCTCCACATTAAAGCACCACTACCAGCAAAGAGGGCGGTGTTTCGCTGGCCGGATTAGGACTGCAGGGCTATTGCCCTCCGGCGACGATGGCATTACACTGGGGTCCTATATTGCGAGCAGCGAGGTTGTCGTGGGTTCTCCCATTACACAGAGCGCCAAGGCCCCACAGGTCGTGATCGCGTATTTGGATGGACGTCGCGTCCGCGGATACGTCTTCGACTTTTCTCCGATGCGCGCCACGTGCAAGGTGTTTTCCTCTCCGGCAGCGCACGCGCAAGAGGGAGAACTGGTGGAGCTCCGAAATCTGAAGGCGATCTTCTTTTTGCAAGACACCTCGGGCGACGGTGCCGAACAGCCCGTGCGTACCTCCGTCAACGCGCAGCGACGCCAGTTGGAAGTCTTGTTCCGAGATGGCGAGCACCTGCAGGGGGCGACGGAAGGTTACAGCAAGGAACGCTTAGGTTTTTTCATGGTGCCCGAGGACCCTACCGGGAAAATCCTCCGCGTTTTTGTCGTTAATGTGAACGTGAAGGAAGTAAAGTGGATTCCGGCTGCTCGGCCAGCCTCGTCCACATAGACCGCGCCGCTTGGATTCGGCTGCCCTTCGCGGACCGCGATTCTCCTTAGCTGAACTGCTGTGGCTCACCCGGCCTTTTCGGACGGGCCGCTCGGACCAGCCGCTGCGGGCCCGTTGAGCATGCTCCCCACGGCCTGCTGAACTCTCTCTGCCAGAAGTTCCTCCTCTTTGGAAGAAAGTTCGGTTGTGGGAATCGGGTGTCCGATCCGGACGGTGACCAAGC
>JBGOUJ010000777.1:0-2750 GCA_041477005.1 Terriglobia bacterium | reverse complement strand
TTGGTGGGTTGGCACAGCCATCGCGACCGCCGTAGGATTATGGTTGTTTGTCGGCCACGGGCGGACGTGGCTGCTCCGAATCGGCGGAGTGGTTTGCCTGTTGCTGCCGCACTTGATTGGTGCGCCGATCGCCTCCGGGCGGAATGCCGTTCCATCTCAACTAATCCACCAGTTCACGATCGCATCCGTGGCGACCACCGGCATGTTCTGGCTTCTACTCGGGACAATTGGCGGATTTATCCGCAGCCGCAATAGCGTGGGCCGCCGTATCTCCGAGACGCAAGCCGAGGTGCGCGAGGTCTCGACAAGAAATCGTTGACAGGCGGATCTAAACAGCGCGTCTGAAGTCTTTGCGCGACACCTGTCGTTTGGCCGGGTGTTCATTCTGGCTTCTGGCTTCTGGCTCCTGACTTCTTGTTTAGTTCTTCGAATTCAGCCTCTGCAGCAGTTGCCGGTGGTGGTCGATGAGCTTGTCGATCGTGCCGAAACGCTCCCACTCGAGAATGCGCTCGATGCGGTAGAAATCCTTATCGGCTTCGGCGACCTTGGTTTTCATCGCCGGGGAACCGGCCGATTGGCTCCGCAGCTTCTCGATGGCGTTCTGGCATTCGAGCAGAACGTTGTCCAGCTCCTTGAGCTTCTGCCGGCGCGGCGGCACGCTCTTCGGGGGGTCGACCAGCGCCTCCGCCAGAATCCTGCCGTCCGCATTGTCGGGGGTCTTGACGCCCATCAGATGACAGAGCGTGGGGACGATATCCACCTGCTCGGCGTAGTCGAATCGCTGGCCGGCTTTCATTCCGGGGCCGGCCATCACCAACGGCATGGACCAGGCGTCTTGCGCCTCGGGCGGGTGCCAGCCCATGTCGGTCTGGCCGTGGTCACCGGTGATGAAAATGACGGTCTTGTCGCGGAGGCCCAGCTTCTGCAGCTCGTCCAGGAACTGCCCCAGGTACTGATCCACCTGAGCCAGGCTCTGGCGGTAGGGAGAGCCGTCGGCCCAGATATTGTTGTGCCACGGGGAGGAGGCGGGCGCCGAGCGGCTGGCCTCGCCGGCAAAGCCCGTATCCTGCATGTGAATCAGCATGAACGTGGGCTGCGTCTTGCGCAGGAACTCGGTCGCCCAGTAGAGCGTTAGATCGTCCCCCGTTTTGTGGCCGGCTCCCAGCATGAGCTCCCCGCCGGCCTGGAAGGTGAGGTGGAAGCCCACGTTGAGCGCCCGGTAGCTGATTTCGTTGACACAGTGGGCGGTGATCTTAAGCGGGAAGAAGGATTCCTGCACGTAGTGCTGGCCCTCCGGCCGCAGCATGACGGTGCCTGCCAGCAGGACCGGATTCGGGATCGACGAAGTGTGATACCGGCTCCACTGGCCGGGGACGTTCGAGGGGTCGGCCGGCATCACGGTGTAGTTTTGCCGGTAGTAGACGCCGGAGGCCATCAGGGCCTGCAGGTTCTTCATCTGCACCCGCTCCGGTGCGTGGAAGCTGAAGCCGTCGATGACCCAAATGACGGCGTGCTCCGGCGGCGCCGCCTGCGCCGCGGCCGCCACTGCCGCCGTCACGGCCACCGCGAAGCCGAAATGCTCGAAACCGTTCATTTAAGGCCTCCACGACGCCCTCGGTTATAGCACAGTTGCGCGCCAGTCAGCGGAGCCGCCGCAGAAACCCGCGCGGGTTGTGGGTGATTATGTGTTTCTCGCGCATGTGGTCGGGCTGAAAATCGGGGTTTTGGCGCAGGAACTCCTCCACCGCTTCCATCGGGCCGGGACCGAAACCGGCAGCCACGGGGTGGCCGTTGATGTTGGTGTCCTCCACCACAAGGTAGTTGCCAGGGGTGACCAGCTTGCTGTAGATCCGCAATTCCTCGAGGACGTGGGGCTTGCTGTGGTCGGAATCGAGCGTCGCCATGACTTTGTCCCGCGGGCCAATGAAGCTCTTGACCTTTTCCACAATCGCGGGGTCGGTCGAGGATCCGAGCAGGAAATGCACTCGCGGGTGCTTTCGGCGCTGCTCGTAGTCCTTGATGTCGATGGTCACGACCTTGCCGCGGCCCATCAGATCCTGAATGTCGCCGAAATAGAACGCCGAGCCGCCCAGATAGGTGCCTGTTTCTACGATCACGTCCGGCTTGGTGTCGTAGATGATCTCCTGAAACACCCAGAGATCCATGGGGTTTTTCAAGACCTGGGCGCCCCGCCAGTAGGTATTGGACCAGGTATAGACGTCGGCCTCGTAATAGAGTTTCTCGAAGGCCTCGATGATGGCGGCGCGACCCGGAGGCGGCGCCGGCGGCCGGACCGGCTCCCTGCCTCGACGGCCGCCATAAAACCCGCCGGCGGCTCCCAAGACCAATGCCCCGGCGACCAGGAGCCATCGCTGAAGGTTCGTCACGGCGATCACCTCGCGGATGGAAAGCGCTAAAGACGATGTGACATGACAGGATACCACGCCGCCTCCCGATGACCCTTTGGGGGAGCCGGCTCGCAATCTCGCATCCTGTTGCGACCACTTCTATGGGTAACCGACTTTGTGACCGAGCGCGGCGCGGAAGAAGCGTTTGGGGGGGAGCGGCCAACGGCGGGGCGGCAGCCGGGACATCCAGGCAAATTTGCCTGCAAGTTCCTTCGTACCGCCGCGCGGCGAGGCTGCCGCGACGTGGAACGTACCGGCAAGTCTTCGCCAGAGTTGCCGGACGTGCAAGCTTCAGCTTGCGGCTAGCCTTCAGGCCCGGCCTGACCCTGGTGCAAATTTGCA
>JBGOUJ010000776.1:0-2798 GCA_041477005.1 Terriglobia bacterium | reverse complement strand
TATCGTCGAGCAGGCCTCGCTGCTTGAGGTCCTGGATCAGGGCGGCGGAAGGCTGGTCCACGGCCTGGCACTGCAAGGCGAGGTCGCGCGGCAGGTCGTTGTGCTGGTCCCAGCCGCGTTTGTAGAGCTGGACGAAGCGGACGCCGCGCTCGATGAGGCGGCGGGCCAGAAGGCAGTGGGAGGCGTACGTGCCGGCCTTCCGCGCGTCGGGACCGTACAGCTCGAAGGTGCTTTCCGGCTCTTTGGTGAGATCCATCAGCTCGGGGACCGAGGTCTGCATCCGATAGGCCATCTCGTACTGCGTAATGCGCGTCTCGATCTCCGGATCGGCGTAGGCCTTGGCGTGCAGTTGGTTCAGCTTGGCGATGCCGTCGAGCATGCGGCGGCGCGTGTCTTTGTCGATTCCGGGCGGATCGGAAAGGTAGAGCACCGGGTCGCCGCTCGAACGGAACTTGACGCCCTGATGGTTCGAGGGCAGAAAGCCGCTGCCCCAGAGGCGCGAAAACAGCGGCTGATCGACGTTGAGGCCGCTGGCCTGCGAGATCAGCACCACGAAGGCCGGCAGGTTTTGGTTCTCGCTGCCCAGTCCGTAGCTGACCCAGGCCCCCATGCTGGGCCGGCCGGGCTGCTGGCTGCCGCTCTGGATGAAGGTGATGGCCGGGTCGTGATTGATGGCGTCGGTGTTCACGGTCCTAATGATGGCGATGTCGTCGGCGATTTTGGCCGTGTGCGGGAGCAGTTCGCTCAGCGAGGCGCCGGACTGGCCGTGCTGGCTGAACTTGAAAATGGCGTTCGCTACCGGCAGCGAGCTCTGCCCCGAGGTCATCCCCGTGATGCGCTGGCCCATGCGGATCGAAGCCGGCAGCTCGGAGCCGCGCAGCTTCTGGAGCTGGGGCTTGTAATCGAACAAGTCGATCTGCGACGGCCCGCCCGACTGGTGCAGGAAGATCACGCGCTTGGCTTTGGGCGGAAAATGCGGCAGGCCGGCCAGGCCGCCCGTTTGGGGATTGATGTTCGGGGCGGCGGCGAACAGCTTCGGATCGAGCAGCGAGGCCAGGGCGGCGACGCCGATGCCGGTCGAGGTGCGGGAGAAGAAGTGCCGCCGCGTCATTGCTAATCCGTATTGATCGGGCAGGTTCATCGTTCCACTCCCGTTCTACTCCCTGGTAATCGTTTCGTCGAGGTTGAGTATCGCGCTGGCCACGGTGGTCCAGGCGGCCAGCTCGCTCGCGTCGAGCTTCGGATTCGGTTCCGACTCGCCGACCTGGACCAGCTTGAGGGCGGCGCCCTTATCGCTGCGATAGGTGGCTGAATCCTGGCGGGCCAGCTCGCGCAGGATCTTCAGCTCCTCGGGCGTGGGCTTGCGGTCGGTGGCCAGGCGGAAGGCGAATGCGATCCGCCGGTCGGGATCCTTGCCGCCCTCGGTAATCATGCGCTGGGCGAGCGCGCGGGCGGCCTCGACGTAGGTCGGGTCGTTCAGCAGCACCAGGGCCTGGAGCGGCGTGTTGGTGACCGGCCGGCGGGCCGTGCACTTTTCGCGGTCCGGGGCGTCAAATGTGTTCAGCGACGGCGGCGGGGACGTCCGCTTCCAGAAGGTGTACATGCTGCGGCGGTACAGGTCCTTGCCGTGGCCGGGCGTGTAGCTTTGAGCGGAGTAAACGTCGCCGTAAGCGATGTCCTCCCACAGGCCCTTCGGCTGATAGGGGAAAACGCTCGGCCCTCCCAGCTTCTCGTAGAGCAGGCCGCTGACGGCGAGGGCGTTGTCGCGGACGGTCTCGGCCGGCAGGCGGAAGCGGGAAGCGCGGGCGAGGAGCCGGTTTTCCGGGTCTTTTTCGAGCAGCTCGGGCGTCACCCGGGAGGACTGGCGATAGGTAGCAGAAGTGACGACGAGGCGCTGCATCGCGCGGGCGTCCCAGCCGGTGCGTACGAACTCCGTGGCCAGCCAGTCCAGCAGGTCGGGGTGGCTCGGCGGCTCGCCTTGGGAGCCGAAATCCTCGGCGGTCTTGACCAGGCCGGCGCCGAAATAGAGCGCCCAGAAGCGGTTGACGGCGACGCGGGCCGTGAGCGGGTGGGAGGGGTCGGCCAGCCAGCGAGCCAGGGTCAGGCGGTTGGCGGGCGCGCCCTTGGGAAGCGGCGGCAGCACGGCAGGGACGCCTGGCGTGACCTTCTCGCCACGATTGCGGTAGTCCCCGCGGCCGAGCACCGCCGTCTCGCGCGGCTTCTCCATCTCCTCCATCACCATGACGGTCGGGACGACCTTGTCGAGTTCTTCCTTGTCGGCTTTCAAGCGCCGCAGCTCGGCGTGGAGCCTGCGGAACCGCTCGGGAGCGTCGTAGGAGAGAAAATATTCGCGGAGCCTGTCCCTTTGCTCCTTGGTGCGCTTGTCGGAGGCGTCGGCCAGGGTCGTCCGGATCGGGTAGTGGATCGCGAGCTGCTCAATCTCGCCGGCGCGCAGTGGGCGATTGTAGAGGCGCAGGTCGCCGAGCTGGCCTTTGTACGGATTGCCGAGCGCTTTGTCGCCGATTTCAAGCGGCGCCGAGGTCGTGATCGGGCCGGAAACGCTCGGGCGCCGCACCTCAACCTCGGCGGGCTTGCCGTCGAGATAAAGCTGCAAGCCGGAAGCCTTGCCCGAGCCGTCGTAAGTGAAAGTGACCTGACGCCATTCCGACTGAATCAATCGTTCTTTGGTCCTGATCTCAATCAGGTCGTCGGGCCAGCGGTGGATCAGGCGGATGTAGAGGTAAGCGCCGCGCTTCAGGTCGGGCACCTTCTCGAACTCATCGAAAAAGATCTCGTAG
>JBGOUJ010000775.1:0-2803 GCA_041477005.1 Terriglobia bacterium | reverse complement strand
CTTCGGCCGTCGGGTATCAGCCCAACCTGGCCACCGAGATGGGCGAGTTGCAAGAGCGCATCACGTCGACCAAGAAAGGTTCGATCACCTCCGTGCAGGCCATTTACGTGCCGGCCGACGACTACACCGACCCGGCCCCGGCCACTGCCTTCGCCCACCTGGACGCCACCACGAACCTCTCGCGCCAGATCGTCGAGCTGGGCATTTACCCGGCGGTCGATCCGCTGGCTTCGACCTCGCGCAACCTCGACCCGCGCATCATCGGCGAGGAGCACTACGCGACCGCCCGCGCGGTGAAGCAGAACCTGCAGCGCTACAAGGACCTGAAGGACATCATCGCCATCCTGGGCATCGACGAGCTTTCGGAAGACGACAAGATCACCGTGTCGCGCGCGCGCAAGATCCAGAGGTTCTTTTCGCAGCCCTTCTTCGTGGCCTCGCAGTTCACCGGCACGGAGGGGCGGTATGTGAAACTGGCTGACACGATCAAGGGCTTCCAGGCGATCGTGGACGGCAAGCACGACGATTTGCCGGAGCAGGCCTTCTACATGGTGGGAACAATCGAAGACGCGCAGGAGAAGGGCGCGACCCTGAAAGCCGCATGAACTTCACGCTCGAGATCGTGACCCCGGAGCGCCTGCTGATCCGCGAGGAGGTGAGCGCAGCCCAGATCCCCGCCCGGCAGGGCGAAATCGGGGCGCGCGCCGAGCACGCCCCGCTCATCGCCGAGCTCGGGATCGGGGTGCTGAGCTACGTTTCGGGCGGCCGTCGCAAGGAGCTTGTGGTCTGCGGCGGGATTGTGGAGGTGCTGCCGGACCGCGTCCGGGTGCTCGCCGACGCCGCCGAAAGAGCCGACGAGGTCGACGTCAAGCGCGCCGAGGAAGCCATGCGCCGCGCCCAGGCCAGGCTGCAAGGCCCCGACCTCGGCCTGGACGTCGCCCGCGCGCTCAACGCCCTGAAGCGCGCGCAGATAAGGCTGAAGGTGGCGCCCGCCGGCATAGCTTGAGGCCGCGCGGCACAAGCTAAAGTCAAAGATGTGAAAGCAGCCAAGGCCCCATCCCGCAGAATCCCGCCAGCCAAGAGGGTCCGGTGGGTCGCCTTCCCGCCCGGCTCGATCGAGGCAAGATTGATCGAACTCGCACATGAAATTCCGGAAGAGGAATGGCAAAAGCTCCCGGCGGATCTTTCCTATAACCTGGATCACTACCTCTACGGCGCACCCAAAAAATGAAGACAGTATTCGCTGCTATACCAGAGTGATTTCAGACGGCGAATTATTTCGGGGAGGGCGTGAAAATCCGCCTGCTGCGACGGTTTGGCATGGAATTCATTACGACACCACGATGTCCCAGCCGCAGCGGGCTTGTCCGAAGACCGGCGTGTAAATCCCCTCGGGAGCCACACGGCGTCCCCGCCTGAAGCGCCGCTTATACCGCCGACAGCGCATACAGCGGCGTGATTCCCTGATCGAACAGAAGGCGGTAGACCGTAAAAGGGTCGGTCTTCGTCTTGGTGACATGGTTTACAATCACCTCGCCGAAGTGGCCGATGTCAGTGAACAGGTCGATATCGATGTCGGCGGCGAGCAGGTTGTTGTCGCCGGGGGCCTTGGCGAAGGAGAGCTGCAGGCTGCCGAACGGCACCCGCTGCTTGAAACTGACCGGATAGCCGGCGTGGAAAACCTCGTTTTCAAGCTCCAATAGTTCCATGAAAACCTGCGGGGCAGATTGCGCGATGTCCTGGCGCACCAACCCGGGCATAGCGGGGTCCATCCAGGCGAGAATGCGATCCTGGTTGAGACCCTCGGTTCCGTTGACGCCCGGCCCGCCGATCCGGAAGATGCGCTCAATCGCCGGCGTGCCGACCAGCCGGGTGTTGCGCAGCTTGGCCTCGATGTTGAGAGGCCCGGCGATCCGCTCTGGCGGTAGGGCTTGGAAAGCCGCCTCCGTGATGCCGGCGTCCACCAGAGCGCGATGGAACCTGGGTGAAGCGGCCTGGAGCGTGGCGTAGGAAAAGCCGCTGAGGTCGAGCCCCGGCCGGTTCCTTACGAGCATGACCGCGGAGCTGACCTCCTGACCGGGAACGGGCTTGACCGGGTAGAGACCGGCATCGCGATGGTCGCTCGCAGTGCCGAGCAGCGCGTAGTTCTGGCCGCGATCCGCAGGGACGCCCTCGAGGATTACCTGGTTCACGCCCGGTTGGGTCGTGTGACTCTTGAGGATCTTTTCGGTCTGGGAAAACGGGTCCACCAGCTTCAAGCTGACGGCTCCCCCGGTCCAGGGTTGCCGGTCGCCACCAACAATGCTGACTCGAATGTTACCTGTATCGGCCATGGCTGTCATCCTCAGTGTTATTCAGGTCCGTCCGGGGCCAACGCTGCTGCAATCTCGGCATAGACCTTCTTGGCGGGGATCCCGGCGTCGTCGAGGTTGGTGAAGATTCTGCGGTCGCGATCATAGCCCGTCCCCGGGGGAGTCCTAAATACTAGAGTGACTTCAGACGCCGAATTGATTCAGGGATGGCGTGAAAGTTCGTTCTGCGACGGGTTTGGCATGGAATTCATTACGACACCACGATGTCCCAGCCGAAGCCGGGCTTGTCCGAAGGCCGCGTATAGATGCCCTCGGGGCCGCGGGTAATGTGGTTTTCCTCTTCCCATTGTTTGTACACGGCGGGCGGGCCGCCCGGCGGGGGCATGAACATTTCGGCCCAAGGGGAGTTCGGCGTGGCCATCACGAAGTGCACCGAATCCTGATAGCCGCCGGTGTGCGGAATCACCGGGATATCGTAAGCGGCCGCCAGG
>JBGOUJ010000774.1:0-2807 GCA_041477005.1 Terriglobia bacterium | reverse complement strand
CCGCAGGCCATCGCCTCCAGTTGCACCAGGCCGAACGCCTCGCTTCGCGCGATGGATGGAAGCACGAAGACGTCGGCCGCGTGATAGTAGGGCGTCACATCCTCAACCTCGCCCAGAAAATGCACGCGCCCCGCCACGCCGCAGGCCTGCGCTTCCGCCTCCAGTGTGGCGCGCAGCGGTCCGTCCCCGATCAACAGCAGCGTCGCGTCGACCTTTCGCATCGCTCGGATCAGGAACTGAAACCCCTTGTAATACACCTGGCGTCCGACGCTCAGCACCAGCCGCGCGCCGAACCGCTCGCGGATAGCCTGCACGGCGGCGATGTCGCTTCGCTGGAGTTTCTCGGTGGAGATCCCGAAGGGAATCACGCAGCAGCGATCGAGATGGGCCGACAGGGTCGGGGAGGAGAGCGCATAGTCGGGCGAGGTAGCAATCAGCGCCCGGCAACGCGCGAGCGCCATCCGCATGAAGACCTCGAAGGCCGCTCCCAGCACTTTCTGGCGGACGATGTCGCTGTGGTAGGTCATCACCAGCTTGCCCCGGTGACCGCTCGCCAGGTAGGCCAGCACCGCCGCCGGGTTCGGCAGGTGAATGTGCACGATGTCGGCCGGGCTGCGCCGGATCCATGACGCCATCGCCGGGCAGACCGGAGCTGACGCCAACCGAAAGCAGGTGCCGACGCGGACCACATCGACTCCGTCCCGCGTTTCCCTGATCGTATGCCGCCGTTCATGCGACACGATCACGCGAAGGTCGACCCCGTCTTTGATCTGGCGGCACAGGGTCTCCAGGTGGCTTTCCATTCCGCCCCGATGCGGCGGATAGAACTTCCCAATGTGCAACACGCGAAGGCGGTCGTGGTCAAGCATGGCAATGAGCCTGGAAAAGATCGTGGTAGACAGCGGCCATTTCCCCGGCGGTCCGCTGCCAACTGTAGCGGTGCGCCTGCGCCAGGTTGGCTCGGCGCTTCTGCTCCCGCTGCTCCGGCGACGGCCGGTCGTTTAGCTGCTCCAGAATGGTGTGCGTCCAGTGATCGACGTCCCCCGCCGAACAAAACGATACGGCCGGCCCGCCCACTTCACGCAAGACCGGGATATCGCTGGCAACCACCGATGTTCCGCAAGCCAGCGCTTCCGTTACGGGCAGTCCGAAGCCCTCTGCGGCCGAGGGAAACAAGAGCAGCGAAGCGCGGCGATACACCGCGGCCAGCAGGTCCTTGGGCACGAACGGAAGCTCAACGATGGCCTCGCCGAGACCCAGCGCCTCGATCAACCGCCGGTGTTCAGGCGTGAAGCCTCCGACCCGGATCAGGCGAGCGCCGGCTCGCTGCTTTCGCACCGCGGCGAAGATCCGAAGCAGCATGTCGATGCGTTTCCGGGGCGCGGTGCTGCCGACGTGCAGCAGCTCCGCGCCACCGGGCGCCTCCGGCCCCAGCCGGCGCTCCACCTCGGCGTCGGCCGGCTGGCCGGCTTCCGGCGACAGCGCCGGGTCCACTCCGTTCTCCACCACCAGCACTCGCGCCGGGTCGGCCAGCCCGCGCTGCTCGATCGCGGCCCGTGTTGCCTGGCTCACGCAAACGATCCGAGCCGCCCGCCGGAAGCCATCCAGAATCCGGCGTGTCATGGCGCGAAAGGCGGCGGAGCGCCGGCGGCAATTTGGCTCGAGAAGGCACTCGAACGTGTCCAGATCGTGACAGGTGATCACGGTTCGCTCCGCGGGCAGCTCGTGAACCAGATGCGAGTAACTGTGGTCGACCAGGTGGAAAACGTGGTAGCGCTCGCGGCTTTGACGCAGGTGACGTGGGTAGTCCCAGAACCGCGCCAGCAGCCGGTCGGCGTTCCAAAGCCGCCGGCTCCACCGGCTGAGGCGCCGCCTCATCCGAGGGCGCACCGCGGTCGCCACCACCGGGAACGAGTCCAGGTGGCGCAGCAGCATCTCCCCCGCCAGGTCCATGCTCGGCCAGCCCTCTTCCCGGTAGTCGCAGATAACGGCGACTCGCGGCGTCAGCAAGATTGATCCAGCAGCCATAGGTAGTAGTCGCGGTATTGGGCGGCGACGGCCGTTGTGGAGAACCGCTGCACTCGTTCCAAGCCCCGTTGCGCCAGCTCGCGGCGAGCGTCCGGATCGGCCAGCAGCTCCTCGATGTTTCCGGCCCAGCCCGCCACGTCGGACTCGCCAACCACGCGGCCCGCGTCGCCGATCACAAACGGAATCTCCCCGGAGTCGCTGCCCACCACCGGCGTCCCGCAAGCAAACGCTTCGATCAGCATGCGCCCGAACTGTTCCCGCCAGTTCGGCATGGTCTGGCTCGGCGCCAGCAGCAGGTCCATCGCCCCGATGTAGCGCGGAGCGTCCTCGTGCGTGACCAGCCGAATGGTCACGCGACCGGCCCAGCCCCGTTGCTGCGCCCAGCGGTTCACCTTCGCTTCGTACTCGCCGCTGCCCAGCAGCAGCAGATGCCACCTCTGCGCCGGGCTTAGCCGTTCCATGGCCTGCATCAAAATGTCCAGGCCCTTGGCCGCGGTGAGGCGGCCGACGAAACCGACCACGGGAGACTCGGCGCCAAGCTCGGTGCGCACCGCCGCTTTCTGCGCCGGATCGAGCGGCTGGAAGCGCTCCAGATCCACCGCCAGGTTGAGAATGCGCCCGCGCTCCGGCGGGTACCCGCGCTGGAGCATCGCCCGGTGAACCAGGCTGGCCCCTGCGATCCACCCCTGCGCCCGTGACAGCACGCGCTTCTCGAAGTAGGTGAACGGAGGCGGATACCGCTTCACATAGCTCTGTGCGGTCCGGAAGCAGAAGCGGCT
>JBGOUJ010000773.1:0-2836 GCA_041477005.1 Terriglobia bacterium | reverse complement strand
GCGGCTTATGGCGTCTACGGGACCGCCGGGGAATTGGAAGTCTCTTCCGAAGTCCCGATTCCGATTCCCGGCCTCCCGCGCCAGTTGGAGGGCTTCCGGATCACGCAGCTCTCGGACATTCACTTCGGACCCTACCTGCGAGAACGGGACATGGCGCCGGTCATTGAGGCTGCCAACGCCTTGGGCTCGGAGCTGATCGTCATTACCGGCGATATTCTGGACCGGTCCCTCAACATGCTGCGAGAGGCGGCGGGGTCCTTGAGTCAATTGCGCGCGGCTTTCGGGATCTACGCGATTCTGGGAAACCATGACTATTATTCAGACCAACGCGACCCGGCCGGCGGCTATCCGGGATGCAACCGCCTGATGGCGGGCCTGAAAGAGGCGGGCCTGCGGTTCTTGCGAAACGAGCGCGCGTCCATAACGCTTACCGGAGGGGCCGAATTGCTGCTGGCGGGCCTGGACTGGCTGGGCGCCACGCGCGGCGACCCCAATGTGTATCAGCAGCGCCGCAGCCGGCAGGCCCTGACTGACCTGTTGCTGGGAAGCAACCCCGAGGCCGTGCGCGTGCTGCTGGCCCATCATCCGCATTCCTTCCTGGAAGCCCAGGAGTTCAACTTTCCTCTCACCCTGGCGGGACACACGCACGGCGGAGGGCAGGTGGTGCTTGGCTACCTGGGCGGGGTTCCGGTGGGTCTGGCTGCGCTGCGCTTCCGCTATATCCGCGGGCTTTATCAGGAGCAAGGCCGTTATCTCTACGTGAACCGGGGCATCGGCTTCTTCGGAATTCCCATTCGCATCAATTGTCCACCCGAGATCAGCCGGTTTCGGTTGGTACGAGCGTGAGCGCCTTGGCCACCGGGAGGGGATCGCTTCGCCGGGCGATGCGGAAACTTGAGTTCTGAACCTTACTCAAGCCAACGGAAGCGCCGCGCCGGTATTCGTTTGCTGGTCGTGGTACTTGATCAGGTCGTCCAGCGCCGGGTCAATGTGGTCGCCGCCAAAGGTGGCGACGTACCGGCACGTCGCGTACTGCGTCGCGGTTGAAGAGTACTTCGCCTCCCACGCGAGGAATCGCGACTCCTCCTGCGGTGTGCCGAAGGGGAAGCTAACGGGTGGCAGCCCCAGGCGGCATCGCCACGGTTTGGGTGTCAGGCGGGCCCGGAAGGACTCTTGCATACGGCACAGCCGCACGTAGAGCGGGTCGGCGCCGAACTGCTGGAGCAGCTCTTCGCTCCGGCGGCTGCCCGCTTCGAAAAGGGCATTCGTTAGAATTGCTCGATACCCGGCAGCGGTCTTGTAGACCCGGACCGAAAGGCTGTTGCGTTCGGTGACCCGCTGAATGTCATCCACCACCGCGGACGCGGGCTTTGGCTGCGCCGGCGCGGCTTTGCCGAACAGTGACCGGATGCTCAAAATCAGATCGGCCGGCGCCGCGGACACCGGCGCGTCTTCGCGATCGATATCAACGAACATCAGGTCCCGCGCATTGAGAACGAGCGCCCCGTAGGAGTTCCGCGTGACGACGGCGGCAGGATCGTCGCCGCCGTTGCGAAACTCGTGAAGAATCGGCTCCGGCAGTGGGCGCCCGCCGTAAAGGTATTGGCTGCGCTCGATCTGTCCCGAGGCGAGCGCTTCGGCCAGCCGGCGAGCCGTCTCGCGCGCGAGTGGACGCGCAGCCTCGACGCTCTCATTCGACCAGCCTCGCGAAACCACGCGGATGCGGCGGCCATCGGATCGAGTTGCTTCGCCGCTCTCCCTAGTCCAGTATCGTGCCAGCTTCATCGAGACGAGTATAACGGAACGATCGCTCCGATTGCTGGGCCGGGCGCTGTCGATGCGCTTCTACCACTCCAGCCGGAGCACCAGGAGCGAGTGCAGTCGGCCGCCGACATCGCTGAACGAGCCACGTGTACTGTGGAAGCGTCCGAAGGCGCCGGAGTTGTGTAGGTTGAGCACGCCGTCGGGGTGGGCAAGCGCCTGGGTCTTGAAGGGGTTGTTCATATCCGATCTACTACAATGTCACCATGAAGCTGACTCGAAGAAGGCTGGCCCAATCGGCGGCGCTCGGCGCCGGCGCTTCCCTGCTCCCGCAAGGATCGGCGGCCCAATCCGTCGAGCGTTCTGGGGCTCAATCCGGGGCGCAGCCCGGAGCTGCCGGGGATAAATTCCCGCGGGTGGATGGACTGACCCGCCAAGTAGCCGAGTTCATCGTCAAGACCTCCTACACCGACTTGCCGCGAGACGTGCTGGATCTCGGCCAGAAGTCAATCTTGGATGGTCTGGGGCTGGCGCTTTCGGGCTCCGTGGCGGAAACCGGTGGCCTGACCCGGACCTACCTGCAAACGCTCGGGCCGGCGCGCGGCGAGGCCACGGTGATCGGATCTTCCCTGAAGATGCCGGTGCGCTTCGCCGCCTTCGCCAACGCCATCGGGATCCATGCCGACGACTACGACGACACACAGCTCGCCCTGGCCAAGGACCGGGTGTATGGGCTGCTGACCCATCCGACGGCGCCGGTCCTTCCGGCAGCGCTGGCGACGGCTGAGGCGGGCGCCAGGTCGGGGCGAGACCTGCTGCTGGCCTATCACGTCGGGGTGGAGGTGGAATGCAAGATCGCCGAGGCCATCGCGCCCCGGCACTACGAAGACGGTTTTCACTCGACGGGGACCTGCGGCCCGTTCGGCGCGGCGGCCGCCGTGGCCAAGCTGTGGGGACTGGACGTCGCGCGGACGGCTCGCGCTCTCGGCATCGCCGCGAGCGAAGCGGCCGGGCTGCGCGAGAATTTCGGCACCATGACCAAGCCGTTTCACGCCGGCCGGGCCTCGGAATCCGG
>JBGOUJ010000772.1:0-2841 GCA_041477005.1 Terriglobia bacterium | reverse complement strand
CGTATCATTCCTATGAGCCGGTCGATTCCGACGATCCCGAGCAGCAGCGTCGCACGGTATACCGGATGAATGTGGATTCGGGCGGCAACCCGATGCTCGAGGCGCTGGACTGTCCGCTGCCGTCGATGAAGACCCCGAAACGAACGGCTACCACGACACCCCTGCAAGCCCTGAGCCTGATGAATAACGCCTTCGTCCAGCGGCAGGCGAAAGCCTTTGCAGAACATCTCGCTAAGGAGTCGGCCGACACCTCATCCCGCGTCCAGCGAGCGTTCTGGCTCGCTCTCGGTCGCGCGCCCGGACCGGATGAGCTGGCCCAAAGCGCGTCATTGATCGACCAGCCCAGGATCGACCAGCCCCGGATCGACCAGCAAGGGTTGGAGACTTTCTGCTGGGGATTGTTCAACACGAGCGAGTTTCTCTATGTCCACTGATCGAGCCCACCCTCGGTCGACCAGCAGCGGGCTGGAGACCTTCTCCTGGGGATTGCCCAACACGATTGAGTTTCTCTTTATGTCCACTGATCGATCCCATCCTCGGTCGACCGGCAGCGGGCTGGAGACCTTCTCCTGGGGATTGTCCAACACGAGCGAGTTTCTCTATGTCCACTGATCGCAAGCTTGGAATCCGGGCCTCGCTGCAACGGGCGCCCACCTCGCCCGAGGGCGGCCCTCATTCGCTCCAGTCGCGGGACCTCGAGATCGATTTCGACCGGCGCCGCCTGACGCCCCAAAGTTTGGTCTCGCAACTGGCCCAGAGCGCGCCCTTGGTTTCGCGCCGGCGCCTGCTCCTCGACACCGGCGCCGGCTTCGGCTGGCTGGCCTTGTCCTGGCTGCTGAGCGGCGAAAAGGCCGGCGCCGCCACCCCGTCGCCCGGCGAAAACCACAAGCCGCATTTCCCGCCCAAGGCCAAGCGGGTGATACAGGTTTTCTGCGTGGGCGGCATGAGCCACCTGGACACGTTCGACTACAAACCGGAGCTCTCCAAGCGGACCGGCGCTTCCTTCGACATGCCCACGTTCTTCGGGCAAGCGGGGAACCTGATGGGCAGCCTGTTCGAGTTCAAGCAGCGCGGACAGAGCGGCCTATGGGTCAGCAATCTGCTGCCTCACCTGGCCGAGTGCGCCGACAAGCTGACTGTGATCCGGACCATGGTTTCCAGAAGCGCCAATCACATGCCCGCCGTCGCACAGATGAACACCGGGTTCATCCTGACCGGCTTTCCGAGCATGGGCGCCTGGGTTGTATACGCTTTGGGCACCGAGAACGAGAATTTGCCGTCGTTTGTCGTGCTACCGGATCCGCGCGCGTATCCCTGGGGCGGCACCCTGCAGTGGTCGAACGGCTTCCTGCCCGCGGCGGTGCAGGGCACGGCGTTCCGAGGCTCGGGCGATCCTGTCCCCGACCTCTCGAATCCGCCGGCGACCAATCTGGCGGCGCGGCAGGCGGGGATGGGTTGGCTGGCGACTATGAATCGCCGATATGCAGCGGAGCATCCCGGCGACAGCAACCTGGAAGCGCGCCTGCGCAACTATGAACTCGCCGCGAAAATGCAGCTCAGCGTGCCGGAGGCCTCGGACCTGAAGGGGGAATCCGAGGCGACGCGCCGGATGTACGGACTTGCCCAGAAGGAGACGGAAGCGCTCGGCAAACAATGCCTCCTGGGCCGGCGATTACTAGAACGAGGCGTTCGTTTCGTGCAGATCTTCCACGGCGGGTCCGGATCGGACTGGGACTCTCACAGCAGCCTCGAATCCAATCACCAGAAGAGAGCGCAGGAATACGACCAACCGGTCGCTGCGCTCCTCAAGGATCTCGACGCCCGCGGGCTCCTGCAGGACACCTTGGTGATGGGAGTAACGGAATTTGGCCGCACACCGGTATCCCAGGGAACCGGCAAGACTGCGGGTCGCGACCACCACCCGGGTTGCTTTACCTGCTGGATGGCCGGCGCGGGACTAAGACCCGGCTTCGCCTACGGCACGTCCGATGACCTGGGCCACCAGCCCGCCGACAAGCCGGTTAGCGTCTACGATTTTCACGCGACCGCTCTGCGCTTGCTGGGATTGGATCACGAGAAGCTGACCTTCTACCACAACGGCATCCGCCGCCGCCTGACCGACGTTCACGGGAGCGTAGTCGAGGGAATTCTGGCCTGACCAGGTGCGATCTATACCGCCGCCACCCACCCATACTGCGTGTTGCTCGGCATCGGGCCTCCGGCCTGCCGGTACAGCTTCTTCAACTGATCGACATAATCCCCCGGGAGGGGATTGCGTTTGGCCTTGGGGTCGATGGCGTACACCCGCGCCGCATTCAGGCCGAAGATCTGGCGCTTCACTTCGGTGGTGAGCGGTTTATAACCAAACTGCTTGATCAGCGAGTCGGGCATTTCGAGGCGCCGCAAAGCTTCGATCTGCCATTGCGGCGAGCCCCACCAGATCGAGTCGGTGCCCCAGAGTATGTCGTCGGCGCCGAAAGCGTTGATCATCATGCCCAACACGTGGCAGCAAAGCAGCGGCTGCGTGATCGCCATCAGGCCGAACGTACTGCCCAGCTCCATATACACGTTTTTCATGTGCGGGTTCTTCGTGCGCGATTCGCACAGGTCCGATACCCAGGGCACGTAGGAGCTTTTCCGAAACCCATCCTGGGCGGCAGGCAGGGCAGCTTCCAGCGACTTGAAGCCCGAGTGGTAAATCAGGAAATTCAGGTCGGGGAAATCTTTCGAGACCTTGACTACGTCCTTGGGGTGGCAGTGCTCTTCGTTGAAGAGACCGGAAGCCAATCCTTTGTGGACGCAGATGTTCTTCACCTTGAGCCGCCGCGAGTATTCGAGCGT
>JBGOUJ010000771.1:0-2847 GCA_041477005.1 Terriglobia bacterium | reverse complement strand
TATTCCCCGACGGCCGCGCCATCATCAAGGGCACCACCGATATCGGGGTCGCCCGCAGCCTCTACGCCCGCTATGTTGGAGGCTGAGTCCGAGAGCCTGGCCGCCCCCATGTCCGACGATCCCGTTCGCATCCCCATCACGGACGTCTTCGACCTCCACACAGTCCCTCCGCGCGACGTAAAGCCGATCCTGGAAGCCTACCTCGAGGAGGCGCACCGCCTCGGTTTCCGGGCGCTCCGCATCATTCACGGCAAAGGCATCGGTGTCCAGCGCGAAATCGTCCGCTCCGTCCTCGCCGGCGCCCCCTTCGTGGCCGCCTTCTCCGACGCTCCACCCGAAGCCGGCGGCTGGGGCGCCACGGTAGTCACGCTGCGCCCATAGGCGTCTGCCAAATATCGAGATCTCGATCTCGGCTTGGCAGACACGGCGGTTATCGTAACTGCCGAGCGCCTGGACGTTTATCGCATCCTCACGGTGGATGAGCGCCACTTTCGCGCGGTCCGATCCAGGAGTGGCCGGCCTTTTGTGCTTCTTCCTTCCGATTCGACCGGTGCTAAAATGTAAGCTCTCATCCAGAATGGCGCCGGCATCTCAAGACCATCTGTACATTCTCTATACCCTCATCACCAAAGACTTCAAAATCCGCTACCGAAACATGTCCCTTGGCATCTTCTGGTCCCTGATGAATCCGCTCATCATGATGGTGGTGCTCACCTATGTGTTCACCAAGGTCTTCCGCCAGGCCAGTCATATCTACCCGCTATTTCTGCTGATGGGTCTGGTCCCGTTCAACTTCTTCACCCTGGCCTGGGCCACCGGCACAAACTCCATCCTCGATAATGCCGCCCTGGTGAAGAAGGTCCGTTTCCACCGCGAGGTGATTCCCATCTCGGTCGTGCTGGGCAACGTGGTTCATTTCTTGATCCAGCTCGTGCTGCTGATGCTGCTGATTCTGCGGTTCGGCGGGGGATTCAACCGCCATTGGTTCTGGCTGCCGGTTATCTTCGGCCTGGAGATCGTGTTTGCCTGCGGCATGGCCCTGGCTTTCTCGGCCCTCGATGTCTACTATCGTGATACCCGTTACGTTGTGGAATCCGCCAACCTGGTTTTGTTCTGGCTGGTTCCGATCATCTATCCATTTGAGCAGGTGCCGTCCGCGTACCGCTGGCTGCTGTTGAATCCGGTGGCCGCGGTGGTGCACGCCTGCCGGCTGATATTCCTGAACGGCGTGGCTCCCCCACAAACTTTGCTGACCAAGCTCGCCCTGGTTTCCTTCGGCTCGCTCATCGCCGGCTTTCTGATCTTCAGCCGCATGAAGAAAAGGTTTTCCGACTACCTGTGACGCTGATTGAACTCGAAAACGTGAGCAAGCGCTACTTCCTGCACCACAAGCGGCAGCTTCTGGTACAGCAGGTGGCGAACAAGATCCGGCGGCAGCGGGTATCGTTTTGGGCCTTGCGCAATGTGAATCTGCGAATCAATGCCGGCGAGTCGGTCGGTATCATCGGGGCCAACGGCGCCGGCAAGAGCACGCTGCTGAGCATCGCCGTGGGCGTCTCTTCGCCGACCGAAGGCTCCGTAATCCAGCGAGGACGCGTAGCAGCGCTGCTCGAGCTCGGCTCCGGCTTCCACCCGGATCTGACCGGCCGCGAGAACATCCATCTCAACGCCGCTCTGCTCGGCTACAGCCGCGCCATGGTCCAATCCCGCATGGACGCCATCATTGATTTCGCCGGCATACCGGATTTCATTGACGAACCGCTGCGCACGTATTCCAGCGGCATGATGGCGCGCCTCGGCTTCTCCGTGGCCATCCATCTCGACCCCGATATCCTGGTCTTGGACGAGGTCCTCGCCGTCGGAGATCAAGAGTTCCAACGGAAGTGCACGGACCGCATCGCCGAATTCCGCAGCCAGGGCAGGACCCTGCTCTTCGTCTCCCACTCTCCCGGGGCGGTGGAAAGCCTGTGCCAAAGAGCGGTCTGGCTGGAAGCGGGGCGAATCCGCCGGGACGGCCCAGCCGCCGAAGTAGTCGCCGAATACCGGAACTGCCCCGCTGCCGTCAGCGTGTGAGGCCAAAAAGCAGGTGTCAGGTGCCAAAAAGCAGGTGTCAGGTGTCAGGGGCCAGGTGTCTGGTGTCAGGTGTCAGGCGCCAGGCGCCCGAGCGGCTTCGCTGGCACCTGAAACCTGGCACCTGAAACCTGCTTTTAGCGACCTTTCCTTGCTTTTGGGGTTATCGTCTTAATGCGTCGCCGTCGATTCGGGGGGATTTGGGCCATGGCGCCGCTGGCCGCTGCGGCCTTGCTTTTGGCGCAGACGCCCACGGGAGTCGGCGATGGCGCCCCCACCTCGATCATCCTGACCATTTTCTTGCAGGCCTTCGCCCGCGGCTCGTTCTCGACCTCGGTGGCCCTGCCGCCCACCGACAATGTGCACCGCGTCGGCAACGGTTACGTTCAGGATTTCCAAGACAGTAACTCGAGCCAAGGGTTCAGCTTTCTAGTAGCTCTGCCCGACAGTGTGGGAAGCACCGCCTTTCAGATGTGTTGCGAGATCCTGCAGTTGTACAACACCCTGGGAGGCTTCACCGCCAAGATCGGCTACCCCATCACCGATCCCATCGGCAACGGCTCCCCGTCCACCGACGGGACCGCAAGCGTCTTGCAGACTTTTGAGGGCAACTACGTCCTCATCTCCTGGAAGGGCGGCAGCCTCGCAGGGCAGGCGTTTTCCATCAGCGATCCCTACCTGACGCCGTGGCGGGCCACGTCGATCCTGGGATTGCCCGTCAACCAGCCGCACAACACGGCTTCCCGCTTCGGAACCAGCGGCACGCAGCAGGATTTT
>JBGOUJ010000770.1:0-2856 GCA_041477005.1 Terriglobia bacterium | reverse complement strand
ATGGCGGCGCCGGTCAGGGCGGGCCCGAAGTTCGAGGCGGGCACGCCCCGCGCCCTGTTTGAGACGCGCGTGACGCCTTACACAGAATTCACGGGCCGCGAGTACGCTGTCACCGCCGCCGGCCGCCGGTTCCTCATCATCACCGAGACCGAGCCAGGCGGCTCGAAGCCCGCGTCGATCACCGTGGTGCTGAACTGGCAGGCGGGAGTGAGCAAATGAGTCTCGCTTCCGCGCCCGCCTGAGACGCGACGTGGCGTTGAAGGCGCCGGGCGTATACTGGGACTGTGCAATCTTACTCAACATCTTACTCAACATGGAACAAGCGGCGACGATGAACGCCACGCCCGACGAATGGATGGAATGGTATCGGCTAAGCCCTGCCGAACGCTGGCAACAGAGCATGGCCCTGTGGTCGACCTTCCTTCTGCTGGGAGGCTCCCTTGACCCCGAACCCGATAGCCACAGCCCTTTCTTCGATCCAGCAGAGGCAAGTGCGGGCCCTCGTGATGGGCGGCCAAGCCTGCGTATTATACGGCGCAGCGGAGTTTAGCCGCGATCTGGATCTCGCCCTCAGCCTGTCATCCGCCGACCTGAAGCAATTTCACCAACTGCTGTCGGATCTCGAGGCCCAAACCATCGCCGTGCCCCCTTTCGAGAGCCGCTTTCTCGAATCCGGCCATGCCGCTCACTTTCGCTGCTTCGCACCGCAAGTGGCCGGTCTCCGCATCGACGTGATGGCGGTTCTGCGGGGCCTGCCGCGCTTCGAGACCCTCTGGGACCGCAGAACCACGGTCGAGATGCCGGACGGGCTGCACATACAACTCCTGTCGTTGCCGGACCTGATTCAGAGCAAGAAGACGCAACGAGACAAGGATTGGCCGATGATCCGGCGGCTGGTCGAGGCGCACTACCTCCGCCACCGCGAGGAAGCGACAGAGACGCAGTTGCGGTTTTGGCTGTTGCAATGCCGCACCCCCGATATTCTGCTGGAATTGGTGCGCGACCACCGGCCGCTCGCCGCGACCCTGGAATCCGAGCGTGGTCTGCTGGCGCTCGCCCTGCAGACTGGTCCGGAACAGTTGGAGTTCCTGCTGGCCGAGGAGGAGCGCGCCGAGCGCCAGCGCGACCGTGAGTACTGGCGACCACTGCGGAGCGAGCTCGAACAGCTCCGCCGTAGCGTCTCCTAGCTGCTAGAGTAGTGCCAGAACGCGCCAGGAGAATCCGTGATCGGAGAGTCGCTCGGCCACTACCACGTCACCGAAAAGCTTGGCGCCGGCGGGATGGGAGAGGTGTACCGGGCACGCGACACCCGCTTGGGACGCGACGTCGCCCTCAAAGTCCTACCCGAAGTCTTCGCCCAGGACCCCGAGCGCCTGGCCCGCTTCGAGCGCGAAGCCCAGCTTCTCGCCGCCCTCAACCATCCGAACATCGCTGCCATCTACGGGCTGGAACAGTCTGGCGGACAGCCCTGCCTGGTTCTGGAGTACGTCCCCGGCGACACGCTCCACTGCCCGCTCCCCCTCGACGAAGCTCTCCCCATCGCCCGCCAGATCATCGACGCCCTCGAAGAGGCCCACGAGCACGGCATCGTCCACCGCGACCTGAAGCCGGCGAACATCAAGGTGAGCTGCGAGGCGGTCGCCGGCAGCGCGTTGCGCCATAGGGTCCACGGGTGGTACTATATTCGGTACCACATGAACTCTTCGAACTTCAGACCGGTCACCTACATGAAGACGCATCCGGCGGAGCTGCTCGCCACGGTGAATAGCACCGGCAGCCCGATCGTGATCACGCAAAGCGGCGAGCCTCGGGCCGTGGTCCTGGATATCCGGAGCTACGAAAAGATGCAGGATGCCTTGACCTTGTTGAAGCTCCTCTCCCAGTCCGAGCAGGAGCTACGGAAAGGCCACATCCGGTCGCACCGGCAGGTCATGGCCGGTCTACGCCAGGGACGCCGTCGTTGAAGCGGCTTGCCCTGCGCTGGGCGCCCTCGGCTGCGATGGACCTCGAAGAAATCGTCGAGTTCATTCGCGCCGATCGGCCTGCGGCGGCTACGGGTGTTGCGCGCCAGATCGACACCGCCGTCCGCAGTTTGGGGCGCAACCCCCTTCGCGGCCCCGTGGTTCCCGAACTCCTCGACCTGGGTGTGACCTCCTACCGCCAGATCATCGCCTCCCCGTATCGAGTCATCTACCGCGTGGGGGAAAACGCCGTCTATGTTCTGGCCGTTCTAGATTCCAGGCGCGACTTGCAGGCCGTGTTGCTTCAGCGCTTGTTGCGATGACCGGCTCTATTGAGCCGGGCCGAACTTCTTCACAAACAGGCCCACCGTGGGGTCGTTCGGGCGGCTCGGGATGTCGACGGGCGATTCCCAGTTGTCGGGGACCTGCTCCAGGCGCACCGGCTTGCCTTCATTGTGCAGGATGGACCGCCAGCCGGCCAGAAAGACCCTGGTCTTCTCGTAAATCTGTTCAAACGTCTGGGGCATCACGCCGTTCATGGCCATATGTTGGAACGCCCAAAGCGTCGGCGCCCAGACTTCGGTTTTGTCGAACGGATACCCAGAGCCGCGGGCAATGGCGAACTCCTTGACGCCGTAGTTGTCGGCAGTATGGACTTCCACGGTCCCCCAGGAGCCGGCGACTTGGTGCAGCGCGCCGAAGAACGGGCGGCCGTCTTTGGCCGTGTGCTCGAAGATCATCACGCCGGGAGGGCTCGACCACGACTTGGCCGGATAGCCGACCGAGACGATGGGATTGCCGGCCTCGGCGATGGCCTTCGAGATCATGTAGACGCCGTGGATGCCGTGTGTCGGGTAGTCGTCGAAGGAATTCGTGGCGCTGTAGCAGAGGATCT
>JBGOUJ010000769.1:0-2864 GCA_041477005.1 Terriglobia bacterium | reverse complement strand
TCGAGCTCCATGGACGTGATCGAGATCGACGCCGCCTCCAATCGCGGCATCGACGACGTGCGCGAGCTGCGCGAGAACGTCCGCTACCGCCCCTCCCGCGACCGCTACAAAGTCTTCATCGTCGACGAGGCCCACCAAATCACCGACGCCGCCTTCAACGCCCTGCTCAAGACCCTTGAAGAGCCCCCCGAGTGGGTCGTATTCATACTCTGCACGACCGAGGCCCACAAGATCCCCGCCACCATCGCCTCCCGCTGCCAGAACTTCACCTTCCAGATGGTGGACTTCCAGCGGGTGGTCGGACACCTGGAGTGGATCTCGAAGCAGGAAGGGATCGAAGCCGAGCCCGACGCCCTGTCGATCATCGCTCTGGCGGGCGACGGCAGCATCCGCGATTCCCTTTCCACGCTCGATCAGGCCATCGCCAGCTTCGGCAAGACCCTTCGCGCCGCTGAGGTAAGGCAGTTGCTCGGTGTGGTTTCGAGCGAGGTTCTGGACGAGGTGGCCGGCGCGCTGGTGGAGCAATCCGCTCCGCGCCTGCTCGAGCTGGTCGACCGGCTGATGACGCAGGGCCAGAACCATCAGCACTTCTGCCGCGAGCTTGCCCGCTACTTCCGGAACCTTTTGGTGGCCCGCGTGGTCGGCGCCGACTCCCGCCTGATCGCCGCCACCGGCGACGAGCGCCGCCGCCTGGGCGAGATCGCCCCGCAGTTCTCCGAAGAGGATCTGACGCGCTACCTCCAGTTGACGCTGAATCTCTACCGCGACCTGCAGCACGCCCCTCACCCGCGCTTCCACCTGGAGATGGGGCTGCTCAAGCTGGTCCACGCCGGCCGGCTGGTCGCCCTCGAAAAGGTCCTGGCCGGGGCCGGAAACGCCGCCGCCCCGGCGCCTCCCGGGCCCCCGCCGGCAGACAGAAGTGGTGCGGTCCGGGCGCAGGCCACGTCTCAGGGCAGGCCCCAGCTCGCGCCCCAAACGCCGGCCCAGGCCGGGATCCCGGGATCGCCCCAGATGGCGCCCCGGCGGCCCGTCGAGGCAGTCTCCCAGCCCGCGTCGGCGAGTCGGGTGGAGGCGGTTCTGGAACCCGCGTCGCCGAGGCCGGCCGAGGTGGTTACGCAACTTGCCGTACAACCCGCACCCACGGAGCTGTCGGCCGCCCAGGCCCGAGGCGACTTCCCCGCCCGCCTGGTCGAAGCCCTCCGCCGCCAGGGCGAGGACTTCACCGCCGACGCCGTCGAACACTCCCGGGTGGAGTGCGCCGCGAACGAAGTTCACTTCCTCGCCCCGCCCGACCAGCAGTTCACTCTCGAATCGGCCTCCCGCACCCTCGCCCAGCTCAGCGAGCAGTTGCTGGCGCGGCGGGTCAAGGTCCATGTTACACTGGCCGATCAAACAAAGGTTTCAGAGAATGTTCCCCGCGCTGCGGCCCCCGAGCCGGTCGGGGGCGCCACCCAGGCCCGGGCTCTGGCCCACCCCCAGGTGCAGCGTTTTCTGGCGGCCTTCGGCGGCCAGGTTCGCGAGGTCCGCGATTTGAAGGAGACACATACGTGAAAATGCCGGGCAACATGCAGGCCATGATGAAGCAAGCCCAGAAGATGCAGGAGCAGCTCCAGGTCGAGATCGCGGCCATTCGCGTAGAGGCCTCCACCGGCGGCGGCATGGTCAAGGTAAAAATGGACGGCCAAAAACACGTCCTCGAAGTCAAGATCGACCCGGAAGCCGCCGGCGACGTCGAGATGCTCCAGGATATGGTGCTGGCCGCCTTCAACGAAGGGGCCAAAAAAGTGGACGAGGAAGCTCAGTCCAAGATGGGCGGCATGCTGGGAGGGATGGGGCTGCCGCCTGGAATGTTCTGATGACGAAGCTATCAGCGATCAGCGATCAGCTATTAGCTATTAGCCATCAGCCGTCAGCACCCAAAACCCCTCGACCGAGGGCGGTGGGTGAAGGCCGACGGTCGATCTCTGATGGCTGATGGCTGACGACCGAAGGCGGAAAGCTTTTCCATGGCCGACTTTGCCGAACCCATGGCACGTCTGATCGACGAGTTCAAGCGCCTGCCGGGCATCGGGCAGAAGTCCGCCCAGCGGATGGCGTTTCACGTCCTGCGCGGCAGCCGCGAGGAAGCCGAGCGACTGGTCCAGGCCCTGCTCGACGTCAAGGACCGTATGCGCTTCTGTACGCTTTGCCACAACATCTCCGACGGCGAGCTCTGTGGTATTTGTTCTGATTCTAATCGCGACCAAAAAGTTTTATGCGTGGTCGAAGAGCCCCGTAACATAATCGTTATAGAGAAGACCCGGCAGTTTAACGGGCGCTACCACGTGCTGCATGGCACCCTCTCCCCCCTGCGCGGCATCGGCCCGGAGCAGTTGAAGGTAAAGAGCTTGCTCGAACGGCTGCAAAGCGCTACGATAGAGGAGATTATTGTCGCTACCAACCCCACCGTAGAGGGCGAGGCCACGGCCGTCTATCTGTCTCGCCTGCTCAAGCCTCTGGGTGTACGGGTCACCCGCATTGGGATGGGGATCCCGGTTGGCAGCGATCTGGATTATGTAGACGAAGTAACGATGCTTAAATCGATCGAAGGCCGCAAAGAGATTTAGCTGCACGGGCATTGTTGCCTGTGAAGCACGCTTGTGGCTCTAGGGGAGGGTTCGATGAAACAAACTTTCGCCGTCGGCATTGGCGGCGCCGCGGGTCAGGGCGTGGCCACACCAGGCGACATCTTCGCCAAGATCTTCGGCCGCCGCGGCCTGCACCTCAACGCCTACAACGCCTACCAGTCGATCATCCGGGGCGGCCACACCTTTCTCACGATTCGCACCGGCCCCGACAAGGTCACCAACATGGGTGACCGCCTC
>JBGOUJ010000768.1:0-2868 GCA_041477005.1 Terriglobia bacterium | reverse complement strand
TGCGCCAGTTGGGTCCCGGTGTGCCACTGCATGCCGAGAAAAATGGCCAGACTGTCCACCTTGGGGTCGGCAAGCACGATTTCCATGGAGCGCCTCAACAGGTCCGGGGTGGCGATCAACTCCGCGGTGAGGTCCACCGGGTTGACCGGCGACGCGAAGCGTGGCAGGACCTGGCGCAACTTCTCAACCGTCTCGGGGCTCAATGCGACTACTTGCAATCCCACGTCCTCGCAGCGGTCGCACATCAGGATGCCAGCGCCCCCGGAAATCGTCATCATCGCCGTTGCGGGGCCCTTGGGCCAGTGCCGGGCGGAACAGATGTTGGCCATGTCGAAGAGATCCTCAACATCCGGGACGCGGACGATACCGAGCTGTCGAAATACAGCGTCGTAGACGCGGTCCGATCCCGCCAGCGCTCCGGTATGGGAGGAGGCGGCCTTGCCGCCCGCCTCGGACGTTCCCACCTTGATAATGATCAGGGGTTTGCCCGCCTCCAGGGCTTCCAAGGCGCAAGCTTTCAGAGCTTCGCCATCGCGGGCATCCTCCATATAGGCGATGATCGTTCGCGTGCTGTCCTGCCTAACGAAGTAGGAAACATAGTCGGCGAAGCCCAGCACCGCCTCGTTTCCCGTACTCACCCAATAGTCAAAACCCACCCCGGCGTCTTGCGCCGCCGCCAGCATGTAGGCGCTGAGAGCGCCGCTTTGGGCCACAAAGCTTACGGGACCTTCCAGGAGTGAACCGCGCTCCATGGTTCCGCTGAAAGTAGCCACCGCCTTCGACCGCACGCCCACCAGACCGACACAGTTGGGTCCGTTCAGCAGGATTCCTCCCTCCAGCGCTGCCTGGCGCAATTCCTCCTGCAAGCGCGCACCCTCAGCGCCCGTTTCGGCAAAGCCGGCGCTGAACACGACGGCCGTCTTAACTCCTTTGGCCGCACACTCCCGAACGGCTGCCGCAACCGCAGGTGCCGACAGAGCCATCACGGCCAGGTCGATCTCATCGGGCACTGCGGCGATGCTGGGGTAGCACTTCAGTCCGGCGATTTCCGGATAGTTCGGGTTGATGGGATAGATCTTGCCTGGATAACCGTATTCTTTCAGAAACCGCAACGGGCGCCCGCTGAGTTTCGTGAGGTTGCTCGAAGCACCGATCAAGGCAATCGAGCGCGGCCGAAACATCGCGTCCAGGTCGAGCGGAGTTCGTTTGGCCAATGTCATTGACTCACCTCCGGCATGTAATGAAAAGCGGCAGGCAGGATAGCTCTAGTCCCCTCCACGGCGGTGTAAACAGACATCGCCAATGGCCTTGAATTGTCGGGGGCCACGAACCCACTTAGGATGGAGCTCGGCGCGGGCTCTCCGGCTTCTGCTCAAAATCGGGCGTTGATCCACTTCTGCAGATAATCGAAATAGTTCTTCACGGTATTCGAGTACTGGCCGGGAAATTTCTCACACGCCGTGCAGGGCGTGATCCCGTGCAGCGCTCCCTCGACGACGATGAGGTCCTTGTCGGGGCTGGCGGACACTTCGTAGTGGATCTCGTTGTCCCGAATAAAAATGTGCGCGCCCATGGTCGTGATTAGAATCGGGACGGTGATATTGCGCAGGGCACAGCGGGTGGAATTGTTCGTGGAACACTCGTCGATCCCGTTCATGGAGTCGGTGGCGCGAATGGCGTTGGCGCTCAAGAAGGACTCCAGAGTCAGGAAGTACGTGCCCCCGTTGAACCTGGCGTTCGACTTCGCAAGCTCCGGATAGGGCGGGCGAACCGTCTCGACAATCTGCTTGACCACCGTCCCATCGTTCTTCAAAAGCTTCTGCGGCTGCAGCGTATGAGCATCAATGCTCGGATCCAGTTCCAGTAGTCGGGCGCCGTCGGCCCGTACGACCACAAAGGCGTCATCGTCGGGATACGGGCCCTGGCCTGCCTTGATTTTCCTCATCCGGTCGAGCGCCAGATCGATCAGCCGGTTCATCCTGGCGGCCTGCGCCTTGAAATACTTTTGTTTGAACTCTTCGCTGTAATGCGATGCGCCCTTCGGGTTGTAGCCGTTCTTCGGACTGAAGGGGTCCAATTCTTCATTGATGTCAAGCGGGTCGCCCTCGCGGACGACCGCCGCGTTGAGGTTGCGCACCGTGTTCACCGAGATCCCGGGGTGCGCGTCGCGCAAAATGATTCCGTCCGCCCGCGGCAGACCCGCCAAGTCATTTTCACACTCGGTGAGCTTGTTGGGACCCTGGCAGTAGGATGGCCCCTTTTCGGCTACCGCTTCGTAAAACGTCATGGTCGGTCCGCCGCCGCTGCCGCCGTACAAGATCACTTTCGTAATACCGGGCTGCTTCCGCAAGTACTCCACGCCGGTCTTGACGTCCAGCGCGATCTCCTCCCAGCCGACGGAGGCTTCATTGTTGTCGAAGCGTGAGTTCATTCCGAGGACCATAAAGCCGCGCTTCGACAATTCGGTATTGGGGAGCCCGGACAGGGTGTTCCCCGTGCGGTGCATCACCAAAATGCCGACATGGGGCGCCGGGCCTTGGTCCGGTTTGTACAACGCGCCTTTGACGGTGCCCGGACTGAATTGCACGTAGAGGGGATTGCTCTGAGCCAGCGCCAGGGAAGTGCCGGCTGCAAGAACCAAGCTGAGAATCAGGGTCCTGTTTTTCATCCGAACCTCCCACGGCAGTGGATTGCGTGGCAGCAGCGTTCCCTTATACCTGATCGCGCGGAGAATGACAAGATTGCTGCCGAGGCGCCGTTTCGGCACAGAGGAGACGCTGGAACGGGCCCCGGACTGTTCGAGACCGCGTGTTGCGGGAAAGATACTTGTACCGACAACGTCAGCCGCGGTTGGGTGCCAGTCAGTCA
>JBGOUJ010000767.1:0-2877 GCA_041477005.1 Terriglobia bacterium | reverse complement strand
ACCTCGGCGTCGCGAGCCGTCTACTCGCTCGCCCGCGACCACGGCACGCCGCTCTCGGCCGCCGTGCGTTGGGTCAGCCCGCGCCACGGCACGCCGGCGGTGGCCGTGTGGCTGTTTGTCGCCGCCTCGTTTGCCGCCATGGTCTGGACGGGCGCGGTGCCCATTGTCACCTCGCTGAGCACGGTGGCGCTCTACGCGGCTTACATTATTCCGGTGGTGCTGGCGTTTCGGGCGCGCGCGGCAGGGTCGGCGTGGCCGGCAGCGGCGGTTTGGAGCCTTGGCCGCTGGGGCGGCTGGATCAATGCCGTGGCCATTGCTTACACCCTCTTCATTTGCTTTGTGCTGGTGATGCCGCCAAACCAGTTGGCAGGGAAAACGTTTCTCGGTTTGCTCGCTGCACTGGCGTTGTTGTACGCTGCGATTGCGAGGCGAAGATACAAAGGGCCGGAGTGGAGCCGGAACCAGGAGCCCAGCGCCCGCGTTCCGGCCGGAGGAGTTTCGGTATGAGTGCATTGGAAATCGTCCGGCAGCAGTTGAGGCCCAACGTCAAATCGGTCTGGATCGCTCTTTCATGAACACCACTCTGGTTAAGCGAAAGTTCGACGATCGCGCCACCCGCCGCGTCAAGCTCGGCATCTTCGACATCGACGGCGTGCTGCGCGGCAAGTACGTGAGCGTGGAAAAATTCTGGTCCGCCCAGGAAGACGGCCTGGGCTTCTGCGACGTGATCTTCGGCTGGGACGTCGGCGACGCCCTCTACGACAACGTGAAATTCACCGGCTGGCACACCGGCTATCCCGACGCTCATGCCGTCATCGACCTGGACACCTTCCGCCTGGTCCCCTGGGAGCCGGGGACGGCGTTCTTCCTGGTGGACGCGGTGGACAAGGAAGGCAAGCTTCTGCGGATCGCGCCGCGGTCGGTGCTCAAGAACGTGGTGAGTGTGGCCGCGTCGGCCGGCTTCATTCCGCATCTTTCCGCCGAGTATGAATTCTTCTTTTTTCGGGAAACGCCGGAGAGCCTGCGGGAAAAGCACTACCACAACCTCACGCCGCTCAGCCCGGGCATGTTCGGCTACAGCGTGGTGCGAGCCTCCGCCCACGGCGATTTCGTCCACGATCTGCTGGACCAACTGACGGCCTTCGATGTGCCGGTCGAGGGCTTTCATACCGAAACCGGACCCGGCGTTTACGAAGCGGCCATTGCCGTCGGCGACGGCCTGGTCGGGGCCGATCGGGCCGCTCTGTTTAAGACCGCAGTCAAAGAGGTCGCCGCCCGGCACAACCTGATCCCCACTTTCATGGCCAAATGGAACGCCGACCTGCCGGGCTCGAGCGGCCACATCCACCAGAGCCTCTGGGACGCCGACGGCAAGAAGAATCACTTTCACGACGCCGACACCGGCATGTCGGTGGTGATGCGGCACTACCTGGCCGGCCTGATAGCCAACATGCCGGAGCTGATGGTGCTGATGTGCCCCACGATCAACTCCTACAAGCGCACCGTGCCCGGCTTCTGGGCGCCGGTCAACGCCACCTGGGGCCCGGACAATCGGACCACGGCGGCGCGGGCCATTGCCGGCGGCCCCGGCTCGACGCGCATCGAGACGCGGCTCTCCGGCGCCGACATGAACCCCTATCTCGCCATGGCCGCCTCGCTCGTGGCCGGCCTGGACGGCATCGAGCGCCAGCTCGAGCCGCTTCCGCCTACCAGGGATGCTTACGCCGGCCACGCGCCGCCCCTGCCTCGTACACTGGCTGAGGCCACGCGCCTGTTTCGCTCCAGCTCGCTCGCCCGCCGCGCCTTCGGCGAGGAGTTTGTCGAGCACTACGCCGCCACCCGGGAATGGGAAATCCGGCAATACGAGAAGGCCGTGACGGACTGGGAGCTGGCGCGGTACTTCGAGGCGATCTGAGATTCATTAGACTAAGGATCGAATGTCCTGGCGGCTGACCGCTGTCTTCTGCGCCGCGGCTCTCGGATTATTGGACCGGAGCGCTGGCCAGGAGAACGCGCGCTTGACGTTCCAGGCCAAGGTTTCCGATCTCTTACTGCAAACCGGCTCGTACGCCCGCAACAAGAGGCCTGACGACACGGTCCAGGTCATCTTGCCGGGCCACCTGGTCGCGCCACCACGCGCCGTGCCGCTCACCCAGAGGGCGGACGCAAAGTGGACCACTCCTGAGTTCGTCGTGGACTCGATTCGTTCGGCCAGTACGGCGGGTATTGCAGCGTGGATCGTCGAAAACTTCGCGCCGGCCGATCAGGCGGAAGTGCGAAAGCTCCTGGGCAATCCGGCCATGGCAAAGCAAAATCAGGACTACTACAGGACCCTGATCAAGGCCGAGATCACCGCGTCGGTCGCACTCCGTGGCTATACCGTCTTGGTTGTGCGCGAAGAGTCCTCCGGAGCGGCGGTGCGCGTGGTTCCAGTAACGCTGGTGAAAACGCCGGCGGGTTGGAAGCAGACCAATGCTCTGTCAAAGGACGAGACCTTCGACGTCCTATGGGCCGCCGTCCGCAGCGGCACAATGCAGTAAATGGCCCCAGCCGCAGCATCTCCTGGTCCCGGCCGGCTGAGTGCCAGCTTGTTATCAGCAATGATATAGGCCCGCTTCCGGCGTTCAGACCGGGGCAGCTCCCGCTTGGCTCTACCCCTTCCCTGCGTGTCCGCGTCCCGCTGTCTCCGCGTCAGCCGTGTTTTTGCGGGCGCCCAGCCGCGCCCTGGTTAGACGCGGCTTGGGTTTCACGAAAGGTTTACCTTCGTGTAACGCGAATTTGATTGGAAATCCGCGACCGCTGTGGCAGAATACTGCTGATTCCGCCTACGGGGGTGGGTTATGAATTCACAGTTGAAGAGACACGTGTTTACGTTGT
>JBGOUJ010000766.1:0-2878 GCA_041477005.1 Terriglobia bacterium | reverse complement strand
CTGGGCCGTCCCTGGACCTTCCGGTCGCCGGGCGTCTCGATCAAACCGCATCCTTCGGGATCGCTCACCCATCCGGGCAGGACCGAAATGCTGCGGCTGATCCGCGAGAACAAGATTCGCGCCGAAGACGTCGAGAGCGTGGACGTCGGCACCAACCGGAACATGCCCAATGCGCTTATCCATCACCGGCCGAAGACGGCGCTCGAGGCCAAGTTCAGCATGGAATTCTGCATGGCGGTGCTGCTCGTTTACGGCAAGGCGGGACTACGGGAATTCACCGACGAGGTCGTCAATCGCCCGGAGATTCGCGGCATGATCGAGCGCGTGCATTTCGGCGTCCATCCCGAGGCGGAGGCGGCCGGCTATAACAAGATGACCACGATCCTCGACATCCGGCTCAAGAACGGGAAGACCATCTCCGGCCGGGCCGATTTCGGCAAGGGAAGCCCGGACAACCCCATGAGCTTCGACGAAGTCGCGGCGAAATTCGCCGATTGCGCGGCCTTTGCGAAGTGGCCGCAGGCCAAGGCCGAGGCCATCATCGATCGAGTCCGCAAGCTGGAAAGCGTTCCTGACGTCCGGTCGCTCGCGGCTCTGTGCGCCGGGTGAAGCAGTGCTATAATCCACTCGTGAAAAAACTTGGCCTGCTGCTCTTGAGCTTGTCTCTGGCGTCGTGGGCCCAGAGCGGGAAACCCAATTTCTCCGGCACTTGGGATCTCCAGGTGGATAAGAGCGATTTCGGCCCGATGCCGGGTCCGCAGGCCCAGACCACGGTGATCGAGCACAAGGATCCCAAGCTCAAAGTGACCAGCAAGTCCAAGTCGGACCGGGGCGAGCGAACCGTGGAGCGTACCCTCACTACCGACGGCCAGGAAAATACCAACGAGGTCGCCGGCGCCCAGTGGAAGTCCAAGACGCGCTGGGTCGAAAACGAGTTGGTCACCGAGAGCCAGTTTGAGGCTCAGGGCGCCAAGATCCAAATGAAGGACCACTGGAAGCTTTCCGACGATGCCAAGACGTTCACGGTCGAGCGCGCCCTGAGCTCGGAGATGGGTGAGGCCGCCCAGAAGCTCATTTACACAAAGAAGTCAGACTAGCGGTATCATAGACGAGAGGACAGCGACCATGCCTTATCTGTACGTCCTGGCGGCGATTGTGACGCGCCTGCTGCCGCATCCCTGGAATGCCACGCCCATGGCGGCCATGTTCCTGTTCGGCGGCGCCACGTTTCGCACCAGGCGAGAGGGCCTGCTGGTTCCTTTGGCCGCCCTGATGATCAGCGATTACGCCGTGGTCCACTTGCTCTACCACGGCCAGCATCGCTGGTTCAGCCCGGTCACTTGGGCGAGCTTCCTGCTGATCGGCGTGATTGGATGGACGCTGCGCGACAAGATCAGCTTTTCGCGCGTGGCGGCCGCTGCCCTGGCCAGCTCGGTGTCGTTCTTCCTGATCACCAACTTTCCGCCCTGGGCCGCGGGAACGTTGTATCCGAAGACGTTCGGCGGCCTGGTCACCTGCTACGTCGCTGCCCTGCCCTTCTTTCGCAATACCTTGCTGGGTGACCTGTTTTACACCGCTGTGATGTTCGGATCTTATTACTGGCTGCGCCAGCGCCGGTGGGCGGTAGCCCGCCCGCTCTAAACGACCGGCCGTGCGAATCTGTTCCCTGCTGCCCAGCGCTACGGAGATGGTCTTTGCCCTGGGGCAAGGGCGCCTGCTGGTCGGCCGCACCCATGAGTGCGATTACCCCCCGCAAGCGGCCGGCATCCCGCAAGTTACCCGCACCAACATCCCGCCGGGACTTTCCAGCCGCGAGATTGACGCCTCCGTCAGCGGGACGCTCGCAACAACCGGCTCGCTCTATGAGCTCGATCTGCCGCTGCTCAACGATCTCAGACCGGACCTGATCCTTTCCCAGCGGCTGTGCGACGTATGCGCGGTTTCTTCCGACCGTGTGGAGGAGTGGGTGGCGAGCCTTCCCTTTCACACGCAGGTGCTGAACCTGGAACCCCACTCGCTCGACGACATTCTCGAGAACATCCGCACGGTCGGCCGGGCCGCGGGCTGCGAAGCTGCGGCCGAAGCCCTGGTGGCGGGCCTGCGGGGGCGCATTGAGGCGCTCGCCCGGAAGACGCGTAGTCTCCGGTCCCGCCCGCGCGTGTTCTGCATGGAGTGGGTCGATCCGCCTTTCTGCGGCGGCCACTGGATGAAGGAGCTGGTCGAGATTGCGGGCGGTCGCGACGATCTCGCCAACCTGCACCGGCCCTCTTACCGTATCGAGTGGCGTCGCGTCCTCGATTTCGCGCCGGAGGTCATCGTCCTGACCTGCTGCGGCTTCAGCCTGGAGCGCAACCTGGAAGAGGCGAAGATTCTCGCCAGCCTGGAAGGCGCGCGGGAGTTGCCGGCCGTCAAATCCGGCCGCGTGTTTGCGACCGACGGCTCAGCCTATTTCAGCCGGCCGGGCCCGCGCATTGTGGAAAGCCTGGAGATACTGGCCCACTGCATCCATCCCGAGATCTTCGCGCCCCCGCCGCTTCCGGGAGCATATCAATCCGTGCGCCTCTAAACAGGAAGACAGAAGTCAGGAGTCAGAAGTCAGAATAAACACCCGGCCAATGCGAGCTATCCTAATCTGTATGACCCTCCGAGAAGACGCGGGCAAACCGACCCACCTCGGTCTCGCTGGATGTGCGGATCTATGAAGTGCTCCTCGGCATTCATAACGACCCTACTGTTTTTGTCAACTGGATCGCCGGCCCTGGCCCAGAACCCCGGCCGACTCTTGAGCGGCGCGCCCGGTGGCCAGATGCTGGCCTTCAATACGAACGGCTCTAACATCATCGAGCTGGCCCCGTCTGATGGTTTCTCCTGTGCTCCG
>JBGOUJ010000765.1:0-2945 GCA_041477005.1 Terriglobia bacterium | reverse complement strand
GGTGGCCTTCGTGGAAAACGCCGCCGCCGGCGCCATCCTCCACGTGCTGCGATGGAAGGCGGGCGAGGGAACGGTCGCCGCGCCGGCAACCCCCGCCACGTCGACCTCGAGTTCGGGCGCCTGGACGACCTGTCTGGCCGGCAGCACTTCGTGTATGTTCAACCTGACCTATAGCTCGGGCCACGGAAATACTCTTTCGTCGCCGTTCCCTAACTACTCAACCGACGAGCTTTACACGGGCGACGATAACGGCACGCTGTGGAAGCTCATCAATATATTCAAGGGAACACCCGCCGTGGCGCCAGGAGGCTGGGCTAGCGGAGTCTTCGTGAACAGCCCTAATAGGCTGACAAGCCCGGTCTTCGACTCCACTTCCGGGAATATTTTTGTGGGCGACGCCAGTGGCAGGCTGAGCTTCGTCAGGGAGGTAGGAAGCACCATGGGGACCTGCCCATCCCCGCCTTGTCTCGATGCGTCTAACCTTGCCGTCGGGAACGCCTCACCCATTACGGACGGACCCATCGTCGATTCGACCACGGGGAAGGTCTTCGCGTTCGCCGGTGCGGGATTGCTCAACGCCAACGTGGTGCAGGCGAACACGGACCTCAGCGCCCCGGTTACGGTTAACGTCGGGGTTGCTTCCGCCACCCAGGTCCACGCCGGAGCTTTCGATGATAATTACTATACGGACCCCTCCAAAGGATTTCTGTACGTTTGCGGCAAGCCCGCCGCAACCAACAGCAACCCGGTGCTGTATCGCATCGGCTTTGCCAACTCGGGCGGGACGCTCAACGGCGCCACCGACGGCAACTCGCTGAATTTGACAAACAACACCACGGCCGCGGAGTGCTCGCCGCTCACCGAGATCTTCAACGACAACCAGGGCCTGGACTGGGTCTTCGTGGGCGTGCCGGCCAATTGCGCCTTCGGCGGATCCACCACCGGATGCGTCATGTCCTTCAACATCACCTCGCCGGACAATAATACGCTGAGCGCGTTTCCCCCGTACGTTGCGAGTCCGACCGGAGCGACCGCCGGCGGGAGCAGCGGAATGGTGGTGGATAACGTGACCATACAGGGTCAGGACTCCAGCCTGTATTACTCCACGTTGAGCAACAGCGCGTGCGACGACCAAGCCAGCGTGATCGCAGGCTGCGCGGTCAAGCGGACACAAGCGGGGTTAAAATAGAATGAATCGATCCGAAGAGATAAATTATCGCTCGCCGCACTGGAGCCGGAGCGCGCCGCAAAGTGATCGCACGGTGGGAGGGAGCGCTCTCGGCGGGGCTTCCCGGATGCACTTTTCAGCGCCAGGTAACCAGTCCTGCACCGGAGGCGCCGGTGGCTGCCGCGTACAAGCGGCCCCACGGTGAGATGGCTGTGGACGATGACATGAGCAAACACGACCAAGTCAACCAGCAGCCGCCCAGAGTGGCTGCCAAAAGGCCTTACGAAAGGCCCCTCTTCCGGTTTGAGCGCGTCTTCGAGACCCGGGCGCTGAGCTGCGGCAAGATACACGACACGCAGCATTCGTGCAGGCGCAACCGGAAGCACTCCTAGGGCCCGGCTGTGACGGTATGAGAATGGCACAGCAGCGGGCGGGGCAATTGTCGGGAATGCGGGCGCCGGCGGGGCGTCTGGGCATTAGCCGGCCGGCCGGATCAGGCGACCCGAAGGGGCTGGAGGCGATGGTTTCGCCTGTCCTGCGCCCGGCAGAAGACCTCCGCACGGCGGCGAAATGCGACCTCGTGGCAGAGGTGGCGCGCACGTTCGGGGAAGTGCGGCTCAAGGTCACGGGAACCAGTATGCTACCCGCCGTATGGCCCGGCGACATCCTGACGGTTCGCCGCCGGCGCATCGCGGAGCTCGGTCCGGGGGAGATTGTCCTGTGCTCTCGCAACAGGCAGCTTGTGGCTCACAGGATCGTAGGCAAGTGCGGCGCTGTTCTTACCACGCGCGGCGATTCCCTCGCACACAACGACCCGCCGGTTCGCGAGGAGGAAGTGCTGGGGCAGGTCGTATCCATTGTTCGCGACGGTGTTCGCGACGGCCGCAAGCTGGACCCGCGCCCGGTGTTGTGGCGTCGCGCCGGCGCCTGGATTCTGTGCCGCTCGGACTTTTCCACGCGGGTGCTGCTGCGCCTCAGCCGGCTGCTGCGCCGTCCCGTGGCAGAGGAGGCGGCGTGGGCCAGCTAGTGTGGTGTCCCGCCTTAGATTTGACAACCGCTCCCTCACGGTCGCGGCTCGGTTCCCGCGCTTCCGAGCCGCGACAGTAATGGAGCGGATGCGCAAGTACTTATGATGCTAAATTTAGCCACTGCCGCGGAGTACGAAGTTGCGGTCGAAATCGGCGCCATGCCGATCCTCGTGCGTACCGAAAGCCCGGAGTTCGACCGCATTCTCCGGCAACGCTACGGCGGCTATGTGAGCGCCACGGCGCGACCTATATTTGAATTCTCCGTCGAGATTGTCCCGCCGGGAGAGATCGCGGACGACGACGACGACCTGAGCGTGCGCTTGGAATCTGGGCGCTGGATCCTCCAGCGCGGAGATTTTCACGCCGAGTGGGACCCGGCTTTGGGCCGGGGCCGCATCCGCCAGTCTGCCAATCCCTATTCAATCGACGCCGCCCTGCGGATCCTGCACTCGTTGCTGCTGGCCAGAGAGGGTGGATTGCTCGTGCACGCGGCCGGCGCGGTGCGAAATGGCCGGGCGTTCCTCTTCGCCGGCCTCTCCGGCGCCGGCAAGACCACTATCTCGCGCCTGGCGCCGCCCGACGTCACATTGCTTACCGACGAGATCTCCTATCTCCGCCAGCAGGACGAGGGCTACGTGGCCTTCGGCACGCCCTTCGCCGGAGAGCTGGCTCGGCCGGGAGAGAACGTCCGCGCTCCGCTGGCCGCTCTTTATCTTCTGGCGAAGGGCAGTGAAAACCGTATCGAGCCG
>JBGOUJ010000764.1:0-2950 GCA_041477005.1 Terriglobia bacterium | reverse complement strand
GGATCGTGCTCGAAAGGTCGAGCGCAAACTAGTATTGGCGTCAGCGCCGGCGCCTCTGTTACCTACGAAGAGGGGCCGGGCCGAGTTCCATCCCGGTGCTTGTGCGTTCCCGTAGTCCCCGCCTCTGCAAGGAAAGGCATTTGATATCCTAGCATTCCGAAGGCCAGATCAGGAAGCGGGCGCGGGGCCGGGCCGCTAGCGGGTGGCTAGGACCCCGCGGCCGGCGCCCCCTTTGTGCGAAACCTCAAGCTTACATTGGCTTACGACGGCACTGACTTTCACGGCTGGCAGGTGCAGCCGGGGCTGCCGACCGTTCAGGGTGAGGTCGAACGGGTGCTGGGCGAGATCGAGGGAAAGGCTGTGCCGGTGGCCGGCTCGGGACGCACCGACGCAGGCGTGCATGCCCTGGCGCAGGTGGCGAGCGCGCCGCTGGAGAACCCGATCCCCACCCTCAACCTGCGGCGGGCGATGAACCGGCTGCTGCCGCCGGCCATTCGGGTACTCCAGGTCGAGGCGGCGCCGGCGGACTTTCACGCCCGCTTTTCCGCCCGCGCCAAGGTCTACGAATACCGGCTCTGGCGCGCTGAAATCTGTCCGCCGATGATCTATCGCTATGTCTACCATCACCCCTATCCGCTCGACCTGAGCGCGATGGCCGAGGCCGCGCCGCAGCTCGAAGGCACGCGCGACTTCGGCAGCCTGGCCGCCGCTGACGACGGCGAGGACTCGAGCGCGGGCAAAGTGCGGACGATCTTCTCCTCGCGGCTGGAGGCGGAAGGAGACCTGGTCCGTTATGCCGTCAGAGGCAGCGGGTTCCTGCGGCACATGGTGCGCAATGCCGTGGGGACGCTGCTGGAGGTCGGGAAGGGCAACTTGGCGCCGGGGGACATAGCGAAGCTCCTGGAAACGTGCGATCGCACCAAGGCCGGCCCGACGGCGGCGGCGCGCGGACTGTTCTTGGTTCGCGTGGAGTATTAGGCTCGTCCCATTTTGGAACAGTCAATCCCGGAAGCGGACAGGCCGGATGAACATGATCCCCGGTGTCCGATTGGACTTTGGCAGCTCGCTTGCGGCGCTATATAGGCGGGAGGTGAGGGCGTTATGGATAACGGTGTTGCTGTTGCCATCGTGGCCGGGGTGCTCGCGCTGGCTTTCGCCGGTTGGGCGATTTATAACTGGGGGCCCGGGGTGAAGCGGCGCACGGTACACTGTCCGGAGAAGAAAGTCCCGGCGGAAGTGGACGTGGTGCAGAAGGAAGGATCCTTCGGCGCGCTGGTGGACGCCGACGTCGCGTCCTGCTCGCTGCTGCCGGGCGGGCCGGTCGATTGCGGCAAGGAGTGCCTGCGTTAGCTTTAGCCCAGGCCCTCCCAAACCGAGCCGCGACCGAAAGGGAGCGGTTTCCGGATAGCGGGAAACCGCTCCCTGTCAACGCGTGAAAGAATCGAGCCGACCGAAAGATTTCGCGCAAAGGCGCCAAGAACGCAAAGGAAACAAAGAGTTTTTCTTGGCGTGCTTGGCGCTCTTGCGTGCTTGCGTGAGATCGGCATTTTTTTCACACGTTCTAACCTAACGGTCGCGGTGCGGAACCTGAGAGCCGAAGGCCTTCTGGTAGAACGTGAAGGCGGCTGCACCGAGCTTCTCGTAAAAGAGTCGCCCGTTGTGCGCCACGCCGGGGACGGCGAAGAAGTCATTGCGGATGCCCAAGCGTTCGAGCATTTCGTGATAGGTGAGATCGCGCTCGTAGAGCGGGTCCTGATCGCCCACGCCGATTCGCACCAAGGAGCGGCCGCGGACCCGGGCGGCGTTCTGGTCCGCCAGGACCCAGGGGCTGCCGGCGTGGAAGTAAGCCTTGTTGCCGCCGAAGTTTTTCTCAAACAGCTCGGCGTGCATGGTGGATGCGGCGCTTTCGGCGTCGAGCAGGGCGCCAGCCATGATGGAGACGGCGCCGAAAAGGTCGGGGTACTTGAATCCCAGGCGGGCGGCGCCGAATCCGCCCATGGAGTAGCCCTCGATGGCGCGGGACTCGCGCCGGGCGATCGTGCGATAGGTCGCGTCAACGTGCGGTAGCAGGTCCCGGATGATCACGGTTTCGACGGGGCGCCGGCCGTCGAAGGAATCGTAATAGCGGCTGTCACGCAAACCGTTCACCAGGACGGCGATTGTCGGCGGGCATTTCCCGGCCTGGATGGCGGCGCTCAACTGCGAGACGAAAACGGCGCCGGAGCGCTGGTTTCCGCCCAGGCCGTGGAGCCAGTAGACGACCGGGTAGCGTCGGGTTGAAGTTGGATAGCCTGACGGCAAGTAGATCAGGTAACTGACCTCGCCATTGACCGTCGGGCTGTGGAAGGTCTGATACTTCGTGCCGGCAGGCTCCGACCGATCGGGATCGAGCCAGCTCGCCTCGACGACCGGGGGCGCCGGCTGGGCCGCCCCGGGTGACGCCGCCAGCGCCAGTAAGCCCAAGAAAACGCCTGCGGCTCGAAGCATTATCGTTCTCCTCTCCCCTCTGTTCACGAGCATCGAGCGGCGCCGCGGGGCGACATAACTCTCGACCAAGCCGCGCCGGTCGGCTGCTGAAAGGCGGCGGCCGGACTTGCGAACAGGAGAGCGGTGCAGAGCAGCCCATTCGTCATAACTCGGCGTTTGAGTATACACTATCCGATCCGGAGGCATGCTCCATGACAAGGGAGAGAACGGAGAGCCAGCGGGCGAAGGCAATCGAGTTTCGGGAGCTGCACGGGGGACCGCGAATCCTGGTGCTGCCGAATGCATGGGATGCGGCGAGCGCGCGGATCTTCGAGCAAGCGGGCTTCCGCGCGCTGGGCACGACCAGCGCCGGGATCGCGGCGTCGCACGGCTATCCCGATGGCCAGCGAATCGGCCGCGC
This sequence comes from Terriglobia bacterium, assembly GCA_041477005.1. Taxonomy (GTDB): domain Bacteria; phylum Acidobacteriota; class Terriglobia; order Bryobacterales; family JACQDG01; genus JBGOUJ01. The sequence goes on along the minus strand of JBGOUJ010000764.1, from coordinate 63 downwards.
CCAGATGCAGGAGGCGATCGCGCGAATCGCCGGGGTGGTTTCCATTGCGGTGACTGCCGATAT
>JBGOUJ010000763.1:0-2957 GCA_041477005.1 Terriglobia bacterium | reverse complement strand
GCGCATCACCAACGAGGCCAAGGCAAAGCGGCACGAGATCGAAGTCGTAGCCCTCTAAAGCCCCTTGCTTCACGGCGCCCTGGTCCCCTTGCGGGCTTCTTCTGCATCGTTTCGATGAAGGGGCGGCCTACGTATTGGAAACAGCCCTGGGCGGATGGCGGCCGCCGCCGCTCGCCTGATTCATCCCCACCACTCTTCGCCTTGCACCAGGTTCCGGCGCAGGACGTCCGGATTCAGCTCCACCCCCAGGCCCGGTCCCGTCGGCACCTTGAGCAGCGACTTGCGCACCTCCGGCGGATTGCTGGCGGCCATGCTCTCGACATAGTGGTTCGGCCGGCCCATGGCGCTCTCCGAGCGGTAGAAGTTCTGGATCGACGAGCCGAAGTGGGCGTTGGCCAAAGTCAGCAGGATCGATCCCACGTTGTGCAGGGCCACCGGCGTGCGGGTGAGCGCGGCGAAATCGGCGATTTTCCGGGTTCCCGTGATGCCCCCGGCGAAGGCCAGATCAGGATGGATGATGTCCACGGCCTGATGGTCCAGGAACGGCCGGAAGCCGCGCACCATTTCCAGCTTCTCGCCGGTGAGGATCGGAACCCGCGTGGCGCGCTTTAGCGCCATCCAGGCCTCGGAGTAGGGCGGGTTGAGGGCGTCCTCGAGAAACAGCGGGTTCATCGGCTCGACCGCCTTGGCGACGCCGATGGCGCTCACCGTGTCGAACTCGTTGTGGCAGTGGGCGGCGATGTCGATCTCCTCGCCGACCGCCTCGCGCACATTGGCAAAGGCCTTGGCGACCTTGCGCAACTGGCTGCTGTCGAGCGTGAACGCGTAGCGCGCCGCGGGCACCCCGGCCGGTTGATCGACGCCGTTCTTGAAGGCGGTGAAGCCCTCCGGCTCCTGCTTGATCCGCTGCGCCCAGTCGCGGCAGGAGATCGGATCGAGCATGTTCAGGTTGATGCCGTGCGAGTACATCGGGATGGCCTCGCGGAACGGCCCGCCCAGCAGCGCCGCGATCGGCCGGTCGAGGATCTTGCCGGCCAGGTCCCACAGCGCGATGTCGATGCCGCTGATCGTCGGGATGTGCGCCATGTAGGTGTGCATCAGCGTGGTCAGGGTGTGGAAGTGGACTTCGATGGTAAGCGGGTCCTTGCCGACGAGCAGCCGCTTCATGGTTTCGATCCGGGCGCGCGCCATGGGACCGGTGGAGCCGGCCTCGCCGAAGCCCGTAAGGCCCGCGTCGGTGTCCACGCGGATCAGGCAGTTGCCCGCGATGTTCTGGATGGCCATCGCCTTGATGCCGGTGATCTTCACCTTGCCCTGGTGAGGAGCGGCCAGCGCCTGATACCGCGCCATGTAGGAGCCGGCCGGCAGAGCCACCGCCAGCCGCAGCAGATCGCGTCGTGTCCATGTCCTGCGCATACTGGAATCTCCATTCCGAATCTCACGCCAAAACGCCAAGCACGCCAAGAAAGACTTCCTTGTTTGCTTTGCGCTCTTTGCGCCTTTGCACGAAATCTTTCGGCCGGTTCGATTGTCTCACGGAAAGGCCAGCGTGGCCCGGGTGGTCCCCGGTCTTTGCGGTGGCACTGCTTGGGCGTGACCCGCTCCAGGGCTTCGCCGGCGAAGCTTCCCAGGTGTGACTCGGTTCCCTTGGATCGCCTGCCTCAAAACTTAAGTCGCAGGGTCAACTGCAATCGCCGCGCAGGGAGTGCGGAAACGGCCTGCCCGAAAAAGGGCGAGCTGAGATTGCCCACATACGCGACGTAATTTACGTGATTGAGGACATTAAACGCGTCAAAGGCGAACGTGCCCACCGCGCCCTTGTCTCTCTTGGCCCTGCTGAAATAGAAATCGCGCGACCAACGTAGATCCAGGTCCGCGTACCCCGGCCCTTCCAGACCGTTGCGAGGCACACCCGACGGACGCGCATTCGCCAGTCCCGTGTGGTATGGATCCTGCCCCGTCGTTAGCGAATACGGCTTGCCGGAGGAGAGCGCTAACCCCACGCCCAGATTCAGCAGCTTGCGGGGATGGAGACTCCCCAGCAGGTTGAGGCGATGCCGCTGGTCGAAATCCGCGCGCCCCCACTCTCCCGTAAGGTCGTATTGGTTCGCCGGAAACCAGGCGATCCCGCCGGTATTATTGTGGCTGCGGCTCAGAGAGTATTGCGCCACCCCGGTGAAGTAGCGCGTCACGTCTCCTCGCAGCGTGAGGTCGAGGGCGCTGTCGATCTGGCGGCCGGAGGATTCGATCTGCCGGAAGATTCCCAGAGCGGGATCGGGACGAACCAGGTAGCCGGGCCCCACCGGCGCATTTGCGTCTCTGGAGCGGAACAGGCTTACCCCGGCGGCGCCTCTATACGTGGCGGCTACGGTGGTCTTCTTGGCAACCTGCTGCTCAATCCCGGCGCTGTACTGCATCGAATAAGGTTCGCGGATCGACGGAGCGAATCGCACGATGTCGATTGGTTGAGCTTGCAGCGCACCGGGGTTGAGGAACGCGTTTGGGTAATTCGGATCCGTGATCAGGTAACTCCGGAGCCGCTGCCCGTTATAGCGGAGCAGGTCGGCCAGAGGCCCTGCCCCGGTGCGGTCGTAGAAAATTCCCGCCCCGCCCCGAAACACGGTTTTCCGGTTCTTGCGAGGCGCATAAGCGAATGCGATCCGGGGCGCGAAATTATTGTTGTCACGGAGATAGTTCTGCCAGTTGTAGCGGAGACCCAGCGAAAGCGAGAGGTTGGCGCGCACTTTGTAATCGTCTTGAACGAACGCGCCCAGCTCCTTCTGCCAGTACACCACGTGGCCGAAGCCCTGTTGCTGCCGGAACGCGTAAGGATGTTGCGCCGCGTAGTCCTGCAGGCTGGAGAAAAAGAACGTGCCTCCGAAGTTGCTGAAATCATCCACCCCGCGGCGGCTCCAATCCGGCACGTTCAAACCGAATTTCACGAAGTGCTTCCCGGC
>JBGOUJ010000762.1:0-2957 GCA_041477005.1 Terriglobia bacterium | reverse complement strand
CGCGGCCGCGATGGCTGCCGAGAGGCTGGAGGTGAAATGGTAGTAGATCGCAGAAATGGGTATGATCAGAGCCACTGTCCCGAGGCCTACCCAGGGCAGGGGAATGTCTATGTCGGTCCGGTCGGCGGCGTGGCCGGCGCGGGCGTGGGCCGAGGCCTCCATGGCCCCGCGAAGCGAGCGAAGCAGGGGCTCGCGCATCGAGTAGAGCGTATAGACGGCGCCGACCAGCATCGCCCCGACGGCGATGGGGCGAATGGTTTCCCGCCAGACGGAATCGGCCACCACGTCCCAGGGGGCGGGGACGCCGTTCTGGCCGAGCTTGCGGGGCAGGTCGGGGTCGAGGAATATCGCGAGCGGGATCAGGACCCACCAGGCGATCACCCCGCCGGCGGCGTTGATCGCGGACAAGCGGGGGCCAATAATATAACCAATGCCTATAAGGGCAGGCGAGGCGGAAGGAGTGGAGTAGGCGATGCCGCCGCGGGCGAAGCGGATGAAGCCTTGCACCGTCTCACGGAACACCAGCAGTCCCTTGTCGCTCTTCAGCAACTGGAGCAAGGCGCCCAATCCCATGGCGCCGAAGATGTACTTTGGCGAATCGCCGCCCGACTGGCCGGCCTTGACGATTTCGGCGCTGGCGGTCGATTCGGGGAAGGGAAGATCGGAATCGACGCACAAGGGCCGGCGCAAAATGATGATGAACATCACGCCGATCAGGCCCCCGGCCATCAGGATCAGGCTCGCTTCCCAGAAGTGAGACCGCAGATCGGTCCAGAGTTTTTGCCCTCCTACGTTGACCAGAAGGAAGGCCGGAATGGTGAAGATGGCGCCGGCCGCGAGCGCCTCTCCGACCGAGGCAGCCGTGCGGGCGATGTTCTGCTCGAGGATGCCGCCCCGGTAGAACGGCAGGCGAAACAGCGCCAGGCCGATCACGGCGGCGGGGATGGTGGCGGCCACAGTCTGACCCGCCTTCATCCCGAGGTAGGCGTTGGCGGCGCCGAAGACCAGGGCCATGACGACACCGGCGAAAACGGCCTTGAAGCTGAGCTCGGCTTCCGGGCCGCCGGCGCTCATGCGCCCAACATCTCCAGGTAGCGCGTGACAGCCTTGATGCCGTTGAAGAAGTTGGGGAGATGCAGTTTCTCGTTCGGGGCGTGGAGATTGTCGTCGGGCAGGCCGAAGCCCATCATCACGCTCGGAATGCCGGCATATTGATCGAACAGGCCGACGATCGGGATGGAGCCGCCGGAGCGGATGTAGACCGTTTCGCGGCCGAAGACCTCGGTCATGGCGGCGGCCGAAGTCTGGATGAAGCGGTTGTCGGTGGAGACAAGCGAGGGGCCGGCGGAGCTGAGCAGCTTTACCTTCGCGCGCGTGCCGCGGGGCGTGAGGCGCTCGACGGCGCGGCAGAATTGGGTGAAGGCCTCGTTGGGTTCCATGTCGGCGACCAGGCGCATACTGACCTTGGCGGTGGCGCGGGCGGGGATCACGGTCTTGCCGCCTTCGCCGATGAAGCCGCCGCGGATGCCGTGGGTTTCGAGCGTCGGCCGCGCCCAGGTCCGGTCGAAAACCGAGAATCCCGGCTCGCCAGTGAGCTCCGAGACGCCGACTTCCTTCTCCCGGTATTGCGCCTCATCGAAGGGCAGGCGCGACCACGCCTCGTTCTCCGCCGCAGTCGGCGGCCGGACGCGATCGTAGAAGCCGGGGATGAGGATGCTGCCGTTGCGGTCCTTCAGGCCGGTGAGGATCTCGGCGATGGCCTGGATGGGGTTGGGGGCCACGCCGCCGTAAACGCCGGAGTGAAGGTCGTGGTCGGCGCCGGTCACCTCGAGCTCGGTGTAAACGATGCCGCGCAGTCCGATGCACAGCGTCGGCAGGCCCGGGGCGAACATCTCGGTATCACAGATGATTACGGCGTCGGCGCCGATGTGGCGGCCCTTTTCGCGGATGTAGCTCTCGATGTGCTGGCCGCTGACTTCCTCTTCGCCCTCGATCACGAACCTCACGTTCACCGGCAGCGAGCCGCGGGTCTGCAGCAATCCTTCGACGGCCTTGATGAGGATGTAGGTCTGGCCCTTGTCGTCGGAGGCGCCGCGGGCGAAGATGTCGTCGCCGCGGATGGAGGGCTCGAAGGGTGGCGATTTCCATTCGTCGAGCGGATCGGGAGGCTGGACGTCGTAGTGGCCGTAGAGCAGCAGGGTGGGCTGGCCCGGCGCGTCGAGCCAGTGGCCGTAGACCAGCGGGTTGCCCTGGCCCTCGATCAAGCGGACCTCGCGCAGGCCGGCGCGGGTGAGCTCGCCGGCCACAAAGTTAGCGGCGCGCTGGATGTCGGGCCTGTGCTCGGGGAGCGTGCTGATGCTGGGAATGCGCAGGAACTGCTGCAGGCCGTCGAGCAGGGCCTGGCGGTTTGGTTCGACGTAAGAGGTGCTCATGGAAAGAGCCAAGATAGCACGAAAAGGAACTGGCGATCCGAGCCGGGTGGGGCGCCGGGTTGGGCTGGATCAGGGTAGGTGCTTTCCCAGATCGGCGTTACCGGGGATCTTGCCTATTAGCCGGTCACTTCTACGTGTAGCCGACTACGCGGCAACTGAGAGTTGCAGAGGGGAAATCTTCAGATCGTAGATGGAAACAACGGCTTGAAATTACTTCGCCGGGGGCTTCCAATTCTGGACGAGCGTGATTGGGGAGGCCGCGTCGCCCAGGACCGTTGATCAGGAAGCGGCCATCGCGGGCGACGTCGTACTGCCAGCCCTGGCCATTGTCCGCGCCGCCGCCAAAAATCCGCGTTGGAAACAGGGCCACCGGCGGTCCTGGTTCCAACGTAGTCATTCAGGCCTGCTGCCGGATCCGTGTGTGCAGGACCTGTTTTTTTCATTCAACCAGAGCCCAAGGGCTTACGCCAATCTCCGTTGTTCGCTCTTGCTTGCTGTCGAAAGTTGACATCAGTGGAAATACTG
>JBGOUJ010000761.1:0-2975 GCA_041477005.1 Terriglobia bacterium | reverse complement strand
TCCACCTCTTCAGTACCTACGGGTGAATCGCCGTGATGAGGACCTCGCGCCTCGTGATCATGGTGGAAGGCAGCAACGAGGGGGAGACTTGGCTGGCTGACGAGGTGAAGTCTAAGCGGGGAGGTCTGACGCGGCGTCCGCCGATCGTAGCGCCGCATCAACCGCGGCTCGACTGGCAAATGTGGTTCGCCGCCCTCGGCAACTACCGAGGCAATCCCTGGTTTGTGAATCTCATGGTCCGCCTGCTGGAGGGCTCGCCGGACGTGCTGGCGCTGCTCCGGACCAATCCCTTCCCCGACGCCCCGCCGCGCTACGTTAGGGCCGAGGTCTACGACTACCATTTCACCGATTTTGCCGGCCGCCGCGCGACTGGCGCCTGGTGGCGGCGCGACTTCAAAGGTCGTTACTTCCCCGTCGGCTCTTTGCACGGCCAGTAGCTCGGTCGCGATAGGGCCGGGACCCTGCCCTTGCGGGCGGCGCCGGTCTGGTGTATATTTGCCCCGCCCGCGATTTCCAAGGAGAAATCCCGGGTGGATGGAAGGAGGCTACCTTGAAGCGTTCTCTGATCGTCCTGCTGATGCTGCTGGGCGCCCGGTGCTTCGCTCAACAGGCGCCGGCGCCCGAAATACGTTACGAGGCGAACATCAACCCGTTGCGGCTGCCCGCGGATCTCTACCTCGGCGAAGCAGCCGGAGTGGCGGTGAATTCCAAAGGGCACATCTTCGTTTACACCCGCAGCGGACATACGCGGCTTTTCGAATTTGACGGGGACGGAAAGTTTCTGCGGGAGATCGGGAAAGATCTCTACGGCTTCACGTTCGCCCACGCCGTGCGAATCGACAGGAACGATAACATCTGGTGCGTGGACGAAGGGTCGAACATGGTCATCAAGTTCAACCCCGAGGGCCGAGTCACCATGCTGCTCGGCCGCAAACCGGAGGCTGTGGAGGCCCCCGCTCCGCACGTTCCCGGCGCCCCGCCGTCCCCCGCCCGCGAGGGGACCTTCAACCGGCCCACCGACGTGGCCTGGGACCCCGCGGGAAACAGCTTCATCAGCGACGGGTACGGGAACTCACGGGTGGCGAAGGTGGACAAGGACGGCAACTGGGTCAAAGCCTGGGGCCAACGGGGCAAGGCTCCCGGCGAGTTCAACACCCCGCACACCATCGCCACCGACGCCAACGGGAATGTCTACGTCGGTGACCGCGGGAACCGCCGCATTCAAGTCTTCGATAGCGACGGGAAGTTCCTCAAGGAGTGGACCAACGTCGAAGCTCCCTGGGCCATCTGCATCACTGCCGGCCCCAATCAGGTCCTCTATTCCTCCGACGCCCCGTCGGGCAAGATCTTTAAGTTGGATTTAAACGGCAAGATCCTGGGAACGTTCGGAAAGTTCGGCAAGCAACAGGGCCAGTTCGGTTGGATCCACGAGATCGCGTGTCCCTCGGAGAATACGCTCTACGTGGGCGAGCTGCTGAACTGGCGGGTGCAGAAGCTGACCCTGCATCCGGGACGCTGAGCCAGAGACCATCCGGATCACCTGCGGCCCGCGCCCAATAGGAGCCTTCTGATGCAGCGAAGAACCTTTACCAAGCTGTTGGGAACCGGGGTGGCGCTGCCGGCCATCCACCGAGCCGCCGCTCCGACGCCGAATCGCATCAAGACCGCGGTGATCACCGAATCAAGCGGCGCCCACTTGAATAACTACTTCGAGTCGCTGGCCCGGGCGGACGAAGTCGCCTCTGTTACTTTGTGTGACCCGAGCGGCGAGTCGAAGGCCATGGCCGAGAAGATGCTGGCCCGCAAACTGACGAGCAGTTACAAAGACCTCGCGGCCATGCTCCGCCAGGAGAAACCGGCGCTGGCGCTGGTGAGCATGGAAGGGGTGACATCGCCGCCGGCGATCGATGCCGCTCTTGATGCGGGCTGCCACGTGCTCGCAGAGAAGCCGGCCTGCGTTCACGTGGAGGACTTCGAGAAATTGAGCCGCAAGGCCAAGGCCCGCAATCGCCATCTCCTGCTGGCGCTCGCGAACCGCGTCGATCCCGTGATGCTGGAGGCGCGCCGGCTCGTCCGTGAGGAGAAGATTGGCAAGGTGTACGGTGTGGAAGTTCACCTGATCGCCGATCAAACGCGGCTTACGCAGCCCGCGTACCAGAAAAGCTGGAGGGCGCAGAAGTCCCGAGCCGGCGGGGGTCATCTCATCTGGCTTGGCATTCATTGGCTCGATTTGGCTGGGTTCGTGACCGGATCGCAGGTGCGGGCGGTGACCGGCCTCACCGCGAATGTGGGCGGGCAGCCCCTCGACGTGGAAGACAGCGCCGTGGTCGCCATGCGGCTGGGAAATGGCGCCTTGGGCACGCTCACCTCGGGCTATTACCTGGATAAGGGCTATCACTCGCACCTGAAGGTCTGGGGGTCGCAGGGCTGGCTGCACGTGCAGAAGCACACGGAAATACCGCTCGAATGGTACAGCACCGTGGAAGCGAATCCGCGGGTCAGGCGCTGGGAGCCGGCCAAGAGGGCAACCGAGGATGTGTACCCGGCGTTTGTCCGCGCGGTGGCGCGCGCGTGCGCCGGCCTGGAACCCACTCCCCTGACGACCGACGACAGCCTGTATGCGTTGAAGGCGATTTTCGCCTGCTATCGAGCTGCGGAAACCGGTCAAACGCAGCGCGTCGGCTAACGCAGCGTAAGCGGCCCCCTCGCCAGGACCGGGGGTGGACAGGTGGAGAAAACCTTCGGACCAGCGCCGCAGATTGCCTGTGATAGAATTGGGCGCGATAGAAGGAGGGGTTGAAAATGGATTCCAAGCCAGCCAGACGCCAATTTGTCCAAGTCGCTGCGGCGGCGATTGCGACTGCCCGGTTTCCGATCCTCGGCGCGAACGACCGCATTCAGGTCGGCATCGTCGGCCTCGGCGGCCGTGGCACCAACCATATTGACTATTACTCTTCGCTCGACACCGACTGCCG
>JBGOUJ010000760.1:0-2992 GCA_041477005.1 Terriglobia bacterium | reverse complement strand
GGCCTTCTCCTGGAAGAGGAGCGGGGCGAATTCCGCCAGATTGCGCCGCCACACCGTCCAGTTATGCGCTCCGGGCGTTTCAATCCGGGTCAACCGGATGTCTTTGGACTTGAGCCAGTCAATCAACTTGCGGTTGCCGTCGATGAGCCGGTCGTCCGTGCCGCAAGCAATCCAAAGCATCTGCAATTGCGCGTTGGCCTTCGAGTCGAGCGAGGGGAAGGTGGCGTTGAAATCCTCGCCCAGCCCGCCGGAACTGAAAGCGCCGACCCAAGCGAAGCGATTCAGGGCGTTCAGGCCCGTAGAGAGAGATTCGGCGCCGCCCATGGACAGACCCGCGATGGCTCGGGCGTTGCGGTCCTTCGAGACTCGGTAGGCCTTCTCCACCTCTGGAATGACCTCGGTAAACAGGGCATCGCGAAACCTATCGTAGTTGCGCTGGCGGAGGTTGGGGTCGCGTAAGCCCGGGCCGCCGCCGCGGGAGACAATTTCCGGCGCGCCATAGCCGAGGGGCATGACGATGAGCATGGGTTTCGCCTTGCCTCGCGCGATCAGGTTGTCGAGGATCACGTTGGCGCGCCCGACGGCGGTCCAGGCGCTCGCGTCATCGCTGAAGCCGTGCAGAAGGTACAGGACCGGGTAAAGCTTGTTGGCTCGGGGATCGTAGCCGGGCGGGGTATAGACGTAATAGTCCCGATCGTCTCCCACGACGGCGGATTTGTAAAAGTGGCGGTGAAGCTCGCCGTGCGGCACGTTGTTGACCTCCCAGGGCAGGGAAGCCGGTCCGGGCACGTGTACTTTGCTTTCGGAGCCGAGCAGGTTGGGCGTGATCAGGGAATTGGATGGGTCCATCAGGCCGACGCCGTCGGCCACGAAGGAGTAACTGTAGAAGTCCGGCTCCAGCGGATCGGTGGTGAGGCTCCACACGCCTTGCTCGTCTCTCTGCATCGGCAGGCGCTGCGCGCTCTCGCGGGCCAGGAAGACCTCTTTGGCGTTCGGCGCGCGGAACCGAAAGGTGACGCTCTTGTCGGGGTGAACCTCCGGCGACCGGAGTGGCGGAGTGGGCTGAGCCAGAGCGGGGACGGCCGCCGCCACGAGCAAGAGCAGAAAGGGGCGGCGAGCCGGCCTTTCTAAGGTTGGGCTTGCAGCCGAGATCTTCATGATTGACTCCCTAGCCCCTACCACCGGGCTCGTTTGCCCGGGCCGAAGAACTGGCGCCGGAGGGCGCCCAGGCTGCCGGCACGCCGGAACAGGCGCCGTGCAATGAATCGCGGGCCGGAACCTACTGAGCCAGAGCCTTGTCGATAGCGGCGCTCACTTCCGCCGATTCCGGCGTAACCTTCGGCTCAAAGCGAGTGATTATTCTCCCGTCTTTGCCTATCAGGAACTTGGTGAAGTTCCACTTGATCTCCCCACCCGTCGCGTCGGTGAGGAATTGGTACAGCGGAGGTTTATCATCGCCTTTGACGGAGATCTTGCCGTACATCGGGAAGGTCACATTATAGGTGCGAGTGCAGAAGCTCTTGATCTCCTCGTTCGTGCCCGGCTCCTGGGACCCGAAATTGTTGGCCGGGAAGCCGACGACGACCAGGCCCTGGCCCTTGTACTTTTCGTACAGCGCCTCGAGGCCCTTGTACTGCGGGGTATACCCGCACTTGCTCGCGACGTTAACGAGCAGCAGAACCTTGCCCCGGTAGGCGGCCAGCGGCGCGGGAGCGCCGTCGATGGAGTTGAGTGTGAACTCGTAGACGCTGGAGGCGCTGAACAGCGGAGCACCCAGGAAAACCAGCGCAAGAAGGTAAAGGTAAGTTTGTCTCATACGCCCGTCAGTTTACGCCGGCACACGGGTTTCGGCAAGGGGGAGAGCGGCTTGGCGGTCTCGTGAGCTTCGGCCGTGGGCGCGCGGCGGTGAGCAGCTTTGGTAGACTCTCAGTTGAGTATGGTTCCATCCCTCTCACACGTTTTGCAGACCCTGCAAGCACATGAGGGCGACCTGCGCCGGCAGGGGGTGCGTCACGCCGCCGTATTCGGTTCGGTCGCCCGGGGAGAGGCCCGCGCAGACAGCGATATCGACGTGCTGGTCGAGCTGGACCCGGAACAGCCTATTGGGATCTTCGAGTACGCGCGACTGAAGCTCTACATCGGCGACCTGCTCGGCGGACCGGGAGATGTCGTGAATCGTAAGACGCTGAAGCCACTTCTGCGGGATGCGATACTTCGCGAAGCCGTGAATGCCTTCTAAGAACCCCGCCCAGCGATTAAGGGACATCGTAGACAACATTGATGCGATCAAAGCTTTTACCGCCGGGGCTGCATTCGAGCAGTTCATCCTCGACCGCAAGACTGTCTACGCGGTAATTCGAGCTTTAGAAGTGATCTCCGAGGCATCCCGTCGGTTGCCTGACGAGCTGAAGAGCCGCCATCCGGAAGTCGATTGGCCCGCCGTGGCCGCTGCCGGCAACATATATCGCCACCAGTATGAAGCTGTGGATGAGGCCCTGGTCTGGCACACGGTCCAGCACGCCCTAGCCCAGTTACGAGAGGTGGCGCGGGATGAGCTTCAGCGTGTGGAGAAGGCGGGCGTTGCAGAGCCTTGACCGCTGAGCGCATCGCACCGGTCTCGTGCTTGGGCCGGTGGCTCAGGTTGTATACTCTTCTCTTGCCACAAGCGTCAGCACCCGTGCAAACCCCGACTGGCCGCCTGCTGGCCGGCCTGGCGATCACGCTGACGGCTGTTGCCTTCTACTCCTGGTACACCGTGCGGCAAGTGGAGGGCATCCAAAAACTGCAACGGGAGATCGTGGAGCGGAACCGCCGGGACTCGCTCCAACTCCTGCGAATACAGAACGACCTTCACGGCATTGGCCTCGCCATGCGTGACATGCTGGACGGAAACGAGGGTTACCCGCTGACGGCGTGGTCGGCGCAGTTCGGGCGCATTCGCGAGGATCTCAACGATGCCGTGAAAAGCGAGCAGCGGTTGGCGGAAGGCCGC
>JBGOUJ010000759.1:0-2999 GCA_041477005.1 Terriglobia bacterium | reverse complement strand
TGTCGGGCAGCAATGAGAACCCCACCGAATCGGTCAGCTTTGCCTTCCAGGGGACGGAGATAGCTTATCGGCCGGAGAAAGATGATGGGTCGCTCGACGCCGCCATCCGAAAAGGCTACGATCTGGAGACGCTGAAATCCGATTACGCAGCGCCCAAGAATCTCGAGTAAGGCCACTAGATGACAGCGAAGGAACTTCTCGACGCGGGGAAGGTCCGGGAGGCGGAGGCTGCGCTCAGTGCGTATCTCCGCAACAGCCCTACCAACGTCGCGCAGCGAACGTTTCTGTTCGAGTTGCTGTGCTTTTCCGGGCAGTACGATCGCGCCGAGAAGCAGTTGGCCGTTCTGGCGCAGGGCGGCAACCAGACGGAGATGGGGGCCGTCCTGTATTACTCGGCGCTGCACGCCGAGAGAACCCGCCACGAGTTGTTTCAGAAGCAGGATTATCCGACGGCGCCGGCGGCCAGCTCGCCCCCCGGAACCCTGAACGGCAAGCCGTTCCAATCGATCCGCGACGCTGATCCCGACATCGGACCCCGCCTCGAGGTTTACGCCGCCGGCGCTTATCTTTGGATTCCGTTTGAGCACATCGCTTCGGTGGAGATGGAGCCGCCGCGGCGGTTGCGCGATACGCTCTGGTGCCCGGCGCTGGTCCGCACCGGCCCCACATTCAAAGGCACCGAACTGGGCGAGGTCCTGGTGCCGGTCATTTACCCGTTCTCCTGGAGACATCCGGACGAAGCGGTCTGGCTGGGGCGCGCAACCGCGTGGGGTGTTGACGAGCAGGGAACGGAGTACCCGACGGGGCAGAAGCTTCTGGTGGCTGACGGCGAGGAAGTACCTCTCCTGGAAATCCGATCCCTGGAATTCGCCGCAAATCAAGCCGCCGTCAACTGAGCTACAATCAGTCTGGCCATGCCATTGCGCGAGGACCTGCTCACTCCCATTCCAGGGGCCAACCCTGCCGGAGAAGATCTCCGCTACACCCCGCTCTACGACAAGCTGAAAGAGGCGCGGCTGCAGGAAGAGGAGCTGCCGCTGGGCGCCTGGCAGCGCGAGAGGAAAGTCGCCGATTATCCTCTGGTGATCAAGCTGACCCAGGAAGCGATCGCCACGAAAAGCAAAGATCTGCAACTGGCGGCCTGGCTGACGGAGGCCCTGCTGAATACGAGCGGCTTTGCCGGTTTGCGGGATGGTCTGGGGCTGTGTCGAGGGCTGCTGGAGAATTTTTGGGATACGGTCTATCCGCCGTTGGAGGACGGGGACGCCGAAATGCGGGCCGCTCCGCTGAGTTGGATCGGCACCACACTGGATGATGCCGCCAAGAAAGTGCCTTTGGTTCGAGACGGCTACGGATGGTACAAGTTCGGCGAGTCACGCAAAGTAGGCTTCGAGGATCAGGCGAAAACCGATCAGGAGAAGAAGAACCGGGAGAAGACGCTCAAAGAGGGCAAGCTGGCTCCCGAGGTGTTTGACAAATCGTTCACCGAGACCCCGAAAGCACTCTATCTGCAGGGAGAGAAGGACCTCGACGCGTGCCTGGAATCGCTAAAAGTTCTGGACGAATTCTGCAAGGAGAAATTCGGCGACGCGGCGCCGTCTCTGAGCAAGTTGAGGGATGGCTTGGCCGAGGTGCGTCATACCGTACACACTCTGTTGCAGAAGAAGCGCGAAACCGAGCCCGACCCGGTAGAGGAGGTTCCGCCCGAAGCGGCGGCAGCTGGCCAGGAGGGGGGGGCTGCTGCCGAAGGGGCGGGCGGCACGACTACGGCCGCCGGATTGGTGGTTTCGGTGCTGACCTCTTCGGAGCCGGAGGATCGCAAGGAGGCGATCGCCAGCATCTCCGCCGCAGCCGCTTTTTTGCGCCGGCGCGAGCCGTACAGCCCCGCGGCCTATCTGATGATGCGGGGCCTGCGCTGGGGTGAGTTGCGAGCCGCCGCTGAACTGTCCGATCCGACGATGCTGGAGGCTCCGCCCACCGAGGTCCGGCAGCACATCAAGCGACTGGCGGTCAACAAGAAGTGGAAAGAGCTGCTGGAGGCGGGGGAGAATGTCATGGCGCTGCCGTACAGCCGCGCGTGGCTGGATCTGCAGCGCCTGGTGGTGGAAGCTTGTGTGGCGCTGGGCAGCGAGTACAACGCGATTGCCGTGGCGATCCGCTCCGAGCTGAAGGCCTTGCTGCGGGACGTCCCGCAGTTGTTACCGGCGACCTTGATGGACGATACCCCGGCGGCGAACGCCGAAACGCAGGGCTGGCTGCGCGAGTTGCTGCAGGAGCCGGCCGACGCCGCTCCCACCACCAAGCCCGCCGCGCCGGTGACCGAGGACGGCACGGCGCCCGGCTGGCAGAAAAAGTTCATTGACAGCTACTCGCTGGCCACGGAGGCCTTGCGCGCGGGGCAGGAGCAGAAGGCGTTTGAGATCATGCGACAGGAGGTCGAGCGGCAGCGCTCCGGACGCGGCCGCTTCCAGCGAAAGCTGCAACTGGTCCAGCTCTGCCTCGCCACCGGAAAAGACACCATCGCGCAGCCGCTGCTGGACGATCTGGCCGCCACCATCGAAGCGCACAAGCTGGATGAATGGGAGGACCGGGAAATGGTGGCCGCCGCTCTGGCCGCTATCATGAAGTCGAGCAAGAAGATCCAGGGCGATGCCAAGGAGAAGCAGAAGTTGTTCGAGCGCATCTGCCGCTTGGATCCGGTACAGGCGCTGACGGTCTAGTCATCCGGGATGGGAAAATGGCCCGAGCCCAAGGCGAGGTAGCGCTCACATTGTCGGTGCTGGATCGGCTCATTGATGCCGACCCCAGGACCCCCGCCGACCCGCCCGCTTCCCGCGCCAAGTCTGTGCGTGAGCTCAAGGCCGCTGTGCGGCGCGATCTGGAGTGGTTGCTCAATACGCGCCGGATCGCGATCGAGCCCGACGAAACGTTGCGCGAGCTAACTCGCTCGGCTTATGTTTACGGGCTGCCCGATTTCACCAGCTATAGCATGGCCTCGG
>JBGOUJ010000758.1:0-3000 GCA_041477005.1 Terriglobia bacterium | reverse complement strand
GGTGAAGCGGTAACCCCCTCTTCCCTACCCCTAGGCTCGCAGCCCGTGGCGAAAGTGCCCGGGACCGGCCGCACCAGCCTGGCTGCAAATTTGCACCCAGGTTAAGTCGCTGAAAGGAAAGAGGCGCCCTGAAGCTTCGTGACATCCGGGGGCGGTTCTCGCGAGTTTTGCCACGGGCTGCCAGGCTCGCTCCCGGGTGCGCTTGAACGGGGCGGTAGCGGGTCGCCCTGGGGCCGTGCGGTACCGAAGCGCTGCCCCTTGGCGCCGCTCGGCCGCCGCATGCTGCTGCTCGACGGGGAAGCCTTGCCGGTCGGATTATCCTTGTGGTGCAATAAGGAACATGGCGCTTTGGAGGTCGATCCGGCGTAAGGCTTTGGCCGTCCACCGCCTGTCACGCGAGCTGCGGATGATCGGCAGGGGCTTGGCCTCCACCCGCCACCCGGTCCTGGCCCACGTCATCCCCATCCGGCGCTGCAATCTTTCCTGTAAGTATTGCAACGAATACGACGACTTCTCGAAGCCGGTTCCTACCGAGGAGATGTTCCTGCGGATCGATCGGCTGGCCTCGTTTGGAACCACCATCATCACCATCAGCGGGGGTGAGCCGCTGCTGCACCCCGAGCTGGACGAGATCATCCGCCGCATTCGCAGCCACGGCATGATGGCCGGGATGATCACCAACGGCTACCTGCTCACCGCCGACCGGATCGAACGGCTGAACCGGGCGGGCCTGGAGCACTTGCAGATCAGCATCGACAACCTGACGCCGGACGACGTCTCGAAGAAGAGTCTGAAGGTGCTCGACAAGAAGCTCCAACTGCTGGCCGAGTACGCCGATTTTCACGTCAACATCAACTCGGTGATCGGCGGCGGCATCCGCGATCCGAACGACGGCCTGGTGGTGGCCCGGCGGGCGGTGGAGCTGGGCTTCACCAGCACGGTCGGCATTATTCATGACGGCACCGGACAGATGCGACCATTGAGCGATGTCGAGCGGGGCATTTACGAGACCGTGAAGGCCCTCGGGAAGCGGAGCTACTCGCGAGTCAACCAGTTCCAGAAAAACATCGCCAGCGGCCGGCCCAACAACTGGCGGTGCCGGGCCGGCGGCCGCTACCTTTATATCTGCGAGAGCGGACTGGTCCACTACTGCTCCCAGCAGCGGGGCTATCCGGGTGTGCCGCTGGAGGAATATACGCCGGAAGACAGGCGGCGCGAGTATTTCACGAAGAAGGGGTGCGCGCCCTACTGCACGGTCTCCTGCGTGCAGCAGGTGGCGATGGTCGACTTTTGGCGCGACCCGCAGACGATCGAGACCCCGGCCGGCGAGGCCTCCCCGCTGGTTCAGATTTCCGCCGCGGGCGAGTGAGCCTCGGCTCCCCAAGGCTGGCCCCCTCGCTTGCAAGGCAGAGGGCAAATCGCAAAAAGCAGGAATCAAGGCGCCCCGGACTTTCGTCGGAAACAATCTTCACAAAAATGCCCTCTTCCTTGATTTTTGCCTTTTGCCTTTTGCAATTTGCCTTTTGCCTTGTAAGAATTGCCGCCGGCAGGTAGCCCTATTCGCCATTTCCAGGAGCTACCCCGACCGGTAGAATGGGAGGCGTGTCCCGGCCCGCGGTCGAGCGCCGACGAAGCCCGCGCTACCTGTGCTCGCACGTTGTGGAGATCCGCCGAGGCGGCCAAGTCGCGGCGGCGCTTCTCGAGGACCTGTGCCTGGAAGGGGCCGGGGTGGCGGTCGAGACGTGGGTTGAGACGGGGGAAGCGATGGAGCTTGTGGCGCCGGGGCTGCAAGCGCGCGCCCGCGTATGCTACTGCCGGCCTCGAGAAAACGATTTCGTGGTGGGTATCCACTTCGACGAGGACTTCCGCTGGCGGCCGGACCAGTGGCGGCCGGACCACCTGTTCTTACCGCCGAGCGCTTGACACAGCCGGACCAGCCCAGGGTTATGCCAATTACAGCTCGAGCTTGCCGTCGTACACCATTTCCTTGAGGCGGAATCGTCGCCTGGCCTCGATCGATCCAAGCCGCGTAACGACCTCCACCTCCTGGTCCTCCAGCGTGATGATGTGGGCGCCGGGCTGGGCGCGAGGAAAGACCAGAAAGACCTCGGCCAGCATCGCTCCACGGGCGACCTTCACGTCAACCGCCGGAATCGGACCGAGCTTTCCAACCCTGAGAAAGCTGGACGCCTTAAGGCTCGGTGAAGCTGCGACTTCGAGCAGCCGGCCGGGCACGCCGCTCACTGAAACGATGTAAAAGTCCTCTTGCTTCCCCAGCAGCTTGGCGGCATCGGGCGAGGTAGCGACTTCCTTGCCCCAGCGGGATTTGGCCAGGGCCTGCCTCACAGGCAGACTGCTCTGCCATCGGATCACTACCGGAATTGTCGACATTTGGCTGCTGTCGGAGATCGTGTCGGTTCCCGATCGGCCCACTCCCCCGCCTGCGTCAAGGCCGCCAGTCGCGGCGCTCCCGATGGCGCCCATATCCCCAGCGCCCCCCGCGCCCCCGCCGCCGCCTCGCCCCCCGCGCCCGCCGCGGCCCCCACCGCCCCCGCCCCCGGCCGACCCCAGGACGAGATCGACCCGGTGGGCCCAAGGCGAATCGGCGATCATTTGCCGGACTTCTTTGTCACTCCACTCAGCAAAATTCTTCTTCTCCCAGAATCCAGCCGCCCAGAGCGAAATGCCGGCCGAAAGGGCCAAGGCCAGGAGCCACAGGGTTTTGTTCATAGCCGCCTCCCGATCGCCCTTCACTATCGCACAACCCGGGTCGCCCGTGCGGCGGGGCGCTCCGGTGGCGCGTAGTTCTCGGGCCCTGCTAAGGCGTAGCGCGGCGCCGGCAGGTTTCAGGCTTCAGCTTTGTTCCTGTTGTGTCGAACTACCCAATGGGGGGCACACGACACGCTTGTGGGGCTTGAATCGGTTCCCTGAAGAGGGCAGCGTGAGAAGGCGGCCGAACACGGTATGCTATAGCTCTGGGAAGCTCCCGTCTGGAACGCG
>JBGOUJ010000757.1:0-3012 GCA_041477005.1 Terriglobia bacterium | reverse complement strand
TCCCATCCCGACATCTCGACAGTGGCGAAACTGGCGACCGCGCTGCGGAGCGCGAAGGCCGTGATGCGCTCGAATCCCGCCGGCGGCAGCATGGTGGCAAAAGTCATCGAACAGAATGTGATCAAGCGTCCGGAGTTTGCGGGTGTGAACAGCCCGGTCAGCACGAGAGGCGAAGGCGGGCAGGCGCTGGTGCGCGGAGAAGGCGACATGGCCCTTCAGGCGATCTGCGAAATTCTTCCTTACAAGGAGATCGAGCTCGTTGGCCCGCTCCCGCGCGAGCTCGCGGCCTGGATCGACATGTCCACGGCGGTTTCGGCCAGGGGGATACATCGCGACGATGCGCTCGCGTTCATCAAGTACCTGTTGCGGCCGGAGAACACGGTGTGGAAGGCAAAAGGCCTCGAACGGTTCAACTGACGTCACGCCGGTTCCGAGGTTGCGCCGTGCTGTGGTGATATCCCGTTCCGAGGAGTTGGCCGGTGACCCTCAACGGCGCTGCCAACTGGGCAGGGGCTTCGACCCCCGCTCTTGGCCCCTTCCATGTTTAACTTCAGCGCCACTCACCTGTTCTTGATCTAGCAGACGGAATACGTCCAGACGGCGATCTGGGAAATAGCCGGTGAACGGAATCACTGTTGAGAAATCCCCTTCGCGCCACGAAAACGCCCAGGAAGTCGCCCTCTAGGAAGTCTGGATCGACAATGGACACGGAATCGATAGATCCCCTGAAACGCCCTTCCTGGCAGCAACCTGTCTAGATAGAGGCCTCCTGCCCGGCCTCGCGCTCTCACTTCTTGATGGGCCGCAATCGGATGCTGCGGAACTCGATCCGGTTGTTTTTCTGGCACTGGAAACCGATCACGCCGGCAGCGTGCTTGGAATCGTGGGCGTCGAGGATGGTTGTGCCGTTCAGGACAATGAGGAAGTGGTCGCCCTCGGCCGTGATTTCATAGCTGTTCCACTGATCGGCGAGGATCTTCGTCGGGTTTGCCTTGACGGAGCCAACCAGGCTCCCGGTGTTATAACCGGCCGGCTGATAATCCCAGATTTGCAGCTCGTAGCCGGTGATGTGCGGCTGGCCCTCCTTTTGCGAGCGCAGGAAGACGCCGCTGTTCACCTTCTCGCCGCCGCGAAACTCCAGCTTCAGGACGTAATCGGAAAACGATTCAGACGTGCCCAGCCAGCCGGCCGTCGTCCCAGGACAGACTATCGCCCCATCCTCGACCTTCCAATCTCCCCCCACATGGGGATCCCAGCCGTCGAGGGTCTTGCCGTCAAACAGGAGCTTCCAGCCTTCTCTGGACTCCCCGCGGGTGAGCGTGTTGGTCTGGGCCTGGGCGCCGGCCAGACCCGCTGCCAGCGCTAGCAGTCCCATTCCGGCAACAAAGCGTCGCATAAGGGTTATCCTCCTCATTCTCTTCTCACCAGGGCGTCGGGCGCTTGGAGAACGTCCGGCCCTTGGTGGCGGCCGCTTCCCCGCCGGAGCAAATCATGACGCCTTCTTTGATCATGTCTTCGATGTTGTTCTCATTGACGGCGTTCAGGAAGAAGCGAATCGGACTAACAGGGACCCGCTGAGAAACCTCGACATAGAAGGTCTCCTTCCGACTTCTGGTGGGGGAGGCTAGCAAAGACAGGAACCAATGTCAAACGGGGTGCGGGTTGTCATCACATTGACTTACCCGGGGAGACCCCCCTAAGATGGAATGCCAAAGGCGCCTGCTTCCCGATGATCGGCCAGACGTTCGACCACTACCGGATCGAATCGAAGCTCGGCGAAGGCGGCATGGGCGTGGTCTACCAGGCCCGCGATACCCACCTGGACCGCCCGGTGGCGATCAAGGTCCTGCCGCCGGACAAGGTTGCCGATCCCAGCCGCAAACAGCGCTTCGTGCAGGAGGCCAGGGCGGCCAGCGCCCTAAACCACCCCAGCATCGTCACCATTTACGACATCCGCTCCGACCAGGGGGTGGACTTCATTGTGATGGAGTACATCGAGGGAAGGACCCTCGACGAGCTGGTTCCGGCTAAGGGGATGCGCCCGGCGCAGGCCCTGAAGTACGCCGTACAGATCGCTGACGCTTTGGCTAAGGCTCACGGCGCGGGCATCGTCCATCGGGACCTGAAGCCTTCGAACGTCATGGTCACGGACGAGGGACGCGTCAAGGTTCTGGACTTCGGCCTGGCCAAGCTGCTGGAGCCGTCCGATTACTCGGATGATGCGCCTACGCTCACGGCGCGGCGGCTGACCGAGGAAGGAAGCGTGCTCGGCACGGCTGCCTACATGTCACCCGAGCAGGCGGAGGGGCGCAAGCTCGACGGGCGCTCCGACATCTTCAGCTTGGGTACGGTCCTCTACGAGATGGTGACTGGCCGGCATCCGTTTACCGGGGACTCACGGCTCTCGGTGATGTCGAAGATCCTAAACGAGGATCCGCGGCCGCCGAGCGAGCTTGCCGCTTCGATCCCGCTGGAACTTGAAAAGATCATCCTGCGTTGCCTGCGGAAGGATTCAGCCCGGCGCTATCAAACCATGACGGACGTCAAAGTGTCGCTGGAGGACCTGGAGACGGAGTCGTCTTCCGTACCTCTGGCGCGGGCGCCATCACGCTGGCGCTGGGCCTGGGCCGCGCTGCTGCCGGTGCTGGTGGTGGCGGGTTTCTTCGCTTGGCGGGCGTGGCGCGCGGGCCCAGAGGGCACCCCGAGCACGGAGCCGCTCCGAGCCGTCCCACTCACCACGCTACCCGGAGTGGCGCGATATCCTTCGTTTTCTCCCGACGGCAACCATGTGGCGTTCACTTGGAACGGACCGAAGCAGAACAATCCCGACATTTACGTGCAACAGATCGGCGCCGGCTCTCCTTTGCGGCTGACGACCGACCCGAGCAACGACTACAACCCGGTCTGGTCGCCCGACGGCCGCTCGATCGCCTTCCTGCGCAGTCAATCGGAAGCCGGCAGGAGCGAATTGCGGCTGATCCCGCCACTGGGCGGGCCGGAGCGCAAGTTGGC
>JBGOUJ010000756.1:0-3033 GCA_041477005.1 Terriglobia bacterium | reverse complement strand
GGCTTGAGAAGACGGAGGCCTCGCGGAGAGGCGTCTTCCTTTCTCAATTCCTCCATTTCTCAATTTCTCAATTCCTCACCGCCGTCTTCCTTTCCCAATTCTGTTTCGCTCAAAACGGCGGAACAGCCGACGTCGTGTTGCGCGCGATGACGGACGAGATGAACCGCGCCGTCAAAGACCTGAAGCTTGAGAGCCTGCCGCGGCCGTATTACATCGACTACCTGGTTCTGGACTCCTACACTTACCAGGGAGCGGCGGTGTTCGGCGGCTTGGCGCGGTCCCGCCGGCCCCACTCGCGCTCTCAATCGGTCAGCGTGCGGGTGGGCGGCTATCAGCTCGACAATACCAATTTCGCCTCCGGCCCGCTTTTTCGCGGCGTGAGCGGCGACATCGCGACGCTGCCGCTGGACGACGACTACTATGTCTTGCGGCGGCATTTTTGGCTTTCCGCCGACGAAGCTTACAAGGCGGCGGTCGAGGCGCTGGCGCGCAAGCAGGCCGCCTTGCAGCACATCCGCCTGCCGGTGCGCCTGAATGATTTCGCGCGGCAGGATCCGGTAGAGAGCGTGGAAGAGCGCGGCCGGCTGGTCATCGACCAGAAGGTGTGGGACCAGCGGCTCCGCGAATTCTCGGCGCTGTTCCGCCGCTATCCGCAAATCCTGTCTTCGCGGGTGGAGATGGAGGCTTCGGCCGGGACCCGCTATTTCGTCAACAGCGAGGGGACGCGGGTGCGGGAGCCGGAGGCGATCTGGCTGCTGCAGGCCTTTGCGGTCACGCAGGCGTCTGACGGCATGCGGCTCTTCGACGCTGTCTCGATCCCGGCCCGGCGCCAGGAGGTGCTGGGGGCGCCGGCCGAGATCCGCGCCCGGATCGAGGCTATGGCCAAGCGCTTGAGCGATCTCGCCTCGGCATCGACGCTCGAAAGTTACTCCGGACCCGTGCTGTTCGAGAAGATGGCTGCCGCCCAGGTCTTTGCCGAGACGCTCGGCCGTAACCTGGCGTTGACGCGCCAGCCGTTGTCGGAAGGCGGGCGCGGCGGGTTCGGCGGCGCCGCCGGCGGCATCGGCGGCGCCCTCGACGGCCGGCGGAAATCCCGCGTGCTGCCCGACTGGATGGACGTGGCCGACGACCCCACCCAAACCGAATGGCAGGGCAAGCCGCTGCTCGGTTCCTATGGCGTGGACCTGGAGGGCGTCAAGCCGCGCCGCGTGGAGCTGGTTCGCCGCGGCGTGCTCGAGAACTACCTGCTGTCGCGCCTGCCGGTGAAAGGGTTCGAGGGATCGAACGGCCACGCCCGCCTTCCCGGGCCCTTCGGGACGGCGGTGGCCGCGGCCGGCAACCTTTTCGTCACTGCCCGCGAGACCCATCCGGAAGGGGAGCTGAAGCGGCAGTTGATCGAGATGTGCCGGGCCCAGGATCGCGAGTTCGGCCTCCTGGTCCGCAAGCTCGACTTCCCCTCTTCGGCTTCGCGCGAGGACCTGCAGAGCTTCTTTTCCGGCCAGGGCCAGGAAGATCGTCCTACGAGCATTCCCATAGCCGTCTACAAGGTCTACGTCTCCGACGGCCACGAGGAGCCGGTGCGCGGCCTGCGCTTTCGCGGCTTCTCGATCCGCAATTTGAAAGACATCATCGCCGCGGGCGACGAGCCCTTCGCCTTCCACTTCATCGACAGCGGCACGTCCTTTGCGCTGATGGAGGGAACCTACGGCGCCGAGACGACCGTCATCGCGCCGTCGATTCTAATGGAGGACGTGGAGCTGAAGGGCTCGGAGGAGCAACTGCCGCGGTTGCCGGTCGTACCCCACCCCTACTTCGCGAAGGGTTCCGGCGGGTAGCGGAGCCTCAGCTAATAGCTACAGCTTTCGACGTGGAGCCTACCGGTTCGGCGCTGCCGGCACTTCAAGCGGGCCGCTGTCCAAGCCGACGATGCGAATCCGCTTGGGTGGGGCTGGATCGGCGGGGCCGGCCGCAGACTTGGCAGGCGGGGGCTTCGGTGTCGAGTTCGGCGTCGAGGCCGGCAGCCGCGCCATGCTCTCGGCGAGCTCGGCTGGACTCAGCGCCAGACGGATGCTCACCGCCGATGCCGCCGGCGTCACCTGCACTCGTTTCAGCAAATCCTCCTGGCCGGGGGCATCCTTCCGGTTCACCGCCGCCATGGCCAACAGGCCTTGCACGGCGGCGCTGAGAGAGCCGGCGTCCGCCTCGGACTTCGCGCGCAGGCTGGCCTCGATCGTCAATCCTTGGGAAAGAGAGATTCCCAGATCCAGGCCGCTCAACTGGGAGAGCATTGGCATGGAAGCGGCCTGGTCGCCCTTAAAACCGCCGGCCGGCGCGTCGATGGTCAGCCAGATGTCGTGCCGGGCCGCCAGGCCGGCCGCGCGGTCGAACAGAGCGCCGTTCCTCTTCCTCGAAGGCGGCGCAGCCAGCCGGTCGAGGGCGGAGGTCAACTCCTTGCGATCTCCGAACAGGATCGTGCTCGGGTCGAGCAGCGCCACTCGCATGGTGGGCGGCTCGATCTTGGCCGGGGCAATCAACTCGGTCTGCCGGTATCTCTCGGTTTTCCCGGCAATCCTTTTGCGGAGCTGGGCCGGATCGAAGCGGCCTTTGATGACAACCAGCATCGGAGACTGGCGCCCGCGTTCCGGCAGATCCTGCGCCGAGGTCGAGAGCAGCAGCGAATCCACATCCTCGCGCAGCGTGCGCTCGAACCCGGCCAGGCCCGGGATGGGCGGCAGCCCCGACTCTTGGATCCGCTTTTCGACCATGGCGCCGACCGATGAGGCCAGCGACTTGCGCCACTCGACGCCCAGCAGCACGCGGGCGTCGGGCGGCAGCATCCGCAGGACGGCCGGGTCGAGGCCTCCGCCGTTCGCCTGGCCCCAACACCCGCCGGCGATGAGTAAACCGCTGAAGACCGCGATCGCGATGCCCCTGTTCATGGGTGTCCGCCCTCAGTGTCCAGGCTACGCTGGACGCGCCGGGCCGGACATACCCCAAACACCTGGGGCGAGCGACCGGATACACCCTAGTCCG
>JBGOUJ010000755.1:0-3046 GCA_041477005.1 Terriglobia bacterium | reverse complement strand
GTTGCCCGGCTGGCTTTCCCCGAGGCCGGGCCAGCGGGCCCGGCGCAGGCCGGGGGGCCTGCCCCACAGCGTCATTGCGAATCCCCCGTGCTCTTGGCGGCGGAAGCTTTCTTGTTGGGAGCCGATCGCGGCGCGGGACGCTGGACCCAGGAGACGAAGCAGGCCGGTTTGTCCTTGCGGAATGCCGCCACGGCCACAGGAGTCACCTTGGTATCGGTGAGGTACAGATACTTCAGGCGCGGGAGCGTGGCCAAACGTTGCAACGCGGGGTCGCCCATGGGCGTGTACGATACGTCGAGATTCGTCAGGCTGGGAATCGCGGCCAGCGCTTCAGCGGCGGAGTCGTCGAGGGCCGTGCAGTTCCACAGGCTGAGCCGTTCGAGCTGCGGCAGGCCCTGCAACACCTTGAGGCCGGCGGGAGTGAGCTGCGCGCCACTGAAGTCAAGCCGGCGCAACTTCTTCAACTTGGCCAGCTTGGCCAGCCCGAGATCGCTTAGCTTGATGCCGCCCGCGACCCGGCAGTCTCCTTCGCGCAGGGCGGTGCGATCGGGGGCCATGGGCCGGCCGCCTTTCCCGAGACTGAATCCGATACCCAGATCCAGTTCCTCGAGACCCGACAGCAGGGAGATCGTGTCCAGGTCCAGGTCGATAATCAAGGCTGACCAACAGGCGCCGCCGTTCCGGTGCTGAATTCCGTTGAAACTCAGTTTCTTAAGCTTCGGAAGCAGCCGGAGGACGTTCAAGTTGAGGCCGCTGATCCTGGTTCCGCCCACATTCAGCTCCTCCAGATCGGCAAGCGCGGGCAGGCTCTCGAACCCCACGTCGCCGATCTGCGTATGGCTGAGATCCAGCGAGCGCAAGCCGGTCAGCTCGGCGAGGTACGGGAGGCTGATGTCGGTGACGTCGGTGCCACGCAGATTCAGCCGGCGCAACCCGCGGTTCGCGCGAAGATACGACACAGCCGCATCCGTGATGAATTCGGCCGTGTCCAGGGTCAGATCTTCCAATTGCTGCAACTGCTGGAGCCGCTCTACGCCGCGGTCGGAAACATAGGTGAAGGAAAGATCCAGACGTTTCAGACCCTTGATCTCGACGATGCGCTCAATGTCGTTGTCGGTCGCCCACGTGCGGGCAAGCGAAACCTCGACGATGTTGCCGTCCGAGTCTCGGACAACGTACCCGCCCTGCGCCTCAATCGCCTGGACCACGCTTGCCTGCGCCTGGACCACGCTTGCCTGCGGCGTCCCGGCTCCGCGAGCGGTCCAGATGCCCGCCGCCATCAGGGCAGTCGCAGCCGCGAGAATGGTCTTCTTCCCCGTGTTCCTCAAGTTCTCCGCTCCCGCCTGCCGGAATTGCGGTTCCAATTGATTTTGCAACCGGGCAGAGCCTTCGTCAGGTTCTGGACGGCTTGTTCCGAGGTCTGCGTGTGATAGAGGTCCACGTAGCGCAGGCTCCGCAGGCCGGCCAGCATACTCAAGGAGGCGTCCGATATATCGGTGCGGTCGAGGTGCAGCTCGGCCAGCGCGGTGAGCGTGCCCAGTTTCGCGAAGCCGGCATCGCTGACCGTTGTGTAGTCGAGGTTCAGCGACTCCAGCTTGGGGAGTTGCGCAATCCACTCCATGGCGGCGTCATTCACCTTGGTTTCGGCCAAACCGAGGCGTTTGAGCTGCTTGAGGCCGATCAGCGATTTCAATCCCGACTCGGTGAAACGGCAAAAGCTCAGATCCAGCTCTTGGAGCTGGACCAGCCCCGCCAGATTCTGCAGCCCGTCGTTGGTGATGTCCACTCCGGTCAGATCGAGCCGCTTCAGGTTCTTGATTTCAGCCAGGCTCGCCGTCCCCTTGTCCGTGACCTCGGTGTATCGAATCGACAATCCTTCGAGACCGGTGAGCTTGGCGAGGTGTTGCAGACCTTCGTTCTTCAGGGGCGAGTTGTCGAAGTTCAGTTCCCGCAGGTTTGTCATCCCCGCGAGGGCTGCGAGGCCGGGGCCTTCCACCTGTGTGCTGCCCAAGTACAGAGACCGAAGATTCACTAAAGGGGTTAAGCCGGCGAGCGCGCTATCGGCGAGCAGCGTGTAACCGAGATCGAGCTTCTCGAGCGAGCGAATCGACGAAAGGTGGGCGACACCGACATCGCTGACCTCGGTGTCGCGCAGGCTCAGGCCGGCCAGTTGCGGCAGCTTGGCGAGGATCAGCAGCTCGCGGTCGGTAATGGGAGTCGATTTCAGCGAGACCCCGGTCACGTGCCCGCCGCGCATCTCGACCTTCCCGCCGATAGATCCCAGCCACTTCGCGATCGCCGGCTCGCCCTTGTCCGCCACCGAGGCCGCTTCGGTGGTCCGCTTCGATTCCCGGTTGGACGAATCCTGGAACAGGACTTTGCAATTCGGGATGCCGGCCACCAGTTCGCGCACACCGGAACCGGTGGCGCGGCTGTAGCGTAGATCGAGAGCACGCAAGTGTTTCAAGTCCGCCAGCTTGGCCAGGCCGGCGTTGGAAACCTTCGTGCGGTAGAGGCTCAGCTCTTCGAGCTGGGTCATCCCACGGAGCGCCTCGAGTCCCGCGTCGGTGACGCTGGAACTCTGAATGTTCAGCCGCCGCAGTTTCGTCAATCCCGCCAGGTAGGAAAGCCCGGTGTCGGTCATCCCGGTGTCGGCAAGGTCGAGTTCGGTCAGGCTGGTCAGCTCGGAAAGATTCTTGATGCCTTCGTCGGTGATCGAAGTGCCCTTCAAGTAAAGTTTCGAGAGCGCCGTCATGCCCTTCAAACTGCTCATGCCGCCGTCATTGAAGGTTCGGTCGTAGTTGAGGTCGAGATACTGGAGCGGGAACGCCGCCAGAGAGGCGCCCGGAATGCGTGTCTGCTGGACGCGCAGCTCGCGCAGATTTTTCAGCGGCTGGAGCCCCTTCAGAACCGCGTCATCGAAGGGGATGTAGGTTTGGACCGGCTTGCTCAGAACCACCTTCTCCAGCTCGGTCGAGGACGAGAACAACGCCATGGTGGCCTCGACGCGGGAAACGGGCTGATCGTACCAGAGGCGCCCGTTCAC
>JBGOUJ010000754.1:0-3093 GCA_041477005.1 Terriglobia bacterium | reverse complement strand
TTGCTCGTGGGTGTAGCCGATGTCCTCCATGCGGTAGACGCGGGCGGAATCGGTGAGGCGGCGGACGTGATCGCGAGCGCGAAAGATAGCCGGCCCGCCGCGCGTCGTGTAGCAGCGAATGCCCTCGAAGACGCTCGAGCCGTAATGCAGGGTGTGGCTCAGCACGTGGACCTTGGCGTCTTTCCAATCGATAAATGCGCCGTTGTGCCAGATCTTCGCGGTGGGCTTGATCATGCCGTTCTCCCTGAATGCGAGTATAACATGCGATTAATGATGACCTTGCGAGCCAATGGCGGGAATTGTCGGCGGGGCCAACGCGAAAGGGAAGGGAACCCGGGGCCGACGCCGGTGGGAACACAGAGCCAACTTCGAGCAATTGTCTCGCTTTCTTGCGACTACGGGCCCGTTGGGATCAAGGAAAGCTGGGAGATGATGAGCCTGACGTCGGCCGATCGCGCCAGCGACTCCATCCGCTCGCTCCCAATCTCGGAATGGTACAGCTTCGCCAAGGCGCTCGTGTCGATGAAGTAGCCGGGCACTTAACGTTCGTTCCGCGCGGCCACGAAGTCGGCGTCCAGCGAAGCAGGAATCTTGGATAGCGCCCGACGCAGGTTCTTCAGACTCACGCTGTGATCTGCCAGCGCCTCGAAGCGCTCAGGAGCCTCGAACTGGAGCTCGTCGTCAGGTGCGATCTCATCCAGAATGACCACGCTGACAAGCTGGTGCTCGTCGAGACGCAACGGTTCGACTGGCCACAAGACGCCGCCTTCATAAACAGCCTGGAGCTTTTGCACCATAACCCTATTCTAACCTTGTCAGTAGCGCCGGTCCAGGATGTACCAGCCGAGCGCCCGCACGTTGACCTTGATTTGCGAATCGGGAAAGAGGGGGTCGAGCCTGCCCCAGGCATCCTCGATCAGCCCGGAGGCATGTTCGCGGCAGGCGTCAACGGCGCCGCAGGATTCGAGAAGATCGATTACGCGCGCGATCGCGTGCGGGCCGGCCGGCTTCGATCGGAGCGCGTCCCACAGCTCGCGCCTGCCGCTCCGCGGCAGCCTCGACATGCTCTTGGCGACGGGCGCCGTGATCTTCCCGTGCGAGATGTCTTCGCCCCTGGTCTTGAGCTCGCCTTCGAAACCGCGAACGTCGAGCACGTCGTCGATGATCTGAAAGCCAAGGCCGAAAGCCTCGAAGAGCATTCCCAGGCCGGCAACCTGTTCCTCGGTTCCGCCACCCACGACTGCCGCCATCCGCGCGAGGGCTCCCGGAGGGGCCGCCGCTTTCAGCCGGTAGATGGCGAGCACGCGGCGCTCGAGCAGCTCACCGCAGCCGCTCTCCACAATCTTCGGCACCCACCTGGCGAGGCCGTCGATATCGGCAGCCTGGCCGGCGTGCGCCGCGCGCATGGCCTCGAAGTAAGCTTCGTAGACGCGCACGCGCGTCGGCGGCGTGAGATTCGAGTCGAGCATCGGCGTCTGCCCCAGGAAGTAGCACGCCGAGCCGGCGTTGATGGCCAGCGCCTCGCCATGAAGCTTGTGGCACGACGGGCCGCCGCGCCGGATCTCGGATCGGTCCTCGACGTCATCCACGATCAGAGAGCCGACGTGCAACAACTCGGGCACGGCCAGCCACGCGCGGTAGATCTCCGAGTCCCCGCCGGCGAGATCCAGGGCGGCCAGCAACCCGTAGGAGCGCCAGGCCTTGCCGCCGCGGTGGATGATCTCGCGGATCGGGCGAATGACGGTGCGAGCGTATTGGTCAAGGTCGAAACCGTCCAGGAGATACACGCGCTCCGGGCTGGCGATTAGCCGCGTCGCATCCTCCGGCGTCAGGTCGGCGGGCAGCAGCGCGTCAACCGCTTTCCTGGTTTCGTGGCTCACCGCCGCGAGGAAGTCGTCAATGGTTGCGAGGTTCCTGAACCCTCTGCGCTCCAGGAACCCGAGGCCCTGCACCGCGCGGCCACCCATGACGCCAGCCACCCGGACCCGGCCCTCCCAAAAAGCGGGCGGCGAGATGATCGTGAGAAACTCCTGGGCCTCGAACTCGCTCTCAATCGTCAGCCGCAACCCGGCGCCGGGGACATCGAGAACCCAGCGGGTGGGGTAATCATTGAAAGTGCGGGTGCTTCTCCAATAATCGAGTGGCTGCAGTGTGAATGCTTCAAAGACGCAGCGGTTCCCCTCGGGGTCGCAGAGGATGGCCCAGTGGCAGCATGGCGCGCCATCGGAGGCGCTGAACAGATCGTAGGCGCTCAGCTCGCAGCCGTTGTCGAGCTGAACCGCGGCCCAGTTCCAGCCGATCGCCTGGGCGCCGCTATCCTCCGCATCCAAGCGCCGGCGGCCGAACTCGCGATCGTACCAGCCGGTCGCCTGCGCCACGGCGACCGGCTGGCCCGCAACCAGCAGCTCGCCCTCCACGCGGCACCGAGGCGTGAAGTAGTAAAACATATCTTCCCCCGCCGGGCCGCGCACCACGCCGTCATTGCCGTGCCTCACGATCGGCTTCTCGGGGGCGAACACCAGCCGGCAGCGGATGCCGCGAGCCGGATCGCTCAGCTCCAGTTGATAACCGCCGCCGGTTTTCGAGAGCCGGTTGCCGTCAAAATCGAGGTCGAGATCTTCGGCCCCGACGCGCATGTAGCGGCAGATCCGATCGGGTAAGGGAACCCGGCCTTTCGCGAAGACCTCGCGCAAAGCGCGACGCAGGAATGGATCGCGCGTGGCCTCACCGCGATCGAGCCTCTGCAAGGCATCTTCGGGAGAGCACTGGTCGAGCACGGAATTGGCATAGTAGCGCTTGTTTGCGGCGTCAATCAGCGCCCACGAGACCGCATGGGCATACCGGCATTCGCCGGTCGTTTGGTCCTGATCGACGGCTAAGCGGAAAAACGAGGCGAAGAGGGAGAATTCCCGGCCGTCCACCGCCCAAAGGTGGCTGTTGACGTACCACCACTCGGTCGTGGACGAGCGATGGGGCAAATCGTGGATGGCGACGTCGATGGGGCCGGCGCCCGGCCAATCGGTGGGCAAGTGCGCGGGGGGGCCTTCGCCTGGAAGCAGCGCCTCCGGAGTTCGCCGCGGATGAACTGATGTC
>JBGOUJ010000753.1:0-3136 GCA_041477005.1 Terriglobia bacterium | reverse complement strand
TTGTCCCGGCTCCGGCTAAGGAGCCGGCGCGACGGCCCTCGTTCCGGTCGGCCTCGCTCAATCCGATGCAGAAGCGGATCCTGGGCTGGGCGGCGGCGGCCGTCTTACTCCTGACCGCGGGCATCGGCTCACACATCCGGCCGCGGGCCGCCGCCGTGCTCCCTTCCGTTGCTTCGGCAGAGGTCAACTCCTCGGAGGGGCTGATTCTCAACTCTCCCGAGAGAAAGGCAAAGGTGCTGGTGCGCGTGGGCCAGGGCGAGCGGGTCAACGTGCTGCAACTGCCCGCCCTGCGGCAGCAGGAATGGGTGGATGTTCAATACCTGAGTGGTGGGAAGGCTCGTCCCGCCGGTTTCCTCACCATGGCTTCCCTGGGGAATTGGTCGAGCGAGAATCCGGATGCCGCCTTTTACCTGTTGGTATTGTTCAGCCCGGGGCCATCGGCCAGTGAGGCCGAGATCCACGAGCAACTGGAGAAGCTGGCTGCATTCACCTCCCGGTTCGGGGCTACGCCGCGAGGGCCGGAGGCGAACTTTGAGATCGGCCGCCTCAACCTGGTGCTGGCCCGGATGAGCCAGAGAGCGGGGGAGCCCGCTGCCTCGCGAGATGCCTATCTGGACGCCGCAACGGTGCGGCTGGCGATGGCGGCGGCGAGCCTCGATCTCGCTCCGAAGTTGGCGCAGGCGCGGCGGGAACTTGAGGAGTTGCAGGGGCCATCTTCATTACAGCCTTGACATAGCGCCCCCATCTCCATGAAAATAGGGAACGAAGGTGGGGCCACTGGGATTAGGCTCCCCCTGGACCCGATAGCGTCCGAAAATCTTGCTTGTAACGTTATGACAGGAGCTGCGTGAAACCAACTCGAACCTTGTTTATCCCCCTTCTCTTTGTTAGTCTTACGACCCTGACTGCCACCGCGCCGGCTGCCG
Source organism: Terriglobia bacterium (assembly GCA_041477005.1). GTDB lineage: Bacteria > Acidobacteriota > Terriglobia > Bryobacterales > JACQDG01 > JBGOUJ01. The sequence continues at coordinate 2,210 of JBGOUJ010000753.1, read as the reverse complement.
TTACCCCGCCGAGTAAGTCGTCGAGCGCGGCGCGCCGGAAGCGCGCGCGACCCAAGGCTAAGACCAGCGGGCAAACCTGGACCGAGTCGTCGCTTGCTGACTCGACGGCCGGTGACTCGGTGGATGGCGAAGACTTGACGGTGCGTCAGGCAGCCGTGGCGGCGTTAGGGCCGCTCAACGGCAGCGTGGTGGTGGCGGAGCCCAACACGGGGCGAATCCTCACCATGGTGAACCAGAAGCTGGCCCTGGCGGGCGGCTTCACGCCTTGCTCGACCATCAAAGTGCCGGTAGCTCTGGCCGCGTTGAACGAGGGCATCATCAGCCTGCACACCAAGCTGCGGCTGGGGCAACAGTGGTACATGAACCTGACCGACGCGCTGGCCATCTCGAACAACGTGTTTTTCGCGCGGCTGGGCGAAGCGCTGGGGTTTGAGCGCGTGCAGAAATACGCGCGGCTGTTCGGCTTCGGCGAGAAGGCCGGCTGGAACATCCCCGGCGAGCAACTGGGGACGTTTCCTGCGGCGCCGCCCAAGCTCGGCGGCGTGGGCCGGCTGACCAGCTTCGGCGAAGAGATTGCCGCCACGCCCCTGCAGCAAGTGGCCTTCGTTTCGGCGCTGGCCAACGGCGGCACGCTTTATTACCTGCAATACCCGCGCACCGACGAAGAGATCACCAACTACGTTCCCAGGGTGAAGCGGCGCCTGGAGATCGCGCCCCTGATCCCCAACGTGCTGCCGGGCATGACGGCGGCGGTGCGCCGTGGGACGGCGCGGCGGGCTTACGATCCGGCTGATCCGATCATGGGTAAAACGGGCACGTGCAGCCAGGACGGCGCGCGGCTGGGGTGGTTCACCTCGTACAACGACCTGGGCCACAACAAGCTGGCCGTCGTCGTGCTGCTGCGCGGCGGACGCGCCACATTCGGCCCCCGCGCCGCCGAGGTGGCCGGCCACGTCTACAAGAACCTCAACGAGAGAAACTACTTCGCCTCGCACCGGCCGCAGTCGCCGCCGGCGTTCATTGCCGGGGACAGCCTGAGGTAGCCGTCAGCTATCAGCCGTCAGCAATCAGCAAGCAGCGACCTCCCGGGCTGCGGTAGCAGATGCTGTCGACAAACGGCTAGCGGACAGCCGTCAGCCGTCGACCATCAGCAACCCGCCCGGCTGCGGCATCAGGGTAGGTTGCTGGGCGCTGATGGCTGACGGCTTTGACGGCTTCGCGCCATCCAGCCACCCGCCCAACTGCGGTAGCATGTAGGTTGCTGACGGCTGATAGCTGATGGCTGACGGCTGATTCTATGGGCGTGATCCGCATCCTGCCCGACCAGGTTGCCAACAAGATCGCTGCCGGGGAGGTCGTGGAGCGGCCGGCTTCGGTGGTCAAGGAGCTGCTGGAGAACGCGCTCGATGCGGGGGCGGGGCGGATCCGCCTCGAAGTCGAGGCGGGCGGGAAGCGGCTGATTCGCCTGGCCGATGACGGCGTGGGCATGCTGCGTGACGACGCGCTGCTGGCCTTCGAGCGGCACGCCACCAGCAAGCTGCGCGACGTGGGGGACTTGCTCTCGATCGCCACGCTTGGTTTTCGCGGCGAGGCCCTGCCGTCGATCGCCTCGGTTTCGCGGCTGCAGATGGAGACGCGGACCGCACGGGAGCAGACGGGCACGCGGCTCGAGATCGCCGGCGGCAAGCTGCTCACGGTCGAGGAAGTCGCGCTCGAAGCCGGAACGACCCTAACGGTCCGCGACCTTTTTTTCAACGTGCCGGCGCGGAGGAAGTTTCTGCGCTCCGAGCAGACCGAGCTGGCCCACATCGCCTCGCTCGTGACCCATTACAGCCTGGCCCACCCTGAGAAGACCTTTCAACTGACCACCCCGCACGGCGAGCTGCTGCACACCACTCCGGTCGAAACGTTGCGAGAGCGCGTCTTTCAGGTTTTCGGCTCGGAGATTCTGGAGGAGCTAGTGCCGCTCGGGAGCTGCGAGAAGCAGCTCGTGGTTGCGCCGCCGTGGGTCCCGCCGTCGCAGGCCGTGGCCGCGGCGCAGGCGGAGCCCGAAGAGCCGGGGTCGACGCCGTTTCGGCTCGCGGGCTTCGTTTCGCGGCCGCAGGTGCAGAAGCTGAATCGCAACTCGATCTACATCTTTGTGAACCGCCGGCTGATTCGCGACCGTCTGCTGCTGCACGGGCTGTCGAGCGCCTATTACAACCTGCTGC
>JBGOUJ010000752.1:0-3180 GCA_041477005.1 Terriglobia bacterium | reverse complement strand
GTTCCTCAGAGACGGCGTTGGGGAAGTTGGGACGCCTGGTTCGCTGCTCAATGAGGGTTCGCCGCCGGCAAAGTCAGTGCACGTAGGCCTCGACGGCAAACTCGTCGGGGCCCACTGGGAAAGTGCGCAGATCGTGAAGCACAAGAGCCGATGACCGGCTCCGCCGCCCTGGCCCGGCGGCCAGCGGCAACGACTCCATCCCGCCGAGGATCTTCGGGGCGTAATAGAACAGAACCTTATCGATCACGCCGGCTTCGAGGGCGGCCCAGTTCAGCTTGGCGCCGGCTTCGATCATCAGCGACGTCTTCTGCTGCTGGCCGAGCCAACGCACGACGGCGGCAAGGTCGACGCGGCCGCCGGGGCCGTCGCAGGTGAGGACCGGGATGCCCCGCTGGGCCAGTGCTTCGCGCCGTTGGGGTGAGGCCGCGGAGGTGGTGGCCACCACCAGGTCCTGTTGGAACGACTGCACGATGCGGGAGCTGAGCGGCAGGCGCAACTGGGAATCGACCACCACCCGCAGCAGCGGCAAGCGTCGGGCGAGGCCGGTGCGGTCGGTGAGCAGGCAATCGTCGGCCAGCACCGTGCCGATGCCGGTGAGGATGGCGTCGTGGTCGTGGCGCACCTGCTGCACGTGGGCGCGGGCGCGCTCGCTGGTGATCCAGCCGCTGTTGTCGTCGGGAGCGGAGATCTTGCCGTCCAGGGTGGTGGCGGTCTTGAGCGTCACCAGAGGCCGGCCGGTGCGGATGAAGTGGCAGAACGCTTCGTTGAGCCGGCGGCTCTGCGGCTCGAAGTCCGGTGCGCGCTCCACCGTGACGCCGGCGGCGCTGAGGCGGGCGAAGCCGGCGCCCGCCACCTGCGGGTTGGGGTCTTCGAGCGGCGCCACCACTCGCGAGACGCCGGCGGCAATCAAGGCGTCGGCGCAGGGCGGCGTGCGGCCCTGGTGGGAGCACGGCTCCAGGTTGATGTAGAGTGTGGCGCCGCGAGCGCGCTCGCCGGCCTGCTCCAGGGCCAGGATCTCGGCGTGCTTCACACCCTCGTAGGTATGAAAGCCGCGGCCGACGACCCTGCCGTCGTTCACCAGCACCGCTCCGACCATGGGATTCGGCGAGGCCAGCGCCCGGCCCCGATAGGCCAATTCGAGGGCCTCCTCCATATAGTGTGTTTCGTCGGAAGTCACTGACGGTATTTTGCCACAGTGACACGGAGAAAATGCCGATGAATGCCGTATGAACCGCGCCGGCGAGCGGTTTCTCTACGCATCTACCATCTGTCTCAGCGCGTTTCTGCTATTCGCGATTCAGCCGGTCATCGCCAAGGTCATCTTGCCGTGGTTTGGGGGGACGGGCGCGGTTTGGACCGCCTGCATGTTGTTCTTTCAGGTCGCGCTGCTCGCGGGGTATGCCTACGCGTGCTGGTCCGTGCGGTGGCTGGGGCCCAAGGCGCAGGCGGCGCTCCACGTGGCTCTGCTGGGAGCGAGCCTCCTGCTGTTGCCGGTCACGCCTCGCGAAAGCTGGAAGCCCGCCGGATCCGAGGAGCCGGCGCTCCGGATCCTGGCCTTGCTGGCGGCGACGATCGGGCTGCCGTACTTTCTCCTCTCGACCACCGGGCCGCTGCTGCAAGCGTGGTACGCGCGGAGCGATCGAGGGGCTGCCCCGTACCGGCTGTTTGCTCTGTCGAATCTCGGTGCGATGCTGGCGCTGGCGAGCTATCCGGTGGCCGTGGAGCCGCTGCTCGCGACGAGGCAGCAGACGCGGTGGTGGTCGGCCGCTTACGCGGGCTTTGTCCTGCTGTGCGGCTTGGCCGCGCTGCACTCCGGCCGCCCCGGACTCGAAGACCCGACCGAGGCAGGCGAACCGCCCTCTTGGAACCTGCAACTGCTCTGGGTGGCGCTGGCCGCCTGCGCCTCGACTCTTCTTCTGGCGGTGACGAACCATCTCTCCAAAAACGTCGCTCCCATTCCATTTCTGTGGGTGCTGCCCCTCGGCCTGTACTTGCTCAGTTTCATTCTGTGCTTCGAGGGGCGCGGCTGGTACAGGCGGGATTGGTTCTTGCGGCTGTTACTCGCCGCCTTCGCCGCTCTGAGCTATGGCCTGTCGGAGTACGGCGAGACAGCGCGGCTGGGAGTGGTGATTTCCATCTTTGCAGCGGCGCTGTTCGTCTGCTGCATGGTTTGCCATGGCGAGCTGGCCGCTTTGAAGCCGCACCCCAGGTACCTGACGTCGTTCTATCTGATGGTCTCGCTGGGCGGGGCGCTGGGAGGCGCCTTCGTCGGGCTGGTCGCGCCGCATTTCTTCCGAGGACGCTACGAACTGCCGATCGGGATGGCCGGTTGTGCGTTCCTGCCGGCTCTCGTGCTCTACCGGCGCGCGGCGCCGGCGGCCCCTTCCGCCCGCGCCGGCTTCGGACGTCAGCCCGGCCCCTCCGGCGCCGGCCGCGATGCGGAGGCGCGGTGGGCGGCGGCGGGACTCGGAGCGGCGCTTCTTCTCTATCTGGCGATTCAGATCCGCTCGGCCAGGGGCGACGCCCGGGTCCTGGTCCGCAACTTCTACGGTGTTTTGCGGGTGAGCGACTCGGGCCCAACGCGAGTCCTGAGTCACGGCGTGGTCAATCACGGGGAGCAGTTCATGCAGCCCGAGCTGCGCAGGCAGCCGACGGCCTACTACGGCCCACAGTCGGGCGGGGGACTGGCGCTGCTGGATGGCGGACGGCCGTGGCCGCAGCGCGTGGGAGTGATCGGCCTCGGGGCGGGCGTGCTCGCGGCCTACGGCCGGTCCGGCGACTACTATCGCTTCTACGAAATCAACCCGCTGGTGATCGAGCTCGCGAGCAGCGAGTTTAGCTTCTTGCGAGACTGCCCGGCCCGAGTGGAAACTATCCCGGGCGACGGCCGGCTGTCGCTCGAGCGCGAGCCGGATCAGCAGTTCGACGTCCTGGTGCTCGACGCTTTCTCGGGCGACTCGGTGCCGGTTCACCTGCTAACGCAGGAAGCCTTCGTCCTTTACTTCCGGCATTTGAAGAAAGGCGGCGTGCTCGCAGTGCACGCTTCGAGCACCTATCTGGACCTGGCCCCGGTGGTCGATCTGGCGGCGAGGGAGCTCGGCCGGCCGGCGCGGCTGGTGGCTAGCCCGACTTTCGCACTTTTGAGGGGATAGAGCACCACCCACCATACTCCTGCGCCTT
>JBGOUJ010000751.1:0-3200 GCA_041477005.1 Terriglobia bacterium | reverse complement strand
CTGGAGATCACCAAAGCAGGGGAGACCTACGCCGCGCGCCCCGTCTGGCAGAACAACCGCATGAAGAACAAGTTCAACTCCTCGGTGCTCTACCAGGGCTACGTCTATGGCTTCGATGAGGCGATTCTCGCGTGTGTCGACGTCAAGACCGGCGAGTTGAAATGGAAGGGCGGCCGGTACGGTTATGGGCAACTGCTGCTCGCCGGCGGCTACCTGGTAGTGCTGACCGAGCAGGGAGACGTGGTGCTGGTGCGGGCTACGCCGGCGGGCCACCAGGAGCTGGCGCGATTCTCCGCCATCGAAGGCAGGACCTGGAACATCCCGGCCATCGATAGCGGTCTGCTGTTGGTGCGCAACGCCACCGAGATGGCCTGCTTCCGCCTCGGGAGAGCGGCGCCATGAAGGTTGTTGTGCTCGCCCTCAGATCTGCGGGGCTCAAAGGGGACAGCCAATCTCAAACGGTGCGAACCTGATTTGGCGCGGTCGATCTCAAAGCAGTATACTACACCAACATGGCAGTTGCCCCAGGCACCCGTTTGGGCCCTTATGAGATCCTTGCGCCGATCGGCGCTGGTGGGATGGGAGAGGTTTACAAGGCCCGGGACACGCGCCTGGACCGCGTCGTCGCTATCAAAGTCTCCAACGAGGAGTTCTCCGAACGCTTCGGGCGCGAAGCGCGCGCCGTTGCTGCTCTGAATCATCCGAACATCTGCCAGTTGTACGACGTCGGGCCGAACTACCTGGTGATGGAGTACATCGAGGGCGCGCCGTTGACGGGACCGCTGCCGGTCGAGGAGGCTTTACAGTGCGCGGTGCAAATCTGCGATGCCCTCGACGCCGCCCATCGCAAGGGCATCGTCCACCGGGACCTCAAGCCCGCGAACATTCTCCTGACCAAGCAGGGCATCAAGCTGCTCGACTTCGGCCTCGCCAAGCTCGAATCCGACCCGGCCCTCGATGACCGCACCATGACGCAAGCCCTCACGGCCCAGGGCCAGATCGTCGGCACGCTTCAATACATGTCGCCGGAGCAGTTGCAGGGCAGGCGCGCTGATGCCCGGTCCGACATCTTCTCGTTTGGCGCGGTGCTCTACGAAATCCTGACCGGAAAGCGCGCGTTCGACGGAGCAAGCCCGGCGAGCGTGATCACCGCGATCATGAGTGCGGAACCGCAGGGGCTCGCTGAGCTGAAGCCGCCCCTGTTGGAACGCGTGGTGAAGACGTGCCTGGCAAAGGACCCCGATGCCCGGTTTCAGACGGCGAAAGACTTGAAGCGCGCGCTCGAATGGAGCACCACGGCGCAGGACGGTTTGCCGCCTCCCGTGCCGTCGCGGCGCCGGTGGTGGCTTGGCTGGGCTGTCGCGGCCGTGCTGGGCATGGCCTTAGGATCGCTGGCGCTGCTGCACTTCCGTGAGAAGCCGCCCCAGCCGAGGTTGATGAAATTCACGCTGCCGGCGCCCCAGAGGGTGGGGTTCGGATATGTGGCGCTTGCCCCGGATGGCCGGCGGATCGCCTTTTTGGCGCGCGACGCGGATGGCAAAGCCCGGCTGTTGCTGCGAACACTCGACTCGCTGTCGCCGCAACCGCTGCCCGGCACCGAAGGAGCACTGTATTCCTTCTGGTCGCCGGACAGCCGTTTTCTCGGCTTCTTCACCGGGAGACAACTCAAGAAGATCGAGGCCAGCGGCGGAGTGGCGCAACTGGTTTGCGAGTCGGGGCAGCCACAGGGCGCCGCCTGGAGCCCGGACGGCACCATCTTGTTTGCGCGCAACCTGGACAGTATCTATCGGGTACCGGCTTCCGGCGGCCAGCCGCAGCGGTTCACCGAACTCGATGCCTCCCGCAAAGAGAGCCGTCATTATTGGCCCGCGATGCTTCCCGATGGCCGGCACTTCCTGTACACAGTCACCAGCCCTTTACCCGAAGTGCAGGGAGTGTGGATCGCTTCGATGGCCAACCCCCGGGAGAAACGCCGCCTGCTCGCGGATTTGTCCCAGGCGGTCTACGCCGAGGGTCACGTCCTCTTCGTGCGCGGCGGGAACCTGATGGCTCAGCCGTTCGATGCCGGATCGCTCGAACTGCGGGACGAGGCGGTTCCCATTGTCGACCGGGTCAACTACAGCCCGACCGTGGGCTGGGCGGACTTTTCCGCCTCCGAGAACGGAGCGATCGCTATCGGCACCTCCACGCTGGAACGGCGGATGACATGGTTCGACCGCAGCGGAAAATCTCTGGGAGCGTTCGGCGCGCCGGGACGGTATCAATTCCTCTCGCTCTCGCCCGACCAAAACCGGGTGGCGGCGGATGCGGGCGGCGCCAGCGGCTATGAACTCTACGTCATCGACTCGGCACGCGGCGCCGTGACACAAGTAACGTTTGGAGCGGCCACCGGCAACTTCCCGGTGTGGTCTCCCGACGGCACGCGCATCGCGTTTGGATCGAACCGCGACGGCGTCTACGACATCTTCGTGAAGTCGTCCAGCGGTTCCACACAGGAGGAAGTGCTGTTGAAGAACGACCGGAACAAATTCCTGACGGACTGGTCCCGCGACGGGCGTTACCTATTTTACAGCGAGCAGGACCCGAAGACAAAAAACAGCGACCTCTGGGTGCTTCCCATGACGGGCGAGCGCAAACCCGTGCTGTACGTGCATAGCGAGTTTGAGAAGAGAAACGGGCGTTTCTCACCCGACGGGCGCTGGGTCGCCTATACATCGGAGGAGTCTTCCACGCCCCAGGTTTACGTGCAACCCTTTCCCGCCGGCTCCGGTAAATGGCAAATTTCGACGGACGGCGGGACGCGGCCGCGTTGGCGGGACGACGGAAAGGAACTGTACTACATGGACCTTGGCGGAAGGCTTATGGCGGTGGATGTGAAGGCCGGCGGGGCGCCCTCTGGGCCCTTCGAAGTGGGCGTACCGAACCTTTTGTTTGAGACCGGGAGCGTCATCTCCCTGCTGCAATATGACGTGGCCCGCGGCGGTCAACGGTTCGTGATGCCCGTGGCCGAGGGAGGCGCGGAGGCCTCGCCGGTTACGGTGATCCTGAACTGGACGGCGGGACTTCAGAAATGAAGGAACGAAAACAAAGGCAAAAGGCAAATTGCAAAAGGCCAAAAAGATGTTTCCTTCCTTGATTTTTGCCTTTTGCCTTTTGCCTTTGGTTTTTGGGCTCTGCGCAAGAATCTGACAGAACCCGCG
>JBGOUJ010000750.1:0-3248 GCA_041477005.1 Terriglobia bacterium | reverse complement strand
GCGGGCGTGGATCGCGACACGATTCCAGCATAACCGAGATCAATCCAATTGTCCAGTTATTTGCTGGACACTACACTAGACGATTGGAAAACCTACCTGACCTGGCACCTGGTGCACGTGGCCTCCCCGATGCTGCCGGCCTCGTTCGTCAACGAGGATTTCAACTTCTTCCGCAAGACGCTGCGGGGCGCCAAGGAGATCCGGCCCCGCTGGAAGCGCTGCGTCGAGGCGGTAGATGGCGACCTGGGTGAAGCGCTGGGCCAGAAATATGTCGAGCGGACCTTCGGCGCCGAAGGCAAGCAGCGGACCCTGAAGATGGTCGGCGCCCTCGAGAAAGCCCTCGCCCGCGACATCGAGCAGCTCGACTGGATGACCCCGGCCACCAAAAAAGAGGCCCTGGTCAAGCTCCACGCTATCAGCAACAAAATCGGCTATCCCGACAAGTGGCGCGACTACAGCAAACTGAAGATCGTACATGGCGACGCTCTGGGCAACTCGCTGCGCTCGAACGACTTCGAGTTCCACCGCCAACTGGCCAAGATCGGCAAGCCGGTGGACCGCAACGAGTGGCTCATGAGCCCGCCCACCGTCAACGCCTATTACGATCCCCAGATGAACAACATCAATTTCCCCGCCGGCATTCTGCAGCCGCCCCTCTTCGACAAGAACACGGACGACGCCTCCAATTTCGGCGCCATCGGCGCGGTCATCGGCCACGAGCTCACCCATGGCTTCGACGACGAGGGCCGCCAGTTCGACCCCCAGGGCAACCTCCGCGACTGGTGGACACCCAAGGACGCCGAAGAATTCGAGAAGCGCGCTACCTGCATCGCCGACGAGTACTCCGGCTTCACCGCCGTCGATGACGTTAAGCTCAACGGCCGCCTGACCCTCGGCGAAAACACCGCCGACAACGGCGGCGCCCGCATTGCCTACATGGCGTTGCTCGAGGTGCTGGCCGGCAAGGGCGTCGACGGGTCGCCCTCTGGGCTGGGCGGCTTCACCTCCGAGCAGCGTTTCTTCCTCGCTTACGGCCAGAGCTGGTGCCAGAACCGCACCGACCAGATCGCCCGCCTGGCTGCCACCGTCGACCCCCACTCCCCCGCCAAAGATCGCGTCAACGGCGTTGTGTCCAATATGCCGGAGTTCGAGAGGGCTTTTTCCTGCCGCTCCGGGCAGCCTATGGTCCGTAAGGGTCCCTGCCATGTCTGGTGAAAAAGGAACCACAGATAAACACAGATCCCAAGGGGCTTCAGGTCCGTGTTCTTCTGTGTTCATCCGTGCGTTCGGGTCTATACTGAGTGCCGGGGTGGACGGCTCATGGAAGAGCGAGCGCCTTGGTGGTGGAAGCTGGCCGGCCTGGCGAACATAGCTGCCGGCGTGGCCCTCTTTGGCGTCCCCGGCTGGTTGCACCTGCCGGGCGCCGGCGTGCGCGTCATCTTCACAGTCGCCGCGGCGGTGTTCGTTGCCATCGGCATCGCTTTTCTGAAGTCCCGGCCGGCTCCCTCCACCTGGCGCTGCCCGTCCTGCGGTCGCGAGGGGAAACGCGACAAGGCTACCTACTACTGCCCCGGCTGCGGCCACGCGCTGGAGACCGGCGACGAGGAACTCGATCCCTCCGAAGTCAACTGCCCCTTTTGCTCGGAGCCGGTGCTCAAGGGCGCCACGGTCTGCCCGAGCTGCTCCAAGTCCCTTCCCGGTTTCGGTGTCGAAGTAGTGAAGGGACGCCCGAGTTGCCGCTGGTGCAGGGCCTCCGTCGAGCCGGGGCAGAAATTTTGCAAGTCCTGTTCCGCTCCCCTCGCCGCCTCCCGCTAAAACAAGAAGACAGAAGTCAGGAGCCAGAAGCCAGAATGAACACCCGGCCAAACGACAGGTGTCGCGCAAAGACTTCAGACGCGCTGTTTTAGCCGACGTTCCCGCCCCACCGGCGCAGTTTCTCCGGCGGCTTCTCATCTCCTCCGGCGTGTCAAAAAGGGGCCCTGTCCGTGCTAGACTCCGGCCATGAGAGTCCTCACCCTGGGTCTTCTCTGCTTGATTCCCCTGGCCGCGCAGCCGCAGCGTCTGCCGGCCGCTCCGCAGCGTCCCGCCGCCGCTGCCCCCGATGCGAAAGTGCGCTACATCGCCCGTTGGGACCCGCAGCAAAGCGGCCTCACCGACCGGCTCCACGCCGTCCACTTCGTCAATACCAAGAGCGGCTGGGCCGTCGGCGATCACAACATCGTGCTCCGCACCAGCGATGGCGGCGACTCCTGGAAGCTGCTCACCGAGCGTCAGGAGAGAGGCGATCAGCTCGAGAGCGTCGTATTCGTCAATGATTCCGAAGGGTGGGTCCAGAGCACGAAAACCCTCCTGCACACCACCGACGGCGGCCAGTCCTGGCAGCCTGCCAACGAGCTGCCCCGGGGCGGCGGTTTCGGCGGCGCCTGCATGGTCGGCAAGGTTCGCTACCAGCTCAAGGTCCACAATATGGGAGTCGGGGTTTACCGCACCGCCGATGGCGGCAACACCTGGCAGGCGTTGCCCGCCGAGCTGCCCCGCAACGATTACACCACCCTCTTCTTTGTCGACGAGCAGCACGGCTGGGTCTCCGGCGACTATGGCCGCTTCGCCATGACCGACGACGGCGGCCGCACCTGGAAGGAGAAGAATCTCGACGGGGGGAATCTGCACCGGCTGCAGTTCCTCAGCCCCCAGCACGGCTGGCTGCTCCCCCGAGCCGGCAAGGCCGGCCCGATGGTGACCAGCGATGGCGGCGTCACCTGGACCAATCAGTACGCCGGTCTCCCCACCTACCGCACCATGCACGTGCTCCAGTTCCTCAACGAAAGCAACGGATTCCTGCTCGCCGACGAGGCCGTCCTCCATACTTCCAACGGCGGAAAATCCTGGACCACGATCGGAAAGCCCCACCTGGGCTTGGGCCTGAGCTTTCCCCAGGTGGACGAAGGCTGGGTGGTCGGCGACAAGGGCGTGATTCTGCACTACCACCTGGTCCCCGCCCCGGGCCAGTGAGGACCAAGAACAAGAGATCTCTGCGTCTTCCGCGCCTCTGCGGTGGATTGTGAGCTTGTAGCCCGGAATTCACCGCGACGCGCGCCCATCCGAGTCTTTGATCCTTGTAATACGTAAGCGTATTCACGAAACGAACTACTTAGGGCCTGTCAAGAAATAACAGTGCCAACCGCTCCCTGACGGTCGCGGCTCGGAAGGGCTTTCTGAGCCGCGCGCGTGAGCAAGCGGACTCGGCG
>JBGOUJ010000749.1:0-3268 GCA_041477005.1 Terriglobia bacterium | reverse complement strand
GGAAGGCGAACGTCGAATTGACGCTCCGCTTCGGCAACCAGATGAGGATTGCGGTTTCTGTGTTCAACAACCGGGAGGACGTGGACCGGCTCCTGCAAGCGCTGGCGTGAGACAAACCGCTCACTTACGATCGTTTCGCCTGGTGCTCAAGAATCCCACGGCGGTGACGAGAACGAACAGCACCGTCCACACCACGCACACGAGGGAGATCTCCACCGCCTCCGGCAGCATCGGCCGGACGAAGCCCACGGCGCGGAGGATCATCCACACCAGTGACAGCACCCCGATCAGAAGCGTCGGGCCGGTGAGCCATTCCAGAAACACCTGCGCTTGATGAAAGTACAACGGATCGGAGGGCATGAGTAGGGGACCGGTGGGCCGGCTCACCACCACAGAACCTGTGCCGGCGGCAGCCACGGCCGGCGCCGCCGCGGCCCGTGTTTTCTCGCGACGCGCCAGCTCCTGGGCAATGCGGGCAGCCACCTCCTCCGGAGCGACCGAAAGCACCTTCTTGCGCGCCCAGACCGCGTACCAGACGCCGGCCGCTACGTAGAGCAACGCCGTCGGAACGAGGACCTGCACGTTGACCCAGCCGTAAAGGCAGCCCGCAATGGCGGAGAGCACGGCAACGAAGAGCGGCATCCAGGGATAAACCGGCGCCTTGTAGGGGCGGACCAGCTCCGGCTCTCTTCGCCGCAGGACCAGGAGACAGATCACAGCGAGCACATACCATATGACAGCAGTGAGCGTGGAGATCAGGATGGCGACCGCCGTGGCTTTCTCGTAAAACTGTCCGAAAAAGATGAAAACGATGGTCACCGCCGTCCATACGGCCAGAGACGCGTGGGGCGTGCGGCGCGTAGAGTGGACCGACCCGAGGAACGAAGGCAGGTAGCCCGCCCGGCCGAGGGAAAACGACTGGCGGCTGGTCGCGTAGATCATGCCGTTATACGAGACCACCATTCCGGCCAGCGCCAGAACGGAGAATCCGGTCAGAAACCAGCCGGCGCCCCACACCTTCTTGATCACCAGCGGCAGCGGGTAGACCACCGCGCCGGTCTCAGCGAACGGCGCGGCGGCGGAAGCGAAGAACCAGGTCAGAACGACGAGCACCACCAGGGTGATCTGCGCCAGCACCATTCCGCGCGGTATGGAAACGTGCGGCTCGTGCGCTTCCTCCGAGGCGAGCGCCACGGTTTCAATAATGACCAGCCACCACAGCGCGTAGGGCACGGCTCCCAGGACTCCGGACCAGCCGCCGGGCAGCAGGGGCTGGGTGAAAACGCGCTCCAGCGCCACCCCCGGCGCCGCCGCAAGCCAGAACCAGACGAGCGCAATAATGGCGGCGTAGGTGAGCCACAGCATGATGACCGCCTGCTCCTTCACTCCCAGGTATTGAACGACGAAAAAGACCAGAGCGCAGAAGACGGCGCCGGCGGTGGTCACAATGCGGTCCGGACGCTCGGGGTTGAGCAGGAAGGCAATGTAGCCGCCCGTCGCCAGGGCCGTGCCGATGGCGGCGAAGAGACACTCCAGGAACATGGACCAGCCCATCAGAAAGCCGAACCATTTACCCACGGCCCGCCGCCCGTAGGCCATCGGCCCGCCCGCGAAAGGCATGGTGACCGACAGTTCGGAGAGCGTCAGCACCCAGGTCAGGTAGAGGACGCAGACGATCAGTGAGGCGATCAGCACCCCAATGGGGCCTCCAACCGGGAGGCCGAAGTTCCATCCGAAGTATTCGCCGGTGATTACGACGCCGACGCCCAAGGCCCAGATGTGAATCACGCGCAGGGGCTTCTTCAGGACGTGCTCGCGGATGTAGTCGATTTCTTCGGGAAGAAGCAAGGATCGGCTGATGTGCGCTTCGGCGACAACCTCGTTGACAATTAGATCCAGCTCTTGCCGGTCGTTTGCAACCTTGTCCGCGGACGCCATCGGGGATCGCCTCCGCACAAGAATACCGCAAGAACTTCGGGGAACCGTTGAGGAAAGCGGCGTGTGTTATGATGACAGGCTTCCGGCGAGCCTGGACCTGCATGTCGTTTCTGCTGCCCTGCCCCAACTGTGGAAAGCGCTCGGTTTATGAGTTTCAGTTCGGCGGCGAGGTGCGCGCGCGGCCGGCGGTGGAGGCGCCGCGCGAAGCCTGGATCGGCTACGTCTACTGGAAAGACAACTCGCCCGACATGCAGAAGGAGTGGTGGTATCACAAGTCGGGTTGCAAGCTGTGGTTCATCGCCGAGAGAAACACGACATCCAATCAAGTCTTCCGCTCGTATTTTGGAGAATCTCCGCCTGCCGCTGAAGAGACTCCCGGAGAGAAGAATTGATGAAGCGGCTCGGTGCGGGGGCCGGACAGGTTATCGACCGGAGCCGGCAGATCACTTTCGGTTTTGAAGGCGGCGAGATCACGGCCCATCCGGGAGACACCGTGGCCTCAGCGTTGCTCGCCGCGGGCCAGACGATCTTTTCCCGCAGCTTCAAATATCACCGGCCGCGCGGGCTGCTGTGCGTCTCGGGCAAGTGCCCGAATTGCCTGATGAACGTCGATGGCATCCCCAATGTCAGGACCTGCACGGAACCGGTGCGGGACGGGATGCGGGTCCGGTCGCAGAACTGCTGGCCGTCGCTTGAACGGGACTGGCTGTCGGTGATCGAGCGGTTCGACTTCCTGTTGCCGGTAGGCTTTTACTACAAAATGTTCACCCGGCCTCGCTGGGCCTGGAAATGGGCCGAGCCGGTGATCCGGCGCATGGCCGGCCTGGGGCGGATTTCGAGCGACGCGCCGGAGGAACACTTCGAGCATGTCCACCTGCACTGCGAGGTGGCCGTGGTGGGAGGCGGGCCGGCCGGATGCTCGGCAGCGCTGGCGGCGGCAGAAGCCGGAGCCGAAGTTTTTCTTATCGACGACCAGGAGGAGCTGGGAGGGCACCTGCGCTATTACCAGCGGGTCCCCTCGGCGGAGCCCGGCGCCAGCGGTTTCGAAATCGCGGGGCGCATGAGGGACGAAGTCGCCGCGCATCCCCGGATTCGAGTCTTCCATCGAGCGTTGGCCTTCGGCGCCTACGAGGGCGGTCTGCTGGCGATTCGCCAGGGGCGCAGCTTGATCCATCTGCGGGCGCGGAAGCGGATTGTGGCCACGGGCTGCCTCGAGTATCCTCCGAGCTTTGACGGCAATGACCTGCCCGGCGTGATGCTGGCCGCCGGGGTGCGCCGGCTGGTCCAGCTTCACGGAGTGGCCCCTGGCACGGAGGCAGTCATCTGCGGC
>JBGOUJ010000748.1:0-3281 GCA_041477005.1 Terriglobia bacterium | reverse complement strand
TCCTCGCAGCGACACCGACGACGTTTGTTTTCAACGGAGATAGACCAACGCGCCGCCGCCCAACTGTCAGGCGCTTGACGGTCAGTGCCGGAAACACTATGTCTTCCAACGTCGCAGGCCTAGCGATCCAGGACTAACCCCATTTCGCTCTCTCTTCCTGGCCCCCAACGACCCGTTCCAAATGCGGAAATCTGTCCCGTTTTGAAACTCGGCCCCCAAGCTGTTGCTACTGCGGCGTCTACGGGCCCCTCCCGTTCCGTTTTGGAAAGCAATCGCCCGAGACTCTTCCTCGCCCCTCTGCCTTCTTCGCCCGCAACCTCTTTCCTTGCTTGCGTCAAGCCGGCGTCAGCTTTTTGGCTAATGGCGTGCCCTTACCGCCACCGCCGCGCACGCCCGTACTGGCCGGCGCTACAGCAGGTCCACTATGACGCCCACCCCAACCTTGAATCGAACCGGCGGCGAGCACCGCGTCCTGCTGGTAGGACCTGACAGTTCCCATCAGGACTACCTGCGTTCTTTGCTCGAGGCGAAGGGGTTTCGGATCGTCCGCTCGAGCACGCTCCGCGAGGCCTGTCAAAAACTGGTCATCGTGGCGCCCCACATCGTCCTGGCCGATCTGGGCCCCGAAGCGCTCCGAGATCCGGTCGAAAGAGACCCCGTCGAGAGCTTTCTGGCCCTGTTCCGCTGCGCGCAGGATGCCGGTCTCAAGACGCCGGTCCTCATCCTGAGTCAATTGGAGGATTGGGGCTCCTCGGTTGAGGTTCTGCGGCGCTCCGGCGCGTTGTTCCTGGCCAAGCCGGTGATGGCCGATGAGTTGTGGTCCAAGATGGCGCTCGCCCTGAGCCTTCCGGGGGCCGGCCCGCTCGACCGCCGAACGGCGTCCGGCGCCGAGGCGGCGCGGGAGCTGCTGCCCCAGAATCTGTTGCCTGGTGATCTGCTCCTGGGGCAAAGCCTGGCCATGCAGCGGGTGCTCGAGCAAGTGCAGTTGGTGGCGCCCAAGAACACTTCGGTGCTGATCACCGGCGAGACCGGTACCGGCAAGGAGCGCGTCTCCCAGGCCATCCACTTCTTTTCGAGCCGGCGCAAGCTGCCCATGATTTCAGTCAACTGCGGCGGCATCCCGGCCACGCTGCTCGAAGACGAATTCTTCGGTCACGTCAAGGGCGCCTTCACCGACGCCCACCAGGCGCGTGTGGGCCGCTTCGAGCAGGCCAATCACAGCACGATTTTTCTTGACGAGATCGGCGACCTGCCGCTCGAGCTGCAGCCCAAGCTGCTGCGCGTGCTCCAGGAGCGGGAGATCCACCGCGTGGGCGGGGTCGACAGCGTGCAACTGGACGTGCGCGTGATTGCCGCCACCAATGTCGACCTGTGGAGCCGGGTAAACGAAGGCCGCTTTCGCGAGGACCTGTTCTACCGCATCAACGTCTTCCCCATCCACCTGCCGCCGCTGCGGGAGCGCCGCGAGGATATTCCGCTGTTCGTGACGCACTTCCTCGAAAAGTTCTGCCGCCGGGACAACCTGGCCCCCAAGCGCCTGGCTCCGGACGCCGAAGTGGAGCTGATGACCCGCCCCTGGCCCGGCAATATTCGGGAGCTCGAAAACGCGGTCGAGATCGCCGTGATCCGCAGCCGCGACCGCGAGGAGGTCGACCTCGGCGACTTTCCCCCGCCCCGCCCCCTGTTCCGCTCCGCCTCCGGCGCCGCCGGGGATGAAGCCGCCACCGACTTCAAGGGTCTGGTCACCCAATTCGAGCGGGACCTGATCCGCCAGGTGCTCGAGCGCACCAACGGCAACAAGAGCCAGGCGGCCAGCATCCTGCGCTTGAAGAGAACTACGCTCATCGAGAAGCTGAAGAAGCTCGAGAGCGATCTGGTGATCTAGTCAACAATCCTGCTAAAATCTCCCTCTTATGGTCCCCTTCTCCCTCGCCTTCATCACCGATGAGTTCACGCAGGACTTCGAGCAAGCTGTGGCCACCGCTCGCGAGCTGGGCTACGAGGCGGTCGAAGTGCGCACGGCCTGGGACAAAAACGTCGTGGACCTCACGCCGGAGCAGGTGGCCCGCATGCGGGCGATCGCCGACGGGGCGGGCATCGGGATCCTCTCGATCTCTTCGCCGGTGTTCAAGTGCACTCACCCGGAAGGCGGCGCCATCGACCACCGCTTCGAGCAGGACGCGTTCCACGCGGCCCACCAGTTCGCCGATCAGCCGCGCATCCTGGAGCGCTCCCTCCAGGTGGCGCTGGAGCTCGGCGCCAAGATCGTGCGGGTCTTCAGCTTCTGGCGGACCATGGAGCCGCAGCGGTTGTTCGGCCGCATTGTCGAGTCGCTCGCCGGGGCGGTCGACCAGGCGGCCCGCCACGACCTGTGGATCGGTCTCGAGAACGAGCACGCCTGCAACATCGCCACTGCCGCCGAAGCGGCGCCGGCCCTGCGCACCCTGGGCGGCGAGCACTTCGGCCTGGTCTGGGATCCCGGCAACTCCTACATGGCCGGAGAAAATCCTTACCCGGAAGGCTACGCGCTGCTGGAGTCGAGCCGCATCCTCCACGTCCACGCCAAGGACGGCGTGCGCAACGCGACGGGCGACCGGGTTCTGTGGGGACCCTTTGGCGATGGGGAAATCCGCTGGAAGGACCAGTTGCACGCCCTGGCGCGCGACGGCTATCGCGGGGCCATCAGTCTCGAAACCCACTGGGGCGGCCCGGGCGGAAACAAAGAGGAAGGCAGCCGCATCTGCGCCGTCCGGCTGAGAGAAATGGTTGTGGCTTGTGGAGCGTAGATCGCGGTCTCAACCGGCGATCATTTTTTCTTTTCGCGATTCCACAACTCCCGCGACACCACCCGCCCGCAGAACGGGCAGTAGTTGATTCCGACGTAGCTGAGTCGCCCCTCGCCGAACGCCAGAAAGTACTCCGTATCGATGTCGTTGACGATCCGGCCGTTCTCGAGCAAATGTTTGGCCGAGACCCGGGCCATCTCGCGATCCACGAGCTCCTCAAATTCCGCGCAGCAATTCACGTGAGGATCTTAACATCCCTTTCCCCAGCCAGGTAGCCGCCTAGCCCGTCAGGCAGCGGTCCGTAGTCCGTCCGTGGTTCAGCACGCGAGGAATCCCTTCCTTCGTATGAAAAACCAAG
Source organism: Terriglobia bacterium (assembly GCA_041477005.1). Lineage (GTDB taxonomy): Bacteria > Acidobacteriota > Terriglobia > Bryobacterales > JACQDG01 > JBGOUJ01. The sequence goes on along the minus strand of JBGOUJ010000748.1, from coordinate 137 downwards.
GCAAAAGGCAAATTGCAAAAGGCAAAAGGCAAAAATCAAGGAAGGAAACATCTTTCTAGCGCCCGCACCGCTGGCCGGGCAGAGTGCCGCGCCGCGAAGCGGCGCCTCCCTGATTTTTGCCTTTTGCACTTTGCCTT
>JBGOUJ010000747.1:0-3293 GCA_041477005.1 Terriglobia bacterium | reverse complement strand
CCGATGGTGAAGCAGTCGAGGCTCATGGCGAATTTCAGAGCCTCGGGGACGCGGTCTCGGAGGGCGCCTTCGCCGATGATCTTCATGCCGATTACGCCCTTGCCGGCGGCTTTCATCTGGCGGAGGACGGAAACACCCGTGTCGGGGTCGGAATCCATCAGGTCGCCGATGGGGTTGATGCGGGCCAGATCCACATGCACCCAGGGGCTGCGGGCGGCGGTCTTGAGAGCTTCGAGCGAATGGCAGGAGAGGCCGTGCGTGCGAACGATCTTGTTTTCGCGCGCCTCGGAGAGAACCTCCATGGCGCCTTTGCGCTGCTCCGGCCAGTCAGCCTCGCGGACGGCGTGGAGCAGGACGATGTCGAGGTAGTCGGCGCCGATCTCCTGGCGGAAGCGGTCGAGGTCGGCGCGCATCTGGGCGGCGGTCTTGGCGCTGGTCTTGGTTAAGATGGCGACCTTTTCACGAGGGATCCGCTTAAGAGCTTCCCTCAGATGAGGGTAGCTGCCGTAGCTGTCTGCCGAATCCCAGAAGACGATGAGGCGAGAAAGCCGGACTTTGTCGGGACCGAGGTAGACGACGTCGTTGGCATAACGGGTAGGGCCGAGGGGCCCAGGAGGCGCCCCGGGTCGCGGAGACGTGGAAACGCGGGAGGCGAGGCTCCCAACGCCGATGCGGAGCAAGTCGCGGCGGACGCGCAGTCGGACCTCCTTCAGCGAGGATAAGGATAGCAAATCAGATGGGGAGAGAGAAGCTTTGGAGGGCCTGGTGCTCGTCGTCGTAAGCTTCGAGCACCGAGTCGATTCGGGTGATCTCGAGAAGCCGGCGGACTTGGGGACTGGGATGGAGCAGCTTGACCATGCCCCGGTTGCTGACGGCTCGGGAATAGCACCTCATCAGCAGGCCCAGGCCGACGCTGTCGATGCGGCTGACGCCGCTGAGATCGATGAGAACTTTGGTGTCGTTCTGCTCCAGCAAGCCGGGAAGCAGGACCGCCATCTCCCTGGAATGGCGGGTGAGTTCCACCGGGCTCGAGAACTGCAGAACCACCACGCCATTCGAGCGCCGGCGGCCGACCTTGGACGGGCGAAGCCCCACCATCAAGGCTTCGCTCGCGCGAAGCTCCTCAAAACACTGGTCGCAGGCCAGGTAGTGGCTCTCGAACTCTTCGGCGATAGCGGCATCCAGGCGCTTCCCCAGGTAGTCCTGGATCACCTCTTCGCGCAGCAGCGGGTCCTCGTGGAATCCCATCCAGCGTTCCTCATTACTTAGTGACCGGCGGAGGCCGCTCGTTTCAGGTTCTGGCGATAAATTTTGCGGAACCGGTCCTTGGCCCGGAACAGGACCACGCGGAACTGACTGTCGGAAAGACCCGTGGCCCGGCAGATCTCCTCTTTGTCCTGATCCTCCAAGAAGAAGGCCCGCAAGATCTCGCCATCGCGGTCGGACAGTTCGGCCAGGGCGGCCGCAACCGCGTCGCGGACTGCCAGGGCGTCGGCCTCCGGGGCGACCAGCGGGTGCTGCGGGGCGGGTCCGCTCTCGGCCGGGCTTTCCCGCCACAGGCGGCGCCGGTATTCCAGGATCACGTTGTTGCAGATACCGCTCAGAAACGCGCCGATGCTGGCGGGATTCTGGATCTTGCTTTCGCGCGCGGCGGCGACCATCCGGGCGAGGGTTTCCTGCACCAGGTCGTCTACGTCGGGGCAGACCGAGCCGAGATGGTAGCAGACCTTGTAGCGTAACTTGAGCCGAAACCGTTCCAGGGCTGGAGCGTCAAATTCCATGCATCGAGGGCCCGTGCGAAGTCACCATACCACTAAATACTGGCCGATGGCTAGTAGTGATGAGAGAGGCTTTGAGCTGAAAAGCGTGCCAATTTCCTGAAATTCGAGCGCGATAAACCCTCGGATCAGGGGAACCCGTCGGTAACAAATGCCCGCATATCGGTTTATTGACTTAGGGCCTGGGGCGAGCCTACGATGGGCGGCCAAGGGTAGGTACGCTTGCGATGATCGGCCAAACGCTTGGCCATCTCCGGATTGAGGCGAAGCTCGGCGAGGGCGGGATGGGGGTGGTGTACAGGGCCAGCGACACGCACCTGGACCGGTTCGTCGCCATTAAGGTGCTGCCGCCGGAAGCAGTCGCCAACCCGGAGCGGAAGCGACGGTTCGTGCAGGAGGCAAAAGCGGCTTCGGCGCTCAATCATCCGAACATCCTTCACGTCTATGACATTGATACGGCTGAAAGTGTGGACTTCATCGCCATGGAGTACGTCGAGGGGAGGACTCTCGACGATGTGATTGGGCGCAAAGGACTGCCGGTCCGCGAGACGCTGAAGTACGCTGTGCAGATTTCCGATGCCCTGGCTGCGGCGCACGCGGCCGGCATTGTCCGTCGCGACATCAACGACCAAGAAGAGTCGTCCCCTCACGCATCTCAATAACGTCGCCGCCATGCGGACCTTCGACATCACCCCCGACGGCAAGCAGATCGTGTTCGATCGGCTGCGGGAGAACTCTGCTATCGTGCTGATAGATCTGCCGCCCCGGCGGTGACCCGATAGGTTAGACTGGCAGAGGGTCTTAGGACTTGCAGGCAGCGGTGAATCGCAGGCCGACCACAATCCTCGTTTGATAAGGAGGGAGACACATGGCGCAGGATCCGGTGAAGGTGGATTCAAAACATTACACGGTTGAGGTTGAGAACGACAAGGTGCGGGTGCTGCGGATCAGGTACGGTCCGCACGAGAAGTCGGCGATGCACGCGCATCCGGCGCTGGTCGGCGTGATGCTGACCGACGGGCATATCCGGTTTGCGTATCCAGGCGGGAAGAGCGAAGAGATCACTGCAAAAGCCGGGCAGGTTCTGCACTTTCCTGCCCAGGAGCATCTGCCCGAGAATCTGAGCGATGAACCCTTTGAGGCGGTTGTAGTGGAACTGAAAACGCCTCGGCCGGCGCGGGCGGTGGTCAAGGGGAAGCCGGCGAAGGCCGCGAAGGCGAGGCCGGCGGTTCGGGCTAAGGCGAGGCCGGCGAAGGGGAAGACAGTGAAGGGAAAGCGCACAAAGAGCAGATAAGAGGCCCCGGCGATTTCAGCACGTAACGTGGAGACTGGGGTTGGTCTCGTCGGGACTCTGCTTCAGCATACGCTACCGGTCAACCGGCGTGTCAACGCCAGCGCGAACAGGACGAACAGGAGGGGCGAAGTAGGGCTGCAAGGCTCCGTTTCTAACGTCCGGCGTCCTCCTGCGTCTATTGGGAATGGCGCCGATGTCCCTTCCTCGAGACCTCCGCTATG
>JBGOUJ010000746.1:0-3302 GCA_041477005.1 Terriglobia bacterium | reverse complement strand
GCCGTCTGAAACCACAGGGTTTGCGTGTGGCCGGGCGGAGGGGGCCGAGGGGACGCGCCCGCCGAAATTGGTTTCGTTCTTGCAAAAATCTTGTTTTCGCTGATTGTCGCCGCTTTATGTGGGATTTGGCGATTTGTTGACTTGTTGGGGCAGCGCGGGGCACTTGAACCGGCCAACAAATGGCACCCTCTGCGTTCTATGGTATCGCGAGGAGATGGGGAAGACGGCCTCGGGAGGACGTAAGTGGCTGGAGGGGAAGGAGATGCCGGGCTGGGGAGGACGTGACCGAGTTTCCGAATTCACCAGCAGGACACAGAGAGGACAGAGGACGAGGATCTCCGGGACGCGATCGAGTCGAAGAAATACCCTGTCGGCACCAAACCGCGGACCCGGGAGCGGAGACTTGGCGTCAACCCGGGCACGGCTATTGAGCGCCTTTTGGGGCTGTTTCTGCAGATGGAGAAGTCCCTTCGGCACATATGCCTTGACGGTGTTCTCGCGCCGTGCGATCCCGGAAGCCTTGGGCTACCCTGGCGCGAGTAGGGGCGGTAGGGACGCCCCGCCGCGGCTGAACGCCCAAGCCGCCCGTCCGGGCGCTGCTGGCGACAGCGTATACTGACAGTGTGGTTTTCAAATGGGATCCCAAGAAAGCCGCCGCGAACCTCAAGAAGCATGGGGTCGATTTCCATGAAGCCGCGACTGTGCTGGACGACACGCTCTCATCCACGTTTCCCGACACGGGCCATTCCAGCCTGGTTGAGCCGCGGTTCCTGACCATAGGCATGTCCAGCCGCGCGCGGATTCTGGTAGTGGCGCACACGGAGCACAACGACACAGTCCGGATCATCAGTGCCAGACGGGCAACACGTCACGAACGAAGTTTTTATGAAGAAGGCTAACCGCAAACCCATAGATGATATGCTTCCGGAGTACGACTTCGCCTCGATGAAGGGAGGCGTACGGGGTAAGTACGTCAAGAAGTATCGCGCCGGGACCAATCTCGTGCTCCTGGACCCTGAAGTGGCTGAGGCCTTCCCGACGGATGCTGCAGTGAATCAAGCATTGCGTGCGGTCTTGAGCATCAGCCGAGTCGTGTGGCCGGCTAACAAGTCGTTGCACCGGACGCGCCAAAAGACGGCGCGCCGGTGAACGCCAAGCCGGACCGGCGAGTCCACGGCGAACAGCCGTGGGGGACGTGGCTCAGCCTCCGCATTGCCCGGCGGAGACCCTTGGGGTGATATAATGCGGCTACAGACCGAGGTACGCGGTTTATCGTGACCATCACGTTCCCGGACCGCGAAACCGAAAAGAGAGCGCTGGCTTTTCTGCTCGGGCGGTTCTCGGGCCGAGTTCTGCACTCGGGGGAGCATTTGGTCCCCGAGGCGGCCTTGGAAGCGCTCGCCGACCAGAATATTCCATTTACCGTCAAGGGAAAGACAACCTATGAGCAGCACGTGGCGGCGATTCGAGGTGCTGCTCCCCCTGCAGTTCAATGACGGGCGAGATGTGCCAACCGAGTAGCTTGCGAAAGCGGCCCTGGAAGTCGCCGCCCACTTCGGCGCCGTCAGCTACGAGACACAGAAACTCGAAGCGCATTGGCGTCATGCTGGTGTCCTGTATCGGGACAATCTGGTGCGGTTGGTCGCGGACGTGCCCGACACGGCCCCCAGTCGTCAGTGGATGAAGGAGTGGTGCATCCGGGTCGTAGAGAAACCGATTCGGTCGGAGCCCCAGGGGAGCAATCGTTATCGCTTTTTGGGCGGAGGCGCCGGAACTGGAGGGGCGCTTTTTGAGAGTCATCACACTCGAAGGCCAGGTGACCATCCACAACGCGTTCCCAGACCGGCGGTTCAAGCCATGAAACTGAACTACTATCCTGAAACGGATTCGCTGTACATCGACCTTTCGGAGCGAACGAGCGTCGAAAGCCGGGAGATTTCCGAGGGAGTGGTGCTTGACTACGACGCTGACGGCAACCTCGTTGGAATCGACATTGACAATGCCGGCGCGAAAGTCGACATCCACAAGCTCACCGTCAGTAAGCTCCCGGCCCCGGTGGAGACCGTCCCTGGCTAACCCGGCGCTGCAAGCGACGGCCAAAAGGCAGCCGCGCCTGGGTGCCCAAGTCGTTAAGACCGCCCGACGGGGGCGATGAACAGGCTCCGAAGGTCCATGGCGCCGCAGAGGCACAGAGCGCGCAGAGATGAAAGCCGAATGCCTTCCTCTGCGCTCTCGGCGTCTCGGCGGTGAATCCAGCGGGGCTTTGAGCATCTCACACAGCGCCCGCCTTACCCGCCAGCTTCGCCGCTGTGCGGGGCGCCCCTGCGGCGCCGATGAGCAGCGCCGCGCTCAACGAACCGGCGAGGGCCAGCGCGACTGCGATCCACAATGTCGCGCGATATCCGGCGACGAAGGATTCGGCGATGGCTTGGCGGACGCGCCCGTCGGGGGCCTCGGCGGCGGCGAGTTTGGGACGCTGCGCGTCGATCCGGTGGCGAGTCTCGAGCGGCAAAGAAAGAGCGTCCAGTTTCGCGCCCAACGTGCGGTTGAAGACGCTGAACAGAACCAGCCCCAGAATGGCCACCGCCAGAAGGCCCGCGATGCGAGAGACCGCATTGTTGATGCCCGAGGCGACGCCGGCGTGGGCCGGCGTGACGGCGCTCATCACCGTCGTCGTGAGGGGCGCGACGCTGGCGGCCATGCCGAGCCCGAGCACGGCCACGCCCGGAAAGAACGTTGCCGCGTAGGCGCCGCCAATGGCCGGCCTTGCCAGGAGTGCGAACCCGCCCGCCGCGATAATCGGGCCGATGACCAGCGCCGGCTTGGGCCCGTACCGCTTGACCAATCCGCCGGACCAGCGGGAAAGCAAAAACATCAGCAGGATGAATGGGAGCAGCGACGCACCGGCTTCGGTTGCGGTATAGCCCTGAACCTGGATCAGGTTCAGGGGGAAGAAGAACAGCACGCCGCCGAGCGCGCCGTAAAGGAAGAACGTGAGCAGGTTCGCCCCGCTGAAGTCGCGGGATCGGAACAACGCGAGCGGGAGCATGGGCGCGGCTGAGCGCGCCTCGACAAGAAAAAATCCGATCAAGGCGGCGATGCCGGCCGTGGCGCTGATCGGGACCGCCCGGCCGCCGCTAACCGATTCAATCAGAGCAAAGACGATGCCGCCGAGCCCTATGGTCGCAAGCAATGCCCCCGGCCGCGCTGGTCGGGGGCAAACGAGACGCTGATGAGCGCCAGGCTGCCGGGCACGAGCAGCGCGCCACCGACGCCTTGCAAGGCCCGAGCTGCGATGAGAT
>JBGOUJ010000745.1:0-3319 GCA_041477005.1 Terriglobia bacterium | reverse complement strand
GTCACCACCGACAGCATCTTTGAGGCGTTTCAAGGCGGCGGCGCCGTCGATCCGAAATTCACCCAGGTGAGCACCTTCGGCGGCCACCCGGTCGCTTGCGCCGCGGCGCTGGCCAACCTCGACATCCTCATGGGCGAGCGGTTGTGGGAAAACTCGGCGCGCCTGGGGGCCTATTTGATGGACAGACTCCGCGCCCTCGATTCACCCCACATCGGTGAGCTGCGCGGCCGGGGCCTGCTGATTGGGATGGAGATGGTCACCGACCGGGAAAGCCGGACGCCGCTTCCCGAGCCTCAAGTGGTCGCCTTGCAGAAGGCCATCCGCGACGCCGGCGTCATCATTGGCCGCAACAACGACACGGTCCCCGGCTTCTGCAACGTCCTGATCCTGTCGCCCCCGTTGATACTGACCGCGCAGGAAGCCGACGAGATCGTGGCAGCAATCGAAACCGGTCTTCGGGCAGTAGCGGCGAGCAGTTAAGTCGCACAAGAGCACAGGGACGGTCCGGCCTCATAGTGAAATGGCGTCGCGCAGCACCTCCGATGCGAGGCGCGGCCTCAGTCCACGGCTGGAAACAACATCGACCTTGCAGCCCAGCGCGCTCTCAAGGTCAAGCCAGAGTCCGGTCAGATCTAGCAACGAACGCCCTGGCTCGAAGTCCACCAAGAAGTCAACGTCAGAGTAGGAATGCTGATCGCCGCGGGCGATCGACCCGAATACACGAACATTATGCGCGCCGCGCCTCTCAGCAAGCGCGAGGATCTGATTGCGATAGCGAGATCGGAGCTCCTCCAAGGTCATACGGCCCCTGTTCGAGTATGCCACAACGTCTTCGGATTGAGGCGGATTGAGCGTCCAGCCCGTCCAGCCTGGAAGGGATTTCCCCGTCAGCTTCGAGGAAGTTGACGCGGGGAACGCGTCGTGCGAATAGATCCCGTGAAACGCCGTTCACGGAAATAGGCCGGGCAAGTCGCCATGCGTTTGACCCGTTCGCTAGCTCCGCTTGATTCGATTCGTGGACCACAGAAACGTGCCCTTGTGTCGGCCGGCGGCGGAGCACCGGTCCCCGACGCGTCGCGGAGGCGTTGTTTCGATCGAGAGAGGAAACGATTCGCCAGTCCGCAAGCGTTGGCCTGCGTTAGCGCTACCGCCCGACTCGCGACGTCACCGCCCCCTCCGACGCCGAGGATACCAGCGCGACATACTTGGCAAAGACCCCCGTCTGGTAGCGCGGAGCCGGCTTCTTCAGGGCCGCGAGCCGCTGCTGGATGGTCTCCGGCGGAACTTCGAGATCGATCTTCCTGCCCGGGATATCGAGGCTGATTGTGTCTCCCTCGACCACGGCGCCGATGGGCCCGCCGCTCGCCGCCTCGGGGGCCACATGGCCGACCATGAACCCGTGCGACGCCCCGCTGAAGCGGCCGTCGGTGATGAGGGCCACGCTCCCGGAGAGACCGGCGCCGACGATCGCCCCGGTCACGCCGAGCATTTCCCGCATGCCCGGCCCGCCACGAGGCCCCTCGTAACGGATCACCAGCACATCGCCCGCCTTGATCTGGCCGTGGGTCACGGCGGCCATGGCGTCCTCCTCGCGGTCAAAGACCCGCGCCGGGCCGCGATGCGTCTTCCGGTCGAGACCGGTCACCTTGATCACACAGCCTTCCGGCGCCAGCGTCCCCCGCAGGATCACCAATCCGCCGCTCGCCTTGATCGGGTTCGAAAGCGGCCGGATCACTTCCTGGCCCGGCGTTTCGCGCGCCTCAGCCGCTTCCTCGGCGAAAGTGCGGCCGGTGATGGTGAGGGCGGAGCCGTCTACAAAACCGCCGTCCACCAGGCGCTTGGCAATCACCGGAATCCCGCCCGCCTTGTCCACGTCGACCGCCACGAAGCGCCCGGCCGGCTTGAGGTCGGCCAGCAAGGGCGTGCGGTTGCTCACCGTTTGGAAATCGTCAATGTCGAGCGGCACCTCGGCCTCGCGAGCCATCGCCAGCAGGTGGAGCACGGCGTTGGTCGAGCCGCCCGAGGCCGCCACCCCGGCGATCGCGTTCTCGAACGCCTGGCGCGTGGCGATATCGCGCGGCTTCAAGTCCCTTTTCACTGCGTCCACGATGATCTGGCCGCAGCGATAGGCCACCTCTTCTTTGCGTGGATCGACCTGCGGCACCGCGGCCGTCCCCAGGGGCGACAGTCCGATCATCTCCATCACCGTCGCCATGGTATTAGCAGTATACTGCCCGCCGCAGGCGCCGGCGCCGGGACATGCTGAATTCTCGATAGCAAGCAGTTCCGCGTCCGACATCCGCCCGGCCGCGTTCGCCCCGACCGCTTCGAAGACGTCCTGGATCGTGATATCCCGGCCGTTGTGGCGGCCCGGAAGGATCGTGCCGCCGTAAAGCACCAGCCCCGGCACGTTGAGCCGCAGCAAGGCCATGGCCGCGCCCGGAATCGTCTTGTCGCAGGCCACCAGCGCGATGACGCCGTCGAACATGTGCCCCCGCGCCACCAGCTCGATCGAGTCGGCGATCGTCTCCCGGCTCACCAGCGACGCCTTCATGCCCTCGGTCCCCATGGTCACGCCGTCGCTGATGGCGATGGTGTTGAACTCCATCGGCGTGCCGCCCGCCGCCCGAATGCCTTCCTTGACCTTGACCGCCAGCTCCCGCAGGTTGAAGTTGCAGGGCATGGTCTCAATCCAGGTATTGGCGACGCCGATGATCGGCTTCTTCAAGTCCGCGTCGGTAAAGCCGATGCCCTTGAGCATCGCCCGGGCCGGCGCGCGGTCGCGCCCCTGCGTGATGGTGTAACTGTGTAGTTTCATGAACCTTTATCTTAGTAGGAACCGCCGGTGTCTTCAAGTTGTGCCAGCTCCTTGTTACGTCAGCACGCTCCTCGATGCGCCGCATCCTGTTGGATAATGGTAAGGGGGAGATTCATGACCATCGCGCCCGGTCTCGTCCTACCCGCAGCCGGAATCGCAGAGATCTGCCGCCGGTACCAGGTGAAGGAACTGGCTGTGTTCGGCTCTGCCGCCCGAGGTGAGCTGCGCGCGGACAGCGATATCGATCTGCTCGTCGAGTTTTTGCCCGAGGCACGCCCTGGGCTTCTCGGCCTGGCGGCCATGATGCGTGAGTTATCAGAGTTGCTGGGCCGGCACGTCGATCTGGCCGTGAAGCCCGCGCTGAAGCCGATGATCCGGCCCGGAGTATTGGCCCAGGCGCAGGTCATCTATGCGGCGTGATGTCCAGAGACTGTACGACATCCTGGATGCGCTCGATTCGCTGGCCAAGATCATCGGCGGTCGAGAAGAGGCAGAATTCCT
>JBGOUJ010000744.1:0-3327 GCA_041477005.1 Terriglobia bacterium | reverse complement strand
GCCAGCGCGACATATGGACCGCGTCTGCCGACGGAACGCATCCGGTCGCGGTCACCGAGGACGCCGCTCTCGACTGGAGTCCCGTCTGGTCGCCCGACGGCAACTACCTGTATTTCGCGTGCGACCGTGGCGGCAGCATGAACTTGTGGCGAGTCCGCGTCGACGAAAAATCCGGAAGAGTTCTGGAGCGGCTGGAGGCGATCACGACCCCTTCCCCTTACAGCGGCCCTATCAGCATTTCCCGCGACGGAAGACGAATCGCCTACGTGCAGCAAATCACCACAGCGAACATCCAGAAAGCCGGCTTCGACCCCGTCAAGGAAACCGTCGTGTCGCAGCCGCAGTGGATCACCCAGGGCTCGCGGCAGATCAGGGCCCCTGATCTTTCGCCGGACGGCGAATGGCTGGCGTTCTGGGAAGGGGGCAGGCAGGAAGACATCTTCGTCGTCAAGACGGATGGAACCGGACTCCGGCAGCTCACCAACGATGTTTACAAGGACCGCTACCCCCGCTGGTCGCCTGACGGCAAGCGCATCGCTTTTCATTCCAACCGCGCCGGCAAACATGACATCTGGCTGGTCAACCCCGATGGGAGCGCCCTTGAGCGGCTCACCTATGCGCCGGCTCCTGCCGTCTATTTTCCAATCTGGTCGCCGGACGGCAAGCGTTTGGTCTATACCATCCCCGACGCTGGTTCCTTCGTGATGGAAGTCGCGAAGGCGTGGAAGGAGCAATCGCCGAAGCCGGTTGTAGTGCCGCCCGATCTCGGCGCGCTGTTTCACGGATGGTCCTGGTCTCCCGACGGGCGGAAACTGGCGGGAGAGCTTCGGAGATCCGACGGCGCACCGTCCGGACTCGGAATCTACTCCCTGGAATCGGAGAGACTGGAGCGGCTGGCGGATTTTGGAAATAGGCCCGTGTGGCTGGGAGACAGCCGCAGGCTGCTGTTCCACGATCAGGGCAAGCTTTACCTCATAGACAGCGAGTCCAGGAAGACCCGCGAATTCCTTTCCGTCGCGCCGCATACCATAAGCGGAGTGACGCTCTCGCGAGACGATCGGCTGATGTATTTCAGCGTTGGTGTGACGGAAGCCGACATCTGGCTGGCGACGCTCGAGTGACCCGGCGGCCCAGCCGACTCGTCTGGTTTCCCCGCATGGCGCTGCGGCAACAGTGCGGTAGACTCTTTCTCACCATGCTCACCCGCGCCGCGCTCTTTGCCGCGAATCGCTCTGCCCGGCGTCTGCGAAAGACGACCGGCTTCGCCATAACCCGCCTGGCTCCGGCTTTGTTGTTAGCCGCCGCTCTCTATGCGCAGGACGCCGTCACCATCCGGGTCGATGCAGCGGCGAGGCAGGGAGCCTTCAAGCCTATCTGGCGCTTCTTCGGCTACGACGAGCCCAACTTCACCGACGCCCGGCACGGCAAGAAACTGCTCGCCGATCTCGCAGCGTCGAGCCCCGCGCCGGTCTACATCCGCGTGCACAACCTGCTCACCAGCGGCGACGGCGCCGCGGCTCTCAAGTGGGGATCGACCAATGCCTACACCGAAGACGCCGCCGGCGCTCCCGTCTACGATTGGAAAATTCTGGACCGAATCTTCGACACGTATAAGGATGCGAAGGTTCGGCCGCTGGTCGAAATCGGTTTCATGCCGGAGGCGCTGTCCGTCCATCCGCAGCCCTACCGGCACAATTGGCCGCAGGGCACACTCTGGACCGGCTGGGCCTATCCGCCACGAGACTACAAGAAATGGGCGGAGCTGGTTTACCAATGGGTCCGCCACGAAGTCGACCGCTATGGCAGGCAGGAAGTGGAGTCGTGGTATTGGGAGGTCTGGAACGAGCCGAACATCGGTTACTGGCAAGGCTCCCCCGAAGAGCATCAGAAGCTTTACGACTTTTCGGCCGATGCGGTGAAGCGGGCGCTGCCTTCAGCGCGCATCGGCGGTCCGCACTCCACCGGGCCGGCCAGCCCGCAGGCGGCGGAATTCCTGCGCCGGTTCCTGGAGCACTGCGTGCGGGGCACAAACTTCGCCACCGGAAAAACCGGGGCGCCGCTCGATTACATCGGTTTTCACGCCAAGGGCGCGCCGAAGGTGGTCGACGGCCACGTGCAGATGGGGATCAGCAAGCAGGTGCAGGATATTTCAAACGGGTTCGCCATCGTGCAGTCCTTTGCGGAGCTGCGAAATCGCCCGATCATCATTGGAGAGTCGGATCCCGAAGGGTGCGCGGCCTGCTCGGCCCGGGTCTATCCTCAGAACGCCTATCGCAACGGTGCCCTGTATCCGTGCTACACGGCGGCGGTGCTGAACCGCACTTTCGAGCTTGCCGAGCGGCACAAGGCCAACATTGAAGGGGCGGTGACCTGGGCGTTCGAGTTTGAAGACCAGCCTTATTTCGACGGCTTCCGGACGCTGGCCACCAACGGCATCGCCAAGCCGATGTTGAACGTTTTCCGGATGCTGGGCCTGATGGGCGGCGAGCGGATCCGCGTGGAAAGCAGCGGGGCGGCGAGCCTGGACGCCGTGCTGCGGGACGGGGTACGGCAAAAGCCGGAGATCAACGGCCTGGCCACGGGGCGCGACCGCGGGACCGCCGTTCTGATGTGGAACTATCACGATGACGACGTCCCCGCGCCCGAAGCCGCCGTGCGGCTGTCGGTGGAGAGCCTGCCCGCTTCGGCCCGGCGCGTGCTGCTCCGGCATTACCGGATCGACGAGCGTCACAGCAATGCGTACACGGTGTGGAAGACGATGGGATCGCCGCAGTCGCCCTCGCCGGAGCAATACGCCCGGCTGGAGCAGGCGAGCCGGCTGGAGCTGCTCACTTCGCCGGCGTGGCTGTGGGCCGAGGGTGGGAAAGTGGAACTCCGATTTTCACTGCCGCGTCAGGCGGTGTCGCTGGTCGAGATCACCTGGTAGCCACAAAGATCACGTTGACGGGCGCTCCGACCTCAAAGGTCTGGCCGGCAGGCGTCAGCCGGCCCGTCTTCGAGTCGATCCGGAAAACAACCACGTTATCGGAGTTCTGGTTGCCGGCGAAGAGGTACGAGCCTGTCGGGTCGATGCCAAAGCCGCGCGGGACCTTGCCCTGCGTGGAAGCCTGCTCGACGGGCGTGAGCGTGCCTTTGCGGGCATCCACGGCAAAGACCGCGATGCTGTTGTGGCCGCGATTCGAGCCATAGAGAAACTTGCCGCTGGGGTGCATTTCCAGCTCGGCCCCGCTGTTGTTGCCCGTGAAATCCTGGGGGAGAGTCGAGATCGTCTGCAATGGCGTCAATGCCCCGCGCGAGGCGTCGAAGGCGAAGGCCGTGACGCTCGAT
>JBGOUJ010000743.1:0-3328 GCA_041477005.1 Terriglobia bacterium | reverse complement strand
GCTTACCGCACGGCCAGGGTGACGTTCTGCTGGGCACCCGCCCCACCCACGGTCAGCACGAGTGGAACGCTTGGCCCGGGCGAGGCAGCCGCCGGAATCTGCACATTCACCTGGAACAGGCCGGCGAAATTCGGGGCCATGCCGGCAAACTGCACCTGGGCCGGCTGGCCGCCGATCGTGGCCGTGACCCCTTGTTGAGCCGTGCTGAGCGGGCCGCCCAGAGGCGCCAATTGTCCAGTGGCCAAAGGCGGCTGGATCGATCCCTGGCCGGTGGCGTAGACCGTGACCACGGTTCCCCGAGCCGCCGGATGGGCCGTGTCGCTTAACGATCCGTCCTGGTTCACGATAATCCCCTGGCTGGCGCCGGGCTTCTGAAAAACGCCGGGGTGCGCCGTGATCACGGGAATCGAGACCGGCTGGCTGGGAGCGCCTTGGTAGCTGACGATGACGCTCGCAGCTCCCTGCCCGGCCACTTCGAACGGCGCCTGGGCGTTGATCTGATCCTGGCGCACGAAATAAAGCGGCGCCGGGACCCCGTTGAAGGTGACCGACACGGTCGCTGCGGTGGAGCTGAGCCGGCCGGTGCTGGGGTCCAGGCTGGCGCCGACTCCATTGGCCGGCCCCAGCCCCGTGCCAAAGATCGAGATAATCTCGCCCGGCGCCACCCCGCCTCCGGCGAAGCTGGCGGCGTCGACCACGCCGGCGGCCGAGAACGTCGGCGGGGCGCCGAGCAGCCTGATGCCGCCCGAGTAGACCGCGGCCGCCGTCGAGGAGCGAACGAGCGCTGTCGCCAGTCCCGAAGAGGCGTTCGGCGCGACCTGCACGGTGAAACCTAAGATCGGTGTATTGTTGGCGGCCATGCTCCGCACCAGGCTGCCCTTCACGATGCTGATAGGAGCGCCCAGGAATGAGATCGTGCTTTCGGAAATAGTCGGATCGTCCAGGCCCGGACCCTCGAAGCCGACGTCCAGGAGTTGTCCGGACCCCATGGCCACGGCGCCTCCGACGAAACGCTTGCCGCTTCCCGACGGCGCCACGCCTGCAAACTCGATGTTGATCGCCGGATTTCCCGACGGCACGGTCAGATCGGCGTTGACGCTCCCGGCGGCGATCACCGGCGTCGCCTGCGGCGTCGCCGCGCCTCCGAAGATCGTGGTCAAGAAGTTCACGTTCGCCCTATCTCCCGCGTTTCCGAACTGATCCGGCTCGACCGGGCCGTCCATGGGCTCGACATAGACGAAATAGCGGCCTGGCGGGAGCTTGGAGATCGTGTAGGCGCCATCGGATTGGGTGACGCCGCCGACGGCGATCCCGGTGGACGGATCGATGGCGGCGACCAAGCCCCCCACCAGAGGACTGCCGGTGCTCAACTTCACCGTTCCAAAGATGGACCCGAATGCACTCGCGGCGCCGGGCTGCGGATAGACCTCGGTAGCAAAGGCGATGTCGTCGAAACTGAGCGTGGAGGTGAAGTTGACGCCGGTTCCCGTGGCGTAGAACATGGTCGCCCCAATCAGGCCGGAATGATCGGCGCCCAGCGAGTGCCCCAGCTCGTGCGTGGCCACGGACTGAATGTCGAAGGTGCCCGCCTGCAACGTAGTGGAAAAGTTGAGCGTGGGGTTGAAGATGATGTCGCTGTCGGTAATCGCGCCGTTGGCGGGCGAGAAAAAGGTGGTGGTGAGGGCGATGGCGTCGCCGGCCGCGCTGTGCACCTGGTTGCGGTTGGCAGGCGTGTCGGCGAAGGTGATGATGTTTATGAAGTCCGGCCGTGAGGTATCGGCAGCGGCCTTGGACGTCTGCCCCGCCGGAGCAAAGACCACGGTGGCCGTGCCGACGCTGTTCCAGGTGTTGAGGGCGGCCTGCAAGGCGCCCAGTGGATCGCTGCCCGGGGTGATGATGACGTTGCCGCTCGAGTTGGTGAGCCCCGGGGCCGTCAGGTCGTTAATCAGAAACACAATGTTGCTGATGTCTGTCCGTTTCAAGAACGGGCCGTTATCGGTTGTCTGCTCGCGCACAAACGCCGGCGTCGGCCAGACCCCGAGGGCGAGGCAAAGCAGGGGAATAATCCAGGCTCGCATAGCCGCTACTTCGCCCCCTTTGCCTGCTGGAGCGCCAGATTGCGCACTGTCGATTTGAACTCCTGGAGTGAGAGGTTGTCGAGCCGGCGCAGCACCGTCCCCGGCTGCGGCGCCACGCCGCTCGGCGAGACCAGCACGGCGCTCTGCAGGTTGGCCCGCACGCGCTGTCCGCCCGCCGCATCGGTCCGGACCGTAAACTTGCCCTGCGTCAGCCCCCGCGCGCGCCAGTAGCCGATCGGGGTCTGGTATAAGAACAGAACCATCTCTTCGCCAGGCCGGTAGCGCGGCATGCCCGCCACCGACATCCCGACATCGCCCACGATGCCGCCCAGCTCGCTCACCACCACGGTGGCGCCAGGGGAGCCTTTCAGCGGATCGGTGACCTCGATCTCGCTGTGGGTCCAGATGAATTGGTGGCCGTCATCCCAGGCCGCCCAGGAGCGCAGGTACCGGCCCTGGATGATCACATCGGAGCGCTGCACCATTTGCTCCAGCGTGAGCGGCGTAGTCATGGTGGCGCCGAGCGATCCGCAGACCGCTAACAGGCACGCCACTACCCGGGTGCGAAATGTTGGATTCATAACAATCTTACCCGGCGGGACGGGTTTCTCCTATTCTACCTTCATCGGCTGCACTTCCACCCCAGAATATAGAAACCCAGCCGGCGAGAAATGGGCTCTCTATCTGTGCTTCCTATGGTACCGGGCCACGTTCCGGAGCGCCTGGTCGGCCGGACGCCGGTCGAAGAACCGCTTCAGCAAGGGCAGGAAAGGGACTACGAAAATCACCTGCACTATGCCGCTGGCCATCAGCAGCAGCCAGGCGGCGAGGGCCACCAGTTTCGGAAGTGATCCCGACCACCAGAAGGCCGCGGCAGCGCCGGCATAAGCCGCCGCCTGCAGGGCTCGGTTGCCCAGCACGAAGGCCGCGTAATTGAGGCGGCGGGTGTAGAACAGCATGTGGGCGACCTGGACCGCGAGAAACAGGCCGATCGCTGCCAGCACGGCCCGGTCAATGGGCAGCCGCCAGACGAGCACCGGGAACGCCCAAATCGCCGCCGTGGAGGGCCATAGCACCCACAGCGCCGCTTCCCCGAGCAGCGTGCCGAGGGGAACGGTTTCGAGAGCCACCTTGTACTCCTGCCGCAGCGCCTCCTCGTCACTCTGGAACTTCAGGCCGCCGGAGGCGAACACGCCCTTGCCGGGAACGTTGCGAAATTCCACCGCAAATAAATTCCTGGGGGTGGCGCT
>JBGOUJ010000742.1:0-3340 GCA_041477005.1 Terriglobia bacterium | reverse complement strand
TGACGCTCAGCGGCATATCCGGGTCGGCCGTGGCGCATGCGCTGAATGGGAAGGTGCTGGTGAGCTTCGCGCAGGTGGATCCACAGAAGCCGATGTCGTTCAGCTCGATGAATGGGACCATCGACGTGACCTTTCCGGCCGATCTGAAGGCCAACGTCAAGATGCAATCCGACCGGGGTGAAATCTTCAGCGACTTTGAGATCAAGATCCGCGAGAACTCGACGCAGCCCATCGTGGAGGACTCCCGGAGCCGGAACGGAAAGTATCGGGTCCGGTTGGACAAGGCGGTCTACGGGGCCATCAACGGCGGCGGGCCGGAAATCCAGTTTAAGAATTTCAACGGGGCGATCTACATTCGGAAGGCAGCCAAGTAGGGACCCAACTGGCGCTGGCAGCCCGTGTCGAGAGTGACCTGGAAACGCCAACCCAGCCTGGCGGCCAATTGGCCGGGCGTGCAAGCGACTGAAAAGAAAGAATTGCCCCGGAGGTTCGTGACATCCCAGGGCGGTTCTCGAGAGGTTCGCCACAGGCTGCTAGCCCGCCGATGAGAAGCGCTCGGGAGCGATCTTGTACATCACGCGAACTTCTTCGGGCTGGCGATAGGGGTACTTGTCCAGGCCCAGGTATTTCTTGGCCATCTTGTCGATGTGGGCGTCGGCGCCCTGCTCGGTGATCTCGACAACCCGGCCGCGGATTTCGAGGTAGCGGTAGGGGTTGTCGGGGTCGATGAGAGCGAGGGAGACGCGGGGATCGCTGCGCATGTTCTGGTCCTTGCGGCGGCCCTTGGCGGAATTGACGATCACGTGAGTGCCGTCGTAATCACACCAGACCGGAGTAACTTGAGGGCGCCCGTCGGGCATGAGCGTGCCCAGGCTGGCGAAGGCTTTCTTCTGGAACAGGTCGTGGTATTTCTCTGGGATCATCGTTTCCTCCTGGCTGGATGGCCGAGGGCGACCAGAAATATGGCGCTCTTTTCGGCGGCGTGCGGGGAAAAGAACCGGATCACATCGTCATCATAAAACGTCAGGCCGGTGGCGCCCAGGCGCTGGGCGTAGGCCGACAAATACATTCTACCGCCGAGAATGCCGGCTTCGAGCTGGACGGCGCGGTAGCCGCGATTGCCGAGGCGATCGAGAACGCGGTGGAGGTCGGCCAGGAAGAAGACGGCCACGGCGGCGTCGCCGGCCAGGTCCTGCTCGAGGGCGAGGTAGGCAGCCTGGGTGCGGAAATCGCCGAGTTTGAGACGCTCCAGAACGCGCGCGGCGGGGTGGTAGAAGTAGGCGCCGGCGGGCAGGCCTTCGACGGCGTTCACGATGAGGTAGACATCGTTGAGACTCCCGCCGGGCGGGAGGAAGTCGGCGGCGATGTCCCGGGTGGCGCGGTCGAGGATGGTCGAAAGCTCGGGGAAGGTGATGGGGTCGCGCTGGAATTGGCGCGCCGAGCCGCGGCGCAAGATGATCTCTTCGATCGGGGCGGGCGGGAGCTGGTCGCCGGCGAGTCGAGCGAGGGGGATCGGCTCTCCGGCGGAGGCCGGAGCACGCGGGGCAATGGCGGCCTGGCGCCAGTGCGCCACTTCTTCCGGCGTCGCGAGTGACGACGCGCGGTGCATGTCGCGCATGGCGGGGTAGTCGACTTCTTCTTTGGATACAGGAACGGTTTCGAGTTCCAAGGGCGGCACGTCTATCGGCGGCGGCGCGGGCGAGTTTGCTCCCAGGGCAACCAGGCTGAGCGCGACTTCGCGATCGGTGTCGAGGGCGAGCGAGCGATTGATCCCGGCGTCCACAAAGCCGCCGAGGAGCCGCGCTTCGAGGCCCTGAGCGGCGGCGACCGCGAGCAGGTTGGCGTGGAGCGTGCCGTTGTCCCAGCCGAAGTGGCGGTAGGTGCGGGCCTGGTATTTCCAGGCGTTGCGCCAGTAGACGCCGGTGGCGGCGACGAGCAGCGGGGCGCTCGCGACGGCCGGTTCCTGAGCCGTGGCGGCGGCCACGACGCCGCGGAAATCGCCTTCGCGGAGGCGGCGCAGGGCCAGCTCGGCGGGACTGAAGTGATAGACGCCGGCGGGCAGATCGGGTAGCGGGCCGGAAATCACGTAAAGCTCGATCTCGTAGAGCGCTCCGGTGTTGGCGGCGGCGCGGAAGAAGATCTCACCGCCGGGGTAGGTGCGGCGCTTGGTGACGCCGGCGGAAAAGTAGAGGAGGTGGGCCAGATGCTCGATAGTGAGAGCGCTGGGTGAAAGCGCCTGCGCCACGGGCGGGAGCTTGAGGGGATCGAGATCCGGGTAGATCTTGAAGAGCCGTGGCTGGTTGGCCCAGTCGAGGGAATGGCCGCTCCGCCGCACGCTTTCGTAAGAGTGCTTGGTGCGGTTGTGGTATTCCCAGGCGCTGGTTATTTCGCTATTCGGCATGTTCGGGCTGTGCGCGGGAGCTTCTTTCCAGGTAGAGGATCACGCTCCATACCAGCAGAAAGCCGGCCACCTGGAGGAGGCTGATGCGGGCCCCAAGGAAAGTCCAGTTCAGCAGGGCGGCGGTGGCGGGAAAGCTGAGCTCGGCCAGCGCCGCGAGCGAAGCGCGAGTGTGGCGGAGGCCATGGTAGTAAATGAGCAGGGCCGCCAGGCCGGGGAACAGAGCCATCAGAAGAAGCGCCACGACTTGGCGGCCGTCCAGATCTGTCACCAAGGGCTGCGGGGTAAGCCACGCCAAGGCGGCGAGCAGCGGGAGGGCGCAGAAGATGCGCAGGGCGACCAAGGTAAGGAAGGGCAGGCCCTCCAGGGCAAAGCGGCCAAAGACAGTGGAGGAACCCCACAGGACGGCGGCCAGTAGGGCGAGCAAGGCCGCTGAGGCGCGCTGGGGGGCCAGATCGGTCAGATTTAGGTGATCGCCGAAACTGACCAGGTAGGCGCCGGCCAGGGCTGGGGCCAGGCAAGCCCAGAAGGTCCGGCGGAGCCGCTCGTGGAGCAGCAGAGCCGCCAGCAGGGCCGTGAACAGCGGCTGCGTTTTTTGCAAGAAGACGACAGCCGTCGGGTTGCCGATCTTGATGGCCTGGGTGAAGCAGACCGTTCCCAGCGCTGAGCCGCCCCAGGCAATGCCGAGCACCGCGCCCCATTGAGCCGGCCGCAGCCTGAACCACTGGTTCCGCGAGCGCCAGAAAACGGGAAGCAAGACGACGGCCAGGATCAGGTGCTCGCAGAGGACGATCTGGGCGCTCGATAGGCTGGCCGTCAGCGGGCGGCGCAGGAGCGTATCGGTGCCCCAGAGGCTTGCGCCCATCGCCACCCAGAGCAGCGCCCAGGGGCGGATCGGCTGGGCCGGGCGGCCTTCCTGGCCCGGGCGGCCTTCTTGGGCGG
>JBGOUJ010000741.1:0-3349 GCA_041477005.1 Terriglobia bacterium | reverse complement strand
TCGGCACCGGTTCGGAAGCGCGGGAGCGAAGCGGCCGGGCGGAACCCATAGAAGGATTATACATTGGGAGTTCAGTGTCTACAAGAGCTTTGTAGTTTAAAGTGGGTCAGCCATCAAGCAATCAGCTATCAGCTATCAGCCGTCAGCCAGCAATCAGCCGTCAGCCATCGAACCACGGGCGTTCGGGGTTGCTGACGGCTGATTGCTGATAGCTGATAGCTGATTGCTTGATGGCTGACCCACTTTAAACTACAAAGCTCTTGTAGACACTGAACTCCCAATGTATAATCCTTCTATGGGTTCCGCCCGGCCGCTTCGCTCCCGCGCTTCCGAACCGGTACCGATCGACGCCCGGGCCATGGACAACCTGCGGTATATCCGCGAGACGATGGAGTCGGCCGGGGAGTTTACGGCGGTTCCGGGGCTGGGCGGGGCCATCATGGGCGTCACGGCGCTGCTCGCGGCGGTGCTCGCCGCCCGCCAGATCAGGACCGAAATGTGGCTGGGAACCTGGCTGGCGGAAGCGGTGCTGGCTTTTGGGATCGGCGCGCTTGCCATGACGCGCAAGGCGAAGGCGGCGAAAATGCCGGTCCTGTTCGGCCCGGCCCGAAAGTTCGCTCTGAGCCTCGCGCCGCCGATTGCGGTCGCCGCTTTGCTTACGGCCGTTCTCTATCGCGGAGGTCTGGCGGGCGCGATTCCGGCCATGTGGCTGCTGCTTTACGGCGCCGGCGTGGTGACCGGCGGGGCGTTCTCGGTCAGGATTGTGCCGGTCATGGGCCTGTGCTTTATGACCGAGGGGGCCATCGCCCTGCTCTGCCCGGCCTCGTGGGGCAACTGGTTCATGGCCGCAGGGTTCGGCGGGATCCACCTTGTTTTCGGCATCATCATCGCCAGGAGGTACGGTGGCTAAGCAAAATGCCCTGATCGCGGAGGGGCTGCATAAGGTCCGCGGAGAGGCGGCGGAGCCGCGGGCGCCGCGCACCCGAGCAGCGGAAGGCCGGCCCCTGGACCTCGACCGTCTGATTCACGAGCGGATGCGCCTGGGGATCGTCAGCGCGCTGGCCGTCAACGACTCGCTGACCTTCAACGATTTGAAGAAGCTGATGAAGACCACCGACGGCAACCTCAGCGTCCACGCCCGCAAGCTCGAGGAAGCGCGCTACATCACCTGCACGAAATACTTCGAAGGCCGCCTTCCCAAAACCGAGTACCGCCTCACCCCGCTCGGCCGCCGGGCGCTCGAGAAATACCTGGACCACATGGAAGCGCTGATCCACGCCACGCGGGAGAAGTAGGGTGGTCATCTCTTATTGAGCCGGCCACCCTGTAGGGGTGACGCTCTACGGCAGTTTGGGTTCTTCTACCGTATAATCCACGTCCAGCGCCTTGAGGAAGGCTAGCAGGTCCGCCCTCTCGGCCTTGCTCAGCTTGGCCGGCTTCAGGTTGGTGGTGTCGAGAAACTTGTTCTTTTTCCCGCCGCTCAGCATGAGGTCCACGGCTTGCTCGAGCGTGGCGACGCTGCCGTTGTGGAAATAGGGCGCCGACTTGCTTATGTCGAGCAGAGTCGGGGTCTGGAAGGCGCCGGTGTCCTTCTCGACCTTCGTCACGGTGAAGCGGCCGACGTCGGGCTTCTCGGCGTCCATACCGATACCGGTGTTGTGGTACTGCTGATCGGTCATCAGCAGGCCGTCGTGGCAGTTGGTACACTTGGCCTTCTCGCCGAAGACGGTCCAGCCGCGCTTGGCCTCCTCGCCGAAGGCGGACTGGTCGCCGGAGCGGAAGCGGATCCACGCGGAGTTGTTGGCCACGATGGTGCGTTCGAAAGCGGCGATGGCCTTGCCGACATTGTCCGGGGTGGCGGGGCCGCCGAACACCTTCTGAAACTGATCCTTGTAGCCGGGAATCGCGTTCAGCTTGGCGCAGGTCTCATCGGTGCTGGGGTGGCCGTCCTTGCCGCTGGCTCCCATATTGCCGCCGCTCCAAGCCGCCACGGCCTGCTTATCGAGCGAGGCGCTGCGGCCGTCCCAATAGAACGCGGAATGGTAGCCGATATTCCAGAGCGTGGGGCTAGAGCGAGGGAGTTTAGCTTCATAGGCGCCGACTGCCGTTGGCAGACCGTCGGTCAAGCCCTTCTCTTTGAGATGGCAGGAATAGCAGGCGCGGGAGCCGTCACCGCTCAACCGTTTGTCGTAGAAGAGTTGCTTGCCCAACTCGACTTTCGCCTTGGTCATCGGGTTGTCGGGCGGGATGGTCATGGCTTCATAGCCCGGAATGGCCGGCCAGTTTACTTTCTCCTCGACCGCGGCCTTCTCAGTCGATTCGTTCTTGGCGCAACCGGTGAGGGCCGCCAGCAAGGCAGACAGCAGCAGCAGCAGTGCAGTTCGTAGGTTCATGGCTCCTCCTTAAGGCGTAGGGTATTCTAACCTGTCCGGTGGGTCAGAACAACTATCTCGCGCATCTTGTTTCCAGGCGGGTCTAGAGCAGGCAGGTCATCGCTGCCGGTAGGGGACCGGATCGGGGACGCCGGCCTGGGCGAAGGCGCGCAAGCGCAGCGCGCAACTGTCACAGGAGCCGCAGGCCAGGTCGCTCGACTGATAGCAGGACCAGGTCAGATGGAGCGGCGCGCCGAGGCTCACGCCGCGCCGGATGATGTCGGCCTTCGACATCTGAATCAGCGGCGCGCAGATCTCGATGCGGGTTTCCGGCCGCACTCCCAGCCGAATCACCTCGTTGAACGCCCGTTAGTATTCGGGGCGGCAATCGGGGTAACCCGAGCTATCCTGCTCGACGGCTCCGATAAAAATCCGCCGGGCACCCAGGACTTCGGCCCAGGAGACGGCGACTGCCAGAAAGTGAGCGTTGCGGAACGGCACGTAAGTGGCGGGGATGTGGCCGGCCTGAGCGGCCCCGAGATCGGCCGGCGGCACTTCGAGCGAGGTATCGGTCAGCGCCGAGCCACCGATACGGCCCAGGTAGCGCTGCTCGATCGCCAGCCGGAAGGGGACGCCGTAATGCCCGGCGATCTCCTCGAAGGCCTGCCTTTCCCGCGCCTCGGTCCGCTGGCCGTAGCTCGAGTGCAGCAGGGCCAGGCGATGCTCCTCGGCCGCTACCGCGGCGGTGACGCAGCTATCCATGCCTCCGCTCAGCAGCACCACGGCGAGGGGTCTCTCGGCGCTCATGCCTTCTTCATGATAACGCGCGAGGCCGGCAGGCTCAGGGACACGCGCAATCCCGGGTGGGTGTTCGAGGCGGAGATGGTCCCGCCGTGCAGCTCGACGGCGCGGCGGGCGATCGAGAGGCCCAGCCCGACCCCGCCGGTCGAGCGGTCGCGATCGCGATTCACGCGGTA
>JBGOUJ010000740.1:0-3385 GCA_041477005.1 Terriglobia bacterium | reverse complement strand
TGGAGGGCTTCGGCGACGCTGGTCCACATGTAGTTGACGATCGCGGGGGGCGTGTAAACGATGCCGTGGGTGTCGGCCACCTTGACGGAGTAGCCCCGGAAAAAGCGCTCGTAGATCGTGTTGAGGAAGTGCTGCTTGTCGCCGAAGTCGGTGATGGTGCGGGCGGCGGCTTCGATGGCGACGTAGAAGCGGTCCAGACCTTTGAGGTATTCGGTGCGGCTGAAGCTCTCGCCGACCAGGGCGTCGATGACCTGCTCGACCTCGACGGCGATGGCGTTGCGGCGGGTGAACTCGGGGTTGTCGAAGATGTTGCGGAAGAGGCGCTCGGTGAGGAGGTGCTGGACGAGCATCTCGTCCACCGCCTCGCGGCGGAGGTTGGGGTTGAGGGAGGCCTGACAGAGGGTGAAGAACCCGGCGAAGGCTTCCTGAAAGGGGTGGTTGGCGCGGTGGGCTTCTTCGACCTTGGCGGCGAGACCGCGAGCGAGGTCGGGAACGCGCTCCTGGAACTCGTCCATGGCTTCTTCGAGGAGGCGGATGTCGGGCTCGGTGTGGGTGTAGAAGCGGTGGAGGAGGTCGGCGACCTGGCGGGGGTCGGCGAGGTCGGCTTCGAGGGAGCGGGCGCGGTCCTGGAAAAGGACGGCGCGGCGGGTGTCCTCGAAGATGATGTTGGAGGTGGGGTAGCCCTGGTCGATCTTGCGGCGGATGGCGCGCTCGAGGTCGTCGCGCTCGTCCTTGGCTTCCCAGTAGCCGCGGGGGAGGCTGTTGGCGTCGCGGAGTGGCGTCGGGGCGGATGCGGTGGCCGCCGGCTTGAGCGCCGAGCTCGGCGACGAGGGTCCAGCCGTGGAGGCGGGCGGTGTCGGCGAGGAGGTTCTGGAAGGCCTGGCGAAGGGCGGACTCGTGCTCGACGCCCTGGCCACGGAGCTCGGCGAGGGAGCGGTGATAGGTCCGGATGAGGGGGTGGGAGGGGGAGAGAGAGGTGAGGCGGGCGGTCATCCGGGATGGTGCTGCGAATAGGATTGTATCAGAGCGGGGCGGAGGCGTGCTCGCCTGGCAGGCGCGGTTCCTGTAAGCTAGGAGGTGCCCATGAGCGAGCTTGCGCGGGACGTGCGGTTCGGTCTTCGGCTCCTGGCGCGGCCCGATTTTCACCGCCACTGGTGCAGCAGACCGCCGGCGGCTTGTTGCGCCGACAACTCCAGCACCGCTTGAAGGGTCGCTCGTCCAGGTATGTCAATCGGTTCGTCGCGAGCCACTACTCAAGTGCTCCGAGCGGGCGAGAGACCAGCGTCTTCACGCCGTCGATTCATAGCGACAGCACCGAGTCGTCGAGATGCGCGATAATGAGATCGTGGTTCCGAGCGGTTTGGTCAATCAACGCAAGATCATGGCGGGCGTCCAAAAGGCTGCCAAAGCGCTTGCGCCGGACGTGGTGCGCATCAACTACGATCTCGGCAGTGATTGGATCGGCAACCCGTCCGTTTTTTTCAGAATTGTCCTCACCGACCAAGCCAGCCGTCCTGAAAACTTGCGAGAAGTGGCGCAGCGCGTGACTCTGAAGATCACGAACGAAGCCAAAATGGACCAGTCGGGCCTTCACACGTATTTCAACTTTCGGAGCGTCTCCGAACAGGCGAAGCTAAGAGAGCCCGCCTGGACGTAGGCGATGCCATTCGCCGATCATCTTCTGGAGCAAGCCCAGCTCCTAGCGAATCTTGATAAGAAACGACCGCGCCAGGCGAGCCTAAGACGGGCCGTCTCAAGCGCCTACTATGCACTCATCTGTTGACAACGGCGGCCGTTTCCAACTGGAAGAAAGCGCGCCAGAGGCCGGCCCTGGCGCGTGCTTTCGAGCACAGCAGAATGAATAAAGCTTGCACCAAGACACGCAACCAACAGTTTCCCAATCCGAATCATGCTTCGGTGAAGCATCTACGAGCTGTCACGAACGCCTTTATCCAGCTCCAGCAATACCGTCATACGGCGGACTATGACAACTCCAAAAAGTGGTCGAGAACCGAAGTGCTGGCCCACATCGAGTTGACACGCGCGGCCTTCGATAGTTGGAATCGCATCTCCAAAGAACCCATTGCCGAAGACTTCCTTCTCCAATTGCTGATTCAACGCTAGGCCAACCGATAACTATCGATTAGCATTGCGCGCGGTTTCGATTTTGCTGAACTACCGCGCGCCGCGTGGTCCCCGGTGCTGCAGATGAGGGCATTCATACCGGCTCGTTGGGGAGACGTGATTTCCTACGCGGTGTATCCGCCGTCGATCTTGAGCTGAGCGCCGGTTATGTAGGCACCATCGGGACCCGCGAGGTAGGAGACCAAGCCTGCGATCTCCTCTCCGTGTCCGTAACGCTGGACGGCGATGCATTCCTTCATGGTTTGGCCGAACGGGCCCTCGGCGGGATTCATGTCGGTGTCGATCGGACCGGGTTCCACGTTGTTGACGGGGATACCGTGAGGGCCCAGATCGCGAGCCAGGCCCCGTGTGAAGCCGGCCGGTGCTGCCTTGGTGAGCGCGTAGACCGATCCCTGGCCGAAAGGAACGAAGTCGCTGTTCAATGTAAACAACTCATTTATTTGGAGAGTCTATCCGGGCGCCGTCCGGCGGAAACCGACCTGCCGGCGCGGACCTTCCCCCATCAATGCCCCTTCACGGCCCGGCCGGAGTAGGAGGCCTGCTGGCCCCCACCAATCAAAACTGCAGCCGCAGGGCCACCTGCATCTGGCGCGGGTTGCCGACGATGGAGGTGATCGTACCGGCCGCCGAGGTGCCGACGGTGCTGTTGGGCTGGCCGAACTGCGGGTGGTTGAACACGTTGAAGGCCTCGGCGCGGAACTGGAGAATGAGCGGCTCGCGGATGTGGAAGTCTTTGAACAGGGACATGTCGACGTTCCAGCGGCCGGGGCCGAACAGCGTGTCGCGCCCCACGTTGCCGAAGGTGTAAATGGCCGGCACGGCGAAGGCGGTGGGATCGAACCAACGGGCGAGCGACCGCTGCCCGGAGGGGAGCGTCGCGTCGCGGACGAAGTCCGGCCGGCTGCCGCCGGCCCCGCCGGTGTTCGCCCCGGAGTGGCTGACGGTGAACGGCAGGCCGGTCTGCATAATGATGATGCCGTTGGTCTGCCACCCGCCGAGCAGCAGGTTCGCCGCCCCGCCATGGTTCAGCATCGGCTGGCCTTTGCCGAAGGGCAGCCGGTACGTATAGCTGATGGTTGCCCGGTGCCGGATGTCGTACACCGAGTTACCGCGGTCGGCGCGGCGGTTGCGGATGTCCTGGGGCGTGCCGGTGCCGCCGCCGAACTCCGTGGCCACGTCGTCGATGGCGTGCGACCAGGTATAGCCGAACAGTAGATTCACGCCGTGGCTCATGCGTTTC
>JBGOUJ010000739.1:0-3406 GCA_041477005.1 Terriglobia bacterium | reverse complement strand
TTGCAAGTCACCGAACTCAGGCTCACCGACGGCACGGTCCCGCCGCCTTGGGAGAACTCGAGGGCGCCTATGTCGTAGGACGCGCCTTGCGGACGGGTAACGCCGTCGAAATCGATGGCAGCTTTGGTGGCTGTGCCGGCGTCGATCGCCGGGCTGCCCGACTGAAGGTGAAATTCGAAAGCGCCAGGATTGACGAAGAGCGGGTCGGCGTTCAGGTTTCCCGTCAATTGGGTGGGAGACCCTGGCGCGGGGCCGCTGCCAAACCAAAGGTTGTTGGAACCGATCAGGCTGTTCGGCGCTCCGGACTGGAGCAGGCTCTTGGTGAGGTAGCGCTCCCCATTGATCGCGTAAAAGATATTGTTCTGCAGCCGGACCGTAAAGCCGGAAATGCTCGAATTGGGCCCGGCCCACAGCCCGGAGCCGGATACAGTGGCGTCAATTGATCCCGCGTCATAACAGGTGTTGTTGAATACGTCGACCTCGCCCTGCGGAGGCGGCCCGTTGTTAGTGCCGCCTTGAACGTAGATGCAAGCGTAATTCGCCGTGCCATCGGGTGGCGTCGGCCCGGCGCCGACGTGGTAGATGACGTTGTTGTAGACCTCGACCGGCCCTTTGGAAGGGTCCACCGTGGCCAGGTTGATCCCGTCGCAAGGGTTGTCGTGGATCAAGTTGTCGTGAATGCTGATGTCGAATTGATTGAACCCGGTGGAACCGCCCAGTGGAGACGAATGAAACTGGATCGAGCGGCACGCCTTGCTGTCATGGATGTGGTTCCACGCGACGACCGCGTGGTTGCTGTCCGTGCTGAAGTAGACGTCGTGATAAAGCTTGGAAGAGCCGCCGGAGAGGTTCTGGCTGACATCATGGATGTCATTCCCCAGCAGCCAGAAATACTCGCCGGTTCCGGTGAGGCCCGCACTGTAGTCGACGCACCCCGTCGAGCCATCTCCGTTGGGGCAACTGACGTCGCAGCCCACGATTCGGACGTGGTTGATGCTGGACAACCGAACCGCCTCGCTCTTACCGCGTAGGGTCAGTCCGGCGAACACCCAATAAGGACCGCCATGCGTGCTCAGTCCCTGCGTCAGATAGATTCCGGTCGTGACGCCAGGATCACCCACCTGCACCGTAGCGCCGGGGTAGGCGATCAGGGCATTGTAAGCGGCGGATGTGCCGCCGGTGGTGGGGTATAGTGCAGCGCTGAAGGTCTGCACGGTGGTTTGCGAAACGCCGTTCATCGCGTAGATAGTTCCCCCGGAGGGAATCGAGGCGACGGCTTTCGTCAGCGTCTTCCAAGGTGCGCCGAAGCTTCCGTTGTTCGAGTCACGGCCGGTGTTAGAAACGAAGAAGATGCCGCCCGGCCTGATGGTGAACGGGATCCCGTTGCTCGAGCCCGGCGAGGTGGTGACCAGGATTTGTCCGGTCGCCGCTTTCGAGCCGAGCTGGAAGGTGATCTGGGAATCCGACCAGACCGGATAGTTGTCGGCAAGGCCGCCGCCGACGGTGACGGTGGAGCTTCCCTGCGCGGCCCCGAAGTTCTTGCCGTAAATCGTTACGTAGACGCCCTTGTCATTCTCGCCGCCGGTGTTAGGGCCGCTCTCGAGATCAGAGTAAAAGATCCTCGGAGGGGCTTGCGCCCACGCTAACGCAGCCAGCAGCGCGCCCAGAATCAACCGCCGAACCGGCGGCCAGAAGTCTTTGGAGAAAAGGATGCTCACAATCGCAGATCAGGTTTGTTAGAGGGGTGGAAAGGTCTCGGAAACCGACTGGAGTGCTCCCCGTCTTCCCGCCCGGCAAAAAGGTCTTTCAGGTAGACGCCACCTGCCCGGCGCAGGTTTCGGCAGGGCCGTCCTCGTTTTGGTCCAAGCGGACTCCAGGGCCCGCGTGCGCCTTCAGCCGTGGCTGCTACGGCAAGAGCCCGTACACGTTGAGCTGGTTCTGCGTGCCCACATAGACCTTGCCGTTGACCACGGTGGGCAGGGTGAATTTCACGGCAGGGCCGGGGACATCACGGCCATTCGGAGCCTGGTTGGTGTTGTAAAGCTCGTTCGCGACGTTAGTGGCGTCGTAGGCGTGTAAGACGGCAGGGCCGCTCACTTTGGCCTGATCCGTCTGCAAAGTCCACACGATTCCGTTCACGGATCCGTTGGCTGAAATGGACGGCGTTGCTCCCGGAAAGCCGTACGTGGGAGGGGGAGCCGGGGCGAGCTGCGTCAGTGATCCGTTGTTCAGTTGGAACACGCCCAGCGTACCACCACTCCCGAGATAGTAAACGTTCCCCTGCCAGTAGGCCGGTGTGGAAAATATCCCCCGAGCAATGCTTGATATGGATTGCACGATCTGGGTGTCCCCGGCGGGGTTGTACCCTCCCATATTGTCGCGGTCGACCATCAGGAGCCGCCCTTCCTTGCCGCCGCCGATCAACAGGTGAGGATGAGGACCGGGCTGATCGGGCAAAGCCATCAGGCCGCCCGCGCCCAGATCCTTGTCGTTCTGAAGCATCCAGGCCTGATTATACGGCGTGAAGTACCCGGCCACCGACAAGCCGCTGCCGCCGGTGAAGTTGAGGGAAATGAAGCTATCGCCGTAGTCGGAGCCGCCGGTGTCGACGTCGAAGGTGCCGTTCCCGGAGGAAATGTATATGCGGTTGGCGCCGTCGGCAGCCGGCGCCGCGCCGCCTTCCCAGAAGGCTCCTTCGGTTCCATTCGGCGTCGCATTGAACACAGCCACCTGGTTCAAGGTCGGGGCATCGTAGCCGAGCAGCCATCCGTGATACGGCGCGGTGTCTCCGTGCGATCCGAAAGCCAAGTAGACCACACCATTCAGCAAGAGCAGGCCGGGCCGCTGGAGCTGGCGCCTGGCGTTGAACGCAACATTCCCGTTGCCGTCCCCTCCCACCCCGCCGCCCGGCACGGAAGCCTGGATCACCACTGGGCTGTTCGGCCTCTCGGCGCCGGAGGTGATATCCAGGGCGTGAAGCCTGTATACCCAGGCGCCGTTTTCCTTGCTCTTAGCAGCCACATAGAGCGTGCCCGTGACGGGATCGATTACGGGCGTGCCGGTAATACCGATCTCGGGCACGATATCCGAGGAGTTGACGTCGGAGTTGGGAACCGTGGTAGCGCCCGCCGGGAGCAAGCTCGCTTGCCACAGCGGCCCGGCCGCGAGTCCGTCGGCGTCGAAGGCAAATACGCTGTCGTGCTCCGTGGCCACATAGACCACGTTGTGCGCGCCCCCGGCGACGGTGACGTTTTCAACATAGAGGGGCTGGGCGTAAACGTAGCCGTCCACGGGATAGGAGAACAGCTTGCCGAACTGCGTGTAGCTCACATCACCGGGGCTAAGGACGACCTCGTTGAGATTCTGGCCGGTTCGCCCGTTGTCATTGTGCCATGTGAAAAGGCCC
>JBGOUJ010000738.1:0-3421 GCA_041477005.1 Terriglobia bacterium | reverse complement strand
GGCAGGTTGCAGGAGCTTTTAAAGTAGGTTACAAAAGGCGGTCCCGGACCTTAATCTCGCCTGTTAACGTTCGATGAACGGGGCACCGTGCCGCGATCTCGAGCAGCCGCGCCCGCTGCTCCTCGGTGAGCGGCCCCTCCAGCCGGATCGCCCGGCGGATTTCGGTGACGAAACCCTCCTGCGATTCGCAATCGGCGCAGTCCTGGGCGTGGAGGCGCGAGTCCTCCAGCTCGACCCTCACCTTCTCGAGCGGCCAGCCCTTGCGGCGGGCATAAAGCAGCAAGGTCATCGAGGTGCAGTTCCCAGCGCCGCCAGCAGGTACTCATAGGGATTCGGCCCCGCGTCGTCCCCGCCCGCCTCCCGAGGCTCGTCGCCCCGCAGCGTGTGCCCCCGGACCTCCACCCGCTGCTCCAGGTTTCGAACCGATTCCACAATCACTTGGGCCATGCCGGCCATTGTATGATGAGGAGAATGCATTCCCTCGTCCTCTACAACGACCGCATCATGCCGGCCACCGAGAAGACGCTCTCCCCCGGCCAGGTCGGCCTGCTTGCCGGCTGGGGCGTCTTCAGCACGCTGCGGGTCTATGACAGCGTCCCGTTCGCCTTCGAGCGCCACTGGGCGCGGATGACCAAGGACTCCCGCCTGCTGCGCGTCCCGCTCACCCAGGACCGCGATGAGGTCCAGCGGCTCATCGGCGATCTGGTCCGCGCCAACCAGGCTGAAAACAGCGTGGCCCGCATGTGCGTGGTGCGCAACACCGGAGGCATGTGGCAGGGGTCGGGCATCTCGAACGCCACCGATCTGATCGTGCTGACGTCGGATCTGAGGCCCTGGGCCGAATCGATGCGCTTGACGGTCGCCCCCCACGCCCGCTACGCCGCCTCGGCCTTCTCTGGCGCCAAGATCCTCTCCTGGGCCTGGAATCTCACCTGGGTCGAGGAAGCCCAGAGCCGCGGCTTCGACGAGGTGATCCTGCTGAACGAGCGCGACGAAGTCTGCGAGTGTACCTCGGCCAATATCTTCGCCGTCATCGGTGGAAAAACCTGCACGCCGCCGCTCTCCTCCGGCTGCCTGCCGGGCGTCACCCGCGCCCTTCTGCTCGAGGAGATCGGGGGCGTCGAGGAGCGCCCGCTGCGCCTGGAAGATCTCTACGGCGCCGAGGAAGTCTTCGTCACATCGAGCACGCGCGAGCTGCTGCCCATCCGCGAGATCGACGGCCGCCCTATCCCGCTCGGCGGCGCCGTCCGGGCGCGCCTGCAGCAGGCCTTCACCGCATACGTCCGCCGCTACCTCAGCAAGTCCGCCGCCCTGGCAACGCCACACGGATGAAAGTAGTTCTCATATCGACCTACGAGATGGGCCGGCAGCCGTTCGGCTTGGCCTCTCCGGCGGCCTGGCTCGCCCGCGCCGGCGCCGAGGTGGCCTGCTTCGATCTTTCGCGGGAGCCGCTCGGCGAAGAGGCCGTCCGGGCCGCCCGCCTGGTGGCCTTCTACGTTCCCATGCACACCGCCACGCGCCTCGCCGCCCGCTTGGCGCCCCGCGTCCGCGGCCTCAATCCGGCCGCCCATCTCTGCTTCTATGGCCTCTACGCCCCGGTCAACGCCGAATTCCTGCGCAGCCTGGGAGCGGGGACGATCCTCGGCGGCGAGTTCGAAGCGGGCCTGGTCAGCCTGGTCGAAAGGCTCGGTCGCGGCGCGAGCGGCCCCCAGCCGGAGCCGCTGGTTTCACTCGAACGCCTGCGGTTCGTCGTGCCCGACCGCTCGGGCCTGCTGCCCCTCGGCGAGTACGCCCGCCTGATCGCCGGCGACGGCCAGCGCCGCACCACCGGCTACACCGAAGCGAGCCGCGGCTGCAAGCACCTTTGCCGCCACTGCCCGATCGTCCCGGTCTATCGAGGCCATTTTCGGATCGTCGACCGGGACGTCGTGCTCGAAGACATCCGCCGGCAGGTGGCTGCCGGCGCCCGGCACATCACCTTCGGCGACCCCGATTTCTTCAACGGCGTCGGCCACGCCGCGGCCATCGTCCGCCGGCTGCACGAAGAGTTT
This sequence comes from Terriglobia bacterium, assembly GCA_041477005.1. Classification (GTDB taxonomy): domain Bacteria; phylum Acidobacteriota; class Terriglobia; order Bryobacterales; family JACQDG01; genus JBGOUJ01. Next base: position 1,370 of record JBGOUJ010000738.1, on the reverse strand, counting down.
CCCAGCCTCACCTACGACGTCACCATCAAAATCGAGCACCTGCTGAAACACGCCGATCACCTGGCGGCGCTCCGCGAGACGGGCTGCCTGTTTGTGACCAGCGCCGTCGAGTCGGTCGACGACCGCATCCTCGCCCTGCTCGACAAGGGCCACACCCGCCGCGATTTCCTCGAAGCCGTCCGCCTGTGCCGCGCCGCCGGCCTGACCCTTGCCCCGACGTTTGTCACCTTCACCCCCTGGAGCGCTCTCGAAGGCTACCGCGAGCTGCTGGCCCTCCTCGCCGAGCAGGACCTGGTCCCCAACGTCGCCCCGATCCAGCTCGCCATCCGGCTCCTGGTCCCCGCCGGCTCGCGCCTCCTCGAGCTGCCCGAAATGCTGGCAGTCCTCGGCGAGTTCGATCCGGCTGCCCTGAGCTACCGCTGGGTGCACCCCGACCCCCGCCTCGACGAGCTGTGCCGCAACATCCAGGCCCTGGTGAGGCGCGCCGAAGGCCACCGCGCCACACGCTCCGAGATCTTCCGCCAGGTCTGGCGCCTGGCTTACGAGGACGTAGCCCCCTCGCCGCCCGACACGTCCGACCGCCTCGACCGCGCCGCCATCCCCTACCTCAACGAGCCCTGGTACTGTTGAGCCGAGCCCACCGAGGAGCAGGTTGCTCTTCTCTAAGGCAGCGACGAACGACTCGACGCCAGCAGCCACTCCGTCGAAGACGCACCTTGCAGTGTCGAGCCAAACCGGGCATCACTCTTGGTGGGCCGCGGGCCCATGGGCGCCCCCCCACGGTCGCGGTCTCAGAAACCGAGCGGCGACGAATCCCTCACGGTCGCGGTCTCAGAAACCGAGCGGCGACGAATCCCCCACGGTCGCGGTTTCAGAAACCGAGCGACCGTAAGTTGACGAGCCACACGTGACGAGCGATCGGATTCTGCTGCTGTCTACAACAACGGGCTACCAGGCCCGCATGTTCCGCGACGCCGCGGCGCGCATCGGCGTGACGCTTGCGCTCGCCAGCGACCGCTGCCACGTGCTCGAAGATCCCTGGCGTGACGGCGCCATCCCGGTGCGCTTCGAGCAGCCCGAGGAATCGGCGCGCCGCATCGCCGAATTCGCGCGCGAAAATCCGGTCGCCGGCCTGGTGGCCATCGGCGATCCGCCCACGCTCACCGCCGCCCGCGCCGCCCGCGAGCTGGGCCTCGAGTTCCACCCCCCCGAGGCCGTCGAAGCCTGCCGCGACAAGTTCCTGGCGCGGGAGCGCTACCGCGCCGCCGGCCTGCCCGTCCCTTGGTACCAGCGATTTCGAGCGGCCGGCGATCCCCGGTCGGCGATGAACGCGGTTCCTTATCCCTGCGTGCTGAAGCCCTTGGGGCTTT
>JBGOUJ010000737.1:0-3429 GCA_041477005.1 Terriglobia bacterium | reverse complement strand
GCGCCGCATCCGGACGAATAAACCGCACAAAGCGGCTCCGCACGCCCGCCCCGATCCAGCGGCAGCAGCACGGCAGCGTCCGCCGACACCGCCGCGCGCAACAGGAACTGCAGAAAGTCAGCGCGCAACTGGGGCATGTCACAGGCAACCACCAGGTTCCAATCCGCCTGGGAATGACCAAGTGCGGCGGCCAAGCCCGCCAGAGGCCCAACCCCAGCGACCGGATCGGCGATCACCGGCAATCCCAGCGCCTGATATTTTTCGGGATCTCCCACCAAGGTCACCGAGCCGGCGGCCAATTGCACCTGTTCCGCGACCCATACCACCAAGGGTCTCCCTTGCCACAGGGTCACCGCCTTGTCCGACCCGAACCGCGAGCTGCGCCCGCCCACCAGCACGAACCCGGCCGTGTCGGCAGCCATAGCACTGATTGTAACATCGGCCCGCCGCGCTTCCCGCTCCCGTCATCCGCTCGTAGTTTAGCGCGCAGGAATCCGTTCCCTCGAATCGAAAAACCAGGGCAAGAAACAGGAATGAAAGTGGAGGCATCTCCTTAGTGCCCGGCTCCGAGGGACAGGCAGGGTGCCGCGCCGCGAGCCGGCGCATCCCTGATTTTTGTTTTGCAATTTGCCTTTTGCCTTTCTTTGTCAGGGAGACTGTCCTCCGGCCTTACGGACCGATGATGGTCCTCCATCGGCGGCTTGCTATCATACGCTCCGTGCCTGAGGCTGCTCGTCCCTTCCGGCTCGGCGAGGCCATACTCCTGATCGTGATCCTGGCCGTCGGAGTACGCCTGCACTGGCTGCAATCCTCGGTCATCTTCATCCTGCCCGACGACATCAGGCTGATCAGCGCCAGCCACGAGATTCAAGCCGGGGCCTGGCGGCTACTCTTGGCGCCCCAAGACATCCACCTGCTGCCGCTGTACCGCCTGCTCCGCCTGCCGTTCGACGCCCACTTCCCTTCCTGGTACGTCCGCTTCCACGCTCTCACCGTAGCCGCACACCTGTCGAGCGTTGTGCTCCTCTATCTTCTCGCCCGCCGGCAACTGCACAGCCCCTGGGCGGCGCTCGTCACCACAATGCTCTTTGCCTGGTCGATGGTAGGCGATGAAGCGGTCGTCTGGAAGGCCGCTACCCCCTTCGTTTTCTCTTGGACTTTCCTTTTGCTGGCCCTCTGGCTTCTGACTCGGCCCGGACCCGTTTGGGGCGCGGCGGCAGCAGGAGCGTTGCTCTGCGCCGTCGGATTCTTCTCTGGCGCCCTCTTCGCCATCCCCGGCGTTCTGGTCGCCGCGTGGCTGCTCCATCTGGGCTCGGTGCGCCGCGCCGTCACGGTTTGCCTGGGCGCCTGGCTCGTTGGATCGCTGGCGTGGATCTTCTTCATCTGGACCCGCACCGATTTAACACACTACTGGAGATTCTCGTCAGCCACCGCCGGCCCGCTCACCCGCCTGGCTTGGGCCGCCGGAGATACGTTGCACTCCTATGTCTATCAGCTCGATCTTCTGGTCCGCCTGGTTCCCGAACAATACGCCGCACCGCTCGCTGTGCTGGCGATTTTCGCGCTGTACCTCTTCCGCCGTGAGATCAACGCCCCGTGGATCTGGAGCGCCCTCGCCCTGACCCTGCCGCCATTATTCGTGACGCTGCTGATCCGCCGGGACCCGCACATCCTGATCTGGAGAATTAACCGCTACCAATACCAGAGCCAGATGCTCTGGATCGCCGTCCTCGGCTCCCTGTTCGATGCCCTGCTGCGGAGACTCCGGAGCCAACCCCACTGGCGCGCCGCCCTGCTGGCCACCACCCCGCTCCTCGCCGGTCTCTACCTGACCGGTCAATACGGTGTGGCACGGCATCATCGCGATTCCTTCCTCGCGCAACCGATGGCCTCGCCGCACTTCTGGCTTGGTTGGAATCGCTTCTTCCGCCTGGCCTCCACCCACTCGGCCGAGCTCGCGAGCCCCCTCCGCATTCCCTTCGTCGAGGCCTTACCTGGCCTGAGCCTCCACGTGGTCTACCACCTCTGTTACCCCCAAGGCCTGCCCGGCTTGATCGCCGAGCACGCTGTGCTCGGCGCCGACTTCGAGCAAGACGAGTTCTTGCAGGAAATCGACCGCACCCGGACCCACCCACCGGGATTGCCACCCTGAAATTTAGGAATGGAGCAATTGAGCAATTGAGAAAGGAAGACCCCCGCCTGCCGGCCGGTGCGGGCGAGTGCCGCGCGGACCTCGTCCCACGCTAAACCCTTGACAGCGGCCCGCCTTAGGGCTTATGATTAGCACTCTGCTCGGGAGAGTGCCAGACACTCCCCGGCTAGGTCCGGTTTACCGCGGTATTCCCTGAACGATATATCTGGCTAGCTAGAAAGGAGATAGACATGAAATTTCGACCCCTACACGACCGTGTCTTAGTCCGCCGGATTGAAGAGGCGGAAACGGTTCGCGGCGGCATCATCATCCCCGATACCGCCAAGGAGAAGCCCCAGGAAGCCGAAGCGATCTCGGTCGGCAACGGCAAGGTGCTCGACAACGGCCACCGCGTGGCGCTGGAAGTGAAAGCCGGTGACCGCGTGCTGTTCGGCAAGTACTCCGGCAACGAGATCAAGGTGGAAGGCGAGGAGTATCTGATTCTGCGCGAGGACGAGATTCTGGCCATCCTCGACAAGAACGAAAAATCCGACAAGAAAGGGAAAAAGTAGGAGGAACCAACTTCATGGGAGCCAAGAAAATTGTCCACGGCGAGGATTCGCGCCACGCCATTCTGCGCGGCGTGAATGCTCTCGCCGACGCAGTCAAGATCACGCTCGGCCCGAAGGGCCGCAACGTAGTGCTCGAAAAGAAATTCGGCTCGCCCACCATCACCAAAGACGGCGTGACCGTAGCCAAGGAAATCGACCTGCCGGACCCGCTCGAGAACCTGGGGGCGCAGATGGTGCGCGAAGTCGCCTCCAAAACCAGTGACGTCGCCGGCGACGGCACTACCACGGCCACCGTGCTGGCCCAGTCGATCTTCCGCCAGGGCATCAAGACCGTCACCGCCGGCGCCAATCCTATGGCGCTGAAGCGGGGTATCGAGAAGGCCGTTGCAGCCGCGGTCGAAGAGATCCAGAGGCTCGCTAAGCCGGTTTCCGGCGAGTCGATCGCCCAGGTCGGCACCATCTCAGCCAACAACGACGCGACCATCGGCAACATCATCGCCGAGGCAATGGAGAAGGTCTTCACCTGTTCCACAACCGCTTCGACAGCGCGTTCGATGCCGCGCTTGAGGGCCATGGGGTTGGCTCCGGCGGCGACGCTCTTGACGCCTTCGCGGAACACGGACTGGGCCAGAATGGTCGCCGTCGTGGTGCCGTCGCCCGCTACGTCGCTGGTTTTGCTTGCGACTTCGCGGAGCAACTGCGCTCCCATGTTTTCAAATGGATCCT
>JBGOUJ010000736.1:0-3450 GCA_041477005.1 Terriglobia bacterium | reverse complement strand
TCTTTTCGGGCGGCTGGCAGGCCGGCGAGCCAAGCCTGGTCGCCGAAGTGCCGAAAAAGTTCTCGTTACCGGCCGAGGGGCGCGACCGGTTTCAATGCTTCGTCGTACCGCTGAATCTCGACGAAGACCGCTACGTCACCAGCGTCGAGTTTCACCCTGGCAATCGGCGCATCATGCACCATGCGCTGTTTTTCCTCGATACCAGCGGGACCGCCCGTGAACTCGACGCCCGGACGACGGAGCCGGGCTATTCCTGTTTCGGCGGGCCGGGCTTTCTGCCGGCGGGCGGCTTGGGTGGATGGGCGCCGGGAGCTACGCCGGAGCCACTGCCTCCCGGCGTCGCGCAGATGGTCAGGAAAGGCGCCGACCTGGTGGTGCAAATCCACTATCATCCTTCCGGAAAGCCGGAAGAGGATCAATCGTCCCTGGGCATCACGTTCACCAATCCTCCGACCAAAGGCTTGGTTGGCATGATGCTGGGCACGCGCCGCATCGATATTCCGGCGGGGGAAGCCCGCTATACCGTGAAACAATCGCTCGTCGTGCCCGCGGACGTTGACTTGATCGGGATCACGCCTCACGCCCACCTTTTGTGCAAGGACATGAAGGCGGATGCCCATCTGCCGGATGGCGCCGTCACGCCGCTGATCTGGATCAAGGATTGGGATTTCAACTGGCAAGGCAATATCGGTACGCGCGTCCGGTAAAGCTGCCGAAAGGCACGCGAATCGAGATGGAGTACGTCTACGACAACTCGGAAGGCAACCTGCACAATCCCAATCGCCCGCCCAAGCGCGTCACCTTCGGCGAGCAGACTACTGATGAGATGGCACTGCTGTTCCTGCAGGCGACTCTGCCCTCACCGGCTCAAGTGCCGGCATTCCGGCTGGCCATGATGGTCAGCCGTATCGAGCAGTTTTTCAAAGAGGGTGGCGAGTCGATAGGAATCGGCGGGAGGCAAGCGGCAATGTTCCGGCAACTGATGGAGGCGTTCGACAAGAACCACAACGGCCAGCTTGATCCCGACGAGCAGTCGGCCGTCATCGAGTTCCTCCGCCGCCGGGGTGAGCGGTAGGGAACGCTTGGCCGCGACCGTAAGGCCATCGAAGCGCGGTTCGATCCTGCTTGCGGCGGGCGTAACAACATCGCGGGCCGATGCGGAGGGTGGGACCCCAGCCGCGTATGTACTGCGGACCACCGGGCGTCGAGACGAGTCTCGACGCTGCACGCAAGAGTGCGTGCGCCACGTCGGCGCACCCGTCACTGTATTGTGCGAGCCTTATTACAAGGGTCGAGACGAGTCTCGACCCGGCAGGCTGAAGCCGGCTGAAGCCCGCGCCACGTTATCAGGCTCGAAGCCTCTCGGCGTGCTCTGCGGTGACTCACTTGGGACGCAGCGGCCGGACGCTGACTTCTTTGAACTCGACGGTGGAGCGCCCGTCGTGGTTTTGGAGGCCCATGTAGCCGACGTCAGGGCGAGGGCCGCGCTCGGGCTCGTACCACATCTTCCGAGGCGGGACGGGGTCCGTGCCGCGAAAATCCGTCACCGTCGCGCCGTCTACCAGCACGAGCGTGTGCTGGCCGTCGAGGGTGATCTCCATGGTGTGCCAGCCGTCGGGTGGAAGGGGCGGCTTGGCCAGAGCCTTGGTCATCGAGTAGATGACACCGGTGCGGTGGTAGTCGTCGGCCGCGTCTTCGACCTGCACCTCGTAGCCGAAGTGGACGGCGTACCACGGCTCCTTCGGCTTGTCGAGGATGCGGATGTAGACGCCGGAGTTGGCGTTGGGGGAATTGCCCCGGAACACCACGTGCAGGACGCAGGCGCCGAACTTCTCGCCGGTATACCAGAGCAGGCCCATGCCGCCGTGCGTGGTGAGCAGGCCGTTCTCGACCGTGAAGGAGCCGGGGCCGACGTGCTCCCAGCCGCTCGTGTCCTTTCCGTTGAACAGTTGCTTCCAGGGTCCGTCGGCGTTGGCGGTCGCGACCGCGAGCAGCAGCGCCATCACAGCCAGCTTCATAGTGGCATCCTCCTTGCTACAGTCTAATACGGGATGAGGCTGGTATTGCTGGTGGCGCTTCTGCTGCCAGCCGCCTCCGAGCCGGCTATCTGAGGAGCGCCTCCTCAGATACGGTTAGCAGTCGCTGTGGCTGTGTGGTATGTGGTGCGGTCCTAACGGGATCGGTTTTTGTTCGTCCCACCGGGGGACACTTCGGCGGCGACGGGGAAGCAGTGCTGTTGAAGGATGCTCCGAGCCGGCTATCCGAGGATTGATCCTCGGATAACCGGGGTGCGCAAGGTCCTACTCAGTCTGCCGGAGGAGAGGAGTGAATCGACGCCCAATCCCGCTGGGTCGAGCCTCACCGGCAGTGCAACCCTTTCCGATCCTTGCTTCATCCATCGATGGATGCCAGTCCACTCCCCTCTACTTGCGCCGGATTCCGCCGTACGCAACTCGAAGAGCGGCGGGCCGCCGAGGTGGTCCAGGTTCGTCGCCTGGGCCCCGACGGCCACAGCACCGTACTACCGGAGCGCGTTGGCCAACGCTCACTACCAGGATAAGGGCGAAGGGAACAGGCACCGGAGGGCGCTGAGGCCAAGTGATTGGAGAATCAGGGGAAAAAAAAGGCAGAGTGCCGTGATCCATCTGGCTCGGTGGCCCGAACGGCTTGGCGGACACCGTTGGATCCTTTCTGATCGCGCCTGCGGTCTGTTTGGGGGCTTACCGCATCCTCGCGGATCCCGGAACGTGAGCCCTAGCCGCTCACCATCTGGGAGATGTCAATCAGATACATTTGTCGCCCGTTTCCGCCGTGGGGCGAATCGATGACCACTTTCCGCCCGTCCGGGCTGAACCGCGGGTGGTTGTCGCAGCGCCACTCGCCGGTGTACTCGCGCGAGGAATAAAAGTGCCCGAGGGGATAGCGCTTTCCGGCCGCCACGTTGTAGAGATAGGGATTTTGACGGCGCTCCTTGTCCGGGTAGGTATCACACAGCACCCAGCGTTTATCGGGCAGGTAGCTGCAGTGGCCGTCCTCCCTCATCGCGTTCAGTCCTACGACTTGAGCTTTGTCGGTGCGATCCTCAAACACATAGAACTTATCGCCGTAGGAGGGATGCCAGGCCCACGCCAGGACGTGTTCTGGATCGCGCCACCAGAAGTGAGAGACATCCCCTGGGTCGAGCAAATAAAGTTCCTTCCCGTCGGAATTTGCCGTAAACATGCGCGCCCAGAAGCGCCCGCCCTCCGTCAGCCAGATGTGAAGAAAGATAAAACGCCTTCCGTCAGGGGAGAACAGCAGGTGGTTGAAATATTGCTTGGCGCGTCTCCCGTCGCCACGGGTGTACGGTATCTTTGCTATGTCGGCGACCGAAAACAACAATGTCTTCTCTCCTGTCCGGAGATCCATCCGCCAGATGCCGGAGTCTTCCGGGGTCGGCGCGTCCTTGTT
>JBGOUJ010000735.1:0-3453 GCA_041477005.1 Terriglobia bacterium | reverse complement strand
CCCGGATCTGAAGGCCTGGACGCGCAGTCCGAGCCGCTGGCGCCGCCGCGCCGCGGCAGTAGCGCTCGCCCCGCTCGCCCGCCACGGTCAGCACCTCCAGCCGGCCTTCGAAATCTGCGACCGGCTGGCCGAGGATCGCGACGACATGGTCGAGAAAGGAATCGGCTGGCTGCTGAAAGAAGCCTCCCGAGCCCAGCCGAAGCTCGTAGTGAACTACCTCAGGAAGAACGGCGGCCGGCTTTCCCGCACCACCATCCGCTACGCCTGCGAGAAGCTCTCAAAGGCCCTGCGGGCCCGCGTCCTGATGCCACGATAGCTCTTGAGCGCCCATCTGTTTCAGAACACCCCTACGCCATCGACCGGGGCCCCGGGCGTCGCGGGAGGAGATGATATCATGGGCATAGATCTTCACCGGCGAGAAATTGCCATCCGGTGTGAGAGGAGGGCGGATGATGGTTGACCCGGCAATCCAGCAAGAGATCGAACGGCAACTGAAACAGATGCCCCTGGACGGGCAGCGCCAGGTATTGGACTTCGCGAGATCCCTCGCCCAGTCCGGACCAAAGGGTGAGGCCGGCAAGGACCTGCTTCGGTTTGCGGGCTTCTTAGATGCGCTCAGTATTAGAGAGATGACGGAAGCGATCGAAAGTGGCTGTGAGCGGGTCGACGTTGATGCGTGGTAGTTACCTGCTGGACACCAACGTTGTCATAGCATTGTTCAATCTGGAAACTGCTGTTCAAGAACGCTTGGCCGCGGCATCGGGGGTTTTTGTCCCGAGCATTGTCTTGGGAGAGCTCTACTTTGGCGCCGCGAGGTCGAGCAAACCGGCCGAAAACGCGACCCGTATAGATGAGTTCGTAGCAGGCAGATCTGTGCTTGACTGCGATCGTTCCGTCGCACGGGAATACGGCTGGATCAAGAACGAGTTGCGTGCGAAGGGCCGCCCGTTGCCGGAAAATGATATCTGGATAGCAGCCATAGCGCGCCAACACGGCTGCGTGCTGGCAACGCGCGATGTCCACTTTCGGGAGATTCGCGAGCTGAAACTGGAAATGTGGTAGCCCGTTCCGGGCAGTCCTCGCGGGCCACAGGCGCCGTTCCCCCAAACCAGCTTGAGACTCCCTAAAGGCCCAGCGGGCGCCCGTCCTGATGCTACGATAGTCCTCGACCCTCATGGCGTTTCAGGTCCCATCGACCGAGGCCCCGGCGTCGCGGGCGCGGCAGTTCTTCGGCCCGCGAGGGCTGTTGTCGGATTGGCATTCCGACTTCGAGTTTCGGCCCGGCCAGCTCAAGATGGCCGAGGAGGTCGAAGCGGCGCTCGCCGAGAAGCGCCACCTGCTGGTCGAGGCCGGCACCGGCACCGGCAAAACCCTCGCCTACCTCGTTCCGGCCCTCGCCAGCGGCCGTCGCGTGGTCGTCTCGACCGGCACCAAGAATCTCCAGGAGCAGCTTTACTACAAAGACATACCATTCCTCGAAAAGCACTTCGACCGGCCCCTCCGCGTCGCCTACATGAAGGGCCGTAACAACTTCCTCTGCCGGCAGAAATTCTACGATGCCGAAAACAAGCCCCTCCTGACCGGCCTGGTCGAGATTGAGGACTTCGCCCTGCTCCGCGAATGGGAGCCGGCGACCAAAACCGGCGACCGCGCCGAGCTTCGCAAGCTGCCCGAATCGAGCACCGTGTGGGGCAAGCTCGACGCCCGCCGCGAGCTGTGCACCGGCCAGAAGTGCCTCCAGTTCGAGCGCTGCTTCATCACCGCGATGCACCAGCGGGCGGCCGAGAGCGATATCGTCATCGTCAACCATCACCTGTTCTTCGCCGACCTCGCCATCCGCGACGAATTCGCCGCGATCATTCCCGAGTACGCCGCCGTGGTCTTCGATGAGGCCCACGAGATCGAAGAGGTGGCCGGCCAGCACTTCGGGATCGCGGTCAGCACCTACAAGTTCGAAGAGCTGGCCCGCGACGTCGAAGCCGTCTCCCGCGCCGGCGAGTTCGGCTCCAAGGATCTCCATCGCGCGGTCCACGCCGTGCGCGAGCACGCGCGCGCGTTCTTCGAGCTGCTCCCGGGCCCCGACGGGCGCTCGGCCTTCCGCGACCGCGAGCGATTCTTCGAGACTCACCTGAAGGAATTCCAGGCGCTAAAGGACTCCCTGGAGCGCATCGGCGCCCAACTCAATCTGTCAAAGAAAAAATCGGAGCTGGTGTCGCCGCTGGTTCGCCGCGCCGGCGAGCTACGGGCGGCGCTCGACTTCCTCATCGTCGGCGAGGACCGCACCTACGTTTATTGGATCGAGCGGCGCGGCCGCGGCATCTTCCTCCAGGCCACCCCGATCGACGTCTCCGTCAAGCTCACCGAAACCCTCTTCGATAAGATCGACACCGTCATCCTGGCGTCGGCCACCCTGGCCGTGCAGGGCAGCTTCGATTTCATTCGCAAGCGCTTGGGCATCAAGTCGGCCCGCGAGCTGCTGGTGCCGGGCCACTTCGATTTCCGCAAGCAAGCTCTGCTTTACATTCCGCCCTCGTTGCCCGACCCGCGCGCCCCCGGCTTCGTCCAGGCCGCTGCCTCGGAAGTCACACGCATCCTGCGCCACAGCCGTGGCCGCGCCTTCGTCCTGTTCACCAGCTTCCAGCAGATGCGCCAGATTCACGATCTGGTCTCGTTCGCCATCGAGTACCCCACGCTGCTGCAGGGCACGGCGCCCAAAAACGCCCTGCTCGACGAGTTTCGCGCCACGCCCAACTGCGTGCTGTTCGCCACCTCCAGTTTCTGGCAGGGCGTGGACGTGCCCGGCGAGCAGTTGAGTTGCGTTATCATAGATAGGCTGCCGTTTGCGGTGCCCAGCGATCCGGTGGTCGAGGCCAGGATCCGCAACATCCGCGAGGATGAGGGGAATCCCTTTTACGAGTACCAGATTCCCGAGGCCGTCATCGCCCTCAAGCAGGGCTTCGGCCGGCTGATTCGCAACCGCAAGGATCGCGGCGTGCTCGTGCTGCTCGACAACCGCATCATGCGGCAGCGCTACGGCCAGGTCTTTTTCGACAGCCTCCCCGACTACGCGTACACCAACGACATCGGGGAGGTCGAGAGATTTTTTGATGTTTGAAGTTTCCGTGGAAAGGAGCTTCGCGGCCGGCCACGCCTTGCGCGGCTATAAGGGCAAGTGCGAAAACGTGCACGGCCATAACTACAAGATCCGGGTCACCCTGGAGGGCGAGCAACTCGATCCGATCGGGCTGCTGTATGACTTCAAGGACCTCAAGGCCGATATTGTGCGTACCGTGGACCGCCTGGACCACCAGTTCATGAACGACATCCCGCCCTTCGACCAGCTCAACCCCTCGGCCGAGAACCTGGCCCGCTACTTCTATGAGGAAAGCGAAAAGTACCTGGCCGCCGCCCACCCGGCCAACGGCGTGCGCATCAAGTCGGTGACCGTCTGGG
>JBGOUJ010000734.1:0-3454 GCA_041477005.1 Terriglobia bacterium | reverse complement strand
TGCTCGATGGCGCGGATAACCAGCGCACGAATTGACGTACCCGACCGCTCTGCCCTGTGGCGCAGCCTGTCGTGCAACTGTTCCGGGATGTCAACGGTGGTCCTGACTGCCATGACTCCATTATGTCACGGAAAACATAAACCTGTCAGAAATGAGCTCCGGGCCTACCCGCGCTGGTACGAGATCATTGCGCTGGTCGGCGCGGGCGGCATGGGCGGGGTCTATCGCGCGACCGATACCAAGCTCGGCCGGGAGGTCGCCTTCCCACAATGGGCATGCTGAAACTCCGCATTGGCTATGTGCCGGCAATTCCAAGGTAGTAGCTGATCACCGTGGTTTCCAAGTACACTTTTCGTTTCATAAACCCAGACTGGGGCGCATCAGAGCTATACTGAAAGCGATGGGAGCCAAAGCCCTGCAACCGGCGGCCCGCGATCTGTATGAGTCGGATTTCTTCGACTGGACCGTAAAGAACGCCGCGTTACTCCGCGCCGGGCGGTTTGCTGAAGCCGATATCGAGAGGATCGCCGAGGAGCTCGAGGATATGGGGAGGCGCGAACGCCGCGAGCTGGCGAGCCGATTGCAGGTGCTGATCACGCATCTGCTGAAGTGGCACTTTCAGTCGGAGTTTCGATCGCGTAGCTGGCAATCCACCATCAAGCTCCAGCGCAGGGAGATCGTGAAGTTGCTCGAGGAAATGCTCAGCTTGCGAGACGGACTGCAGGAAGGGCTGCAGAGAGTATATCGCTGGGCTGCCGAGGATACCGTCGAAGAGATGGGCTTGCTCCGCAACCCCTTTCCCGCCGCGTGCCCTTTCACCCTGGATCGGATTCTTGACCCCGCCTTCCTGCCGGACTGACAATGCCCAGGGCCACGCCGGCAAGTAGTCCACCCCACATCGTGGTAGACTCCCAGACGCCATGACCGGCAAAACCCTCGCCCACTACCAGGTCCTGGAGAAGCTTGGCCAAGGCGGCATGGGCGAGGTCTACCGCGCCCGCGATACACGGCTCGGCCGCGACGTGGCGCTCAAGGTGCTACCGGAAGTATTCGCCCGCGACGCCGAACGCATGGCCCGGTTCGAGCGCGAGGCCCAGGTCCTGGCCTCGCTGAACCATCCCAACATCGCGGCTCTCTATGGCCTCGAGGAATCGCAAGGCGTCCGCGCCCTTGTGATGGAGTTGGTCGAAGGCGCGACCCTGGCCGGTCCGCTCCCAATCGAAGAAGCCCTCCCTGTAGCGAAGCAGATCGCCGAAGCTCTGGAATACGCCCACGACCGCGGCATCGTCCACCGCGATCTGAAGCCCGCCAACGTCAAGATCACCCCGGAGGGCAGGGTCAAGGTGCTCGACTTCGGTCTCGCCAAGGCCCTCGACGACGACCCGGCTTCCACCGGTCTCTCGAACTCCCCGACGCTGAGCCTGGCGGCGACCCGCGCTGGGGTGATCCTCGGTACTGCTGCCTACATGTCGCCGGAGCAGGCCAAGGGCAAGCCGGTGGATCGCCGCGCCGACATCTGGTCGTTCGGGGTGGTGCTCTACGAGATCCTCACCGGCAAGCAGCTCTACACCGGCGAGACAGCCGCCGAGACACTGGCTTCGGTGATGAAGGACGAGCCCGACCTCGACGCTCTGCCCGCGTCGACGCCGCCGGCCATTCGCAATCTGCTGCGGCGGTGCCTGGAGCGCGATCCGCGCCGCCGCCTGCAGGCCATCGGCGAAGCGCGCATCATCATTGAAGATCCCGTCGCTCCAGCCGCAGCCGTCGCCCCCTCACCCCAGTCGCCCTCTCGCCCCCTCGCCCTGTCGCTCTTCGCAGCAGTCGCCACGCTGGCCGCGCTGGCCCTGGCCGTCATTCACTTCCGCGAAACGCCGCCGGCCACGCCCACCACGCGCTTCCAGGTTCTTCCGCCCGACAAGGCGACATTCGTCGAATCTCCGGTCATCTCCCCGGACGGTCGCCGCCTGGCGTTCGTTGCCACCGTCGAGGGGAAGACGCTGTTGTGGGTCCGCCCGCTCGATTCGCTCGCGGCCCAGCCGCTGGCGGGAACCGAGGACGCCACGTTCCCCTTCTGGTCGCCCGACAGCCGCTTCCTGGCGTTCTTCGCGCAGGGCAAGCTCAAGAAGGTCGATATCTCCGGCGGGCCTCCGCAGACCCTGTGCAAGGCGGAGACTCCCGGTCGCGGCGGGACGTGGAACCGCGACGGGACGATTCTGTTCGTCGGCGGGGCCCGGGCCCCCATCCACCGCGTGCCCGCCGCCGGCGGGGTGCCGGCGCCGATGACCAGTCTCGACGCTCCAGGGGACGCCCATTTCTGGCCCCATTTCCTCCCCGACGGCCGCCACTTCCTCTACTTATTCCTCCCGGAAGACCACGAAAAAAACGCTGTCGTGATCGCCTCACTCGACGACAAGCCCGACTCCAAGGAGCGCCGGCGCCTGCTGCCCGGCGGCTCGATGGCCGCCTACTCGGCCGGCCACCTGCTCTTCGAGCGCGAAGGCACCCTGATGGCCCAGCCCTTCGACGCCGGGCGGCTTCAGCTCCACGGCGAACCCTTTCCCGTGGTCCAGCAAGTACAGACGGGCGGACCCCGGGGCTGGGTGGTGTTCTCCACGTCTCTGGATGGGACACTGGCCTACCAAGGCGGCGCAGGCCAGACGACCCAGCTCGCCTGGTTCGACCGCTCCGGTAAGGAACTCGGGCGGCTCGGTCAACCGGAAGACCAAAGCGGGCCTAGAATTTCACCGGACCAGAAGCGAGTCGCTGTACGACGCGGTCCTCAGGCGCGATCGGACATCTGGCTGTTCGAACTGGCTCGCGACACCAGTACCCGGTTCACTTTCCATCCGGCGGGCGATAGCTTTCCGGTGTGGTCACCCGATGGAAGCCGGATTGTCTTCGCCTCCATTCGAGAGGGCGCTCCCGACTTGTACTGGAAGGCCTCGAGCGGCTCGGCCGAGGAGGAACGCCTGCTGAAATCGGGCGAGGCCAAGTTCCCCACCGACTGGTCTTCCGATGGCCGCTTCCTGCTTTACGAGGCGACCGCTCCAAAGACCGGGTGGGATCTTTGGGCCCTCCCTATGGATGGTGACCGGAAGCCGTTCTCCGTTCTGCAAACACAGTTCAACGAGGTGTTGGGGCAGTTCTCGCCGGACGGCCGCTGGATCGCCTACGGCTCCAACGAGTCCACGCCGCCCCAGGTGTACGTGCAGGGATTCCCCAAGTCCGGTGGGAAGTTTCAGGTTTCGACCAACGGGGGCGTCCGCCCGCGGTGGCGCCGCGACGGCAAAGAGCTCTACTACCTCAGCCCGGACCGCAAGATGATGGCCGTGGATGTGAAAGCCACCGCTAGGACCTTCGACAGGGCCCGCCCCCGCGAGCTATTCCAGACGCACGTCGCCGGCGCGGCTCCCTTCATTCCGACCTACGAGGTCACCGCCGATGGCCAGCGGTT
>JBGOUJ010000733.1:0-3469 GCA_041477005.1 Terriglobia bacterium | reverse complement strand
GGCACGATTATCTTTGCCGCAGCCGGCAACGCGGCGAATGGCGACAACGACAACACCGGAGACAACATCTACACTACCACCGTGGGGGTCTCTGTAGCTTGCCCAGGGGGCAGCGGCCCACCGCCGTCGATCAGTAACGGAGGCATTGTGGGGGCGGGCCTGAGCAAGCCGTCTGTCGCCACGATCTCGGGCAATGGGCTGATCAGCATCTTCGGCCAAAACCTTGCTTCACCGGGCACGCTGCGGGGCGTGACCGGCTCAGATCTGGTGAACGGCAAGCTGCCGGCGGGTCTGGCGTGTACCTGCGTCAACATCAACAACCAGCCGGCCTCGATGTTCTTTGTCTCACCGGGGCAGGTCAATGTTCAGGCGCCGACGCTAAGCGCGACCGGCAGCAACATTCCGGTGCAGGTGATCACCAACTGCGGCGGCTCCGGCCAGGCCACCAGCAACACGCAGACCGTGACGGTGCAAGCGGCCTCGCCGGAGTTCTTCTTCTTCCGGCTGAATTCGGACGGTAAGAGTCCCATCGCGGCGACCGATGCGCTGAACGGGAAGCCGCTTGGCGATCCCGCGGCGCTGGGCGCCGGCTTCACTCCGGCCAAGCCGGACAGTTTCGTGACCCTGTATGCCACCGGCCTGGGCGCGGTGAATCCGCCGGTACAGGCGGGTGTGCTGCCGAGCGGCATCGCCAGCACGGCTAATAAGGTGACCGTGACGGTGAACGGTGTGACGCTGGCCGATGGCGACGTGCTCTACGCGGGAGTGGCGCCGGGCTTTGCGGGCCTTTACCAAATCAATATTCACGTCCCTGCCAATATGCCGGACGGCAACCTGGCGGTTTCAGCGAGCATGGCAGGGCTCTCTACGCCGGCGGGCGCATTTATCACCATCAAGAAGTAACAACCGGGCAAGCCAGGCTTACCACACCAGTCGGCCCCACCGGCCAGCAAGCGGGAGCGCCGGGAGCGTCACAACAGCCTAGCTTGCGCTGCGGCAATCGCCGCGGTGCTACAATAGCAACCGAGTTTCATGCGGCCGGCTTGGTTGTGGTTGGCCGCAGCGTCAGTTTTGGCTGCTGCGGATGGGGTTCCGCGGCCGGCGGCCCCTCAGATCAATGTGGGCGGCGTGGTGAACGCCGCCACGAACCGCCCTGCGCCCGATAACTACGTCTCCCCGGGCGCCATCATCTCCATTTATGGCACGGGCTTGGCGAAGGTCACCCACGAGGTAAGTTCCGGCGACCTCGACCAGGGGTTCCTGCCGGAGGTAATGAGCGGCGTGACGGTGTTTTTCGGCTCGGTGGCGGCGCCTCTGTTCTTCGTATCGCCCCTGCAGATCAACGCCCAGGCGCCGGCGAATCTCCAGCCGGGGCAGTGGCAGGTGACGGTCCGGGTCGACCGGCTGGAGGCGAGTGACACGGTCATGGTCGCGCCTTACTCGCCGGGCCTGTTTAGCGTGGCGCGGCACGCCGACGGGACGCAGGTGAGCCAGCAGGCGCCGGCGCGGCCGGGCGAGTTTATTCTGTTCTTCGGAACCGGGTTTGGCGAGACGCGGCCGCCCATGCTCAGCGGGCAACTGGCGCCGCCGGGACCGACCTGGATGGCCAACCACATAGAAGCCAGGATCGGGGGTCAGGCGCTGGCGGGGGCGGATATCTACTACTACGGGCTGGCCCCGGCATATGCCGGGTTATATCAATTCAACCTGCGCGTGCCGGCGGCCACGCCGGGAGGAGACGCCGATGTGATGGTCAGAGTAGCGGATTCCTGGTCGCAGCCGGGGGTCAAGATTGCGGTGAAGCCGTAGGGCCCAACGAGGGCTCCCCATACACCGTGAACGGCGGCTTGCAAACTCAGCGAAACCCGGCGGGCGCGGGATGCATTTGTAGAAGTGTGGGGTAAGCCTCGGGGTCCGGACAAGCCCGCGGCGGATCCCGGTGGATCCCACGAGGCGCCGGTGGGCGGTCTGCTAGAATGTGTCAAGGGAGAGTTTGTATGAAGACTCCATGGGCGATGGCAGCGCTCGTGATGGCGTCGAGCTTTGCCGGCGCCCAGACTCGGGACGCTGCGAAAGGGTTCCAGGAAGCGCCAAAGCCGGAAGAAGCGAAGGCTGAGCCGGGGGGATATGTCGTGAAGGCCGGCACGCGCGTGCCTCTGGCGCTCATCAACAGCGTGAGCACGAAGCACTCGGCCCCGGGAGATCATATCTATCTGGAATCGGTTTTCCCGATCCTGGTGAGCGGCAAGATCGTGATCCCGCCGGGTAGCTACTTCTCGGGAACCGTGACGCAGGTCAAGCGGCCGGGACGCGTGAAGGGGCGTGGTGAGATGTTCATCCGCTTCGATCAGATGATTTTGCCCAACGGCGTGACGCGGGAGTTCCGGGCGCGGGTGGGCGGCCTCGACGGCCGGTCCTCAGAGGAGCTGGACCGCACGGAAGGCAAGATCACCAGCGAGGGCAATAAGGGCGGCGACGCGCGGACCGTCGGCGAGGCGGCAGGCGGCGGAGGGACCATAGGCGCCATCGCCGGTGCCGCCGCCGGCCATCCGGGCATGGGCGTCGGCGTAGGGGCGGCTGCCGGAGCGGCGGCGGGACTAATGGGCGTGCTGCTCTCGCGCGGGCCCGAGGCGGTGCTGGCCAAGGGCACGCAGCTCGACATGGTGCTCGACCGCGATCTGAGCTTCACCGAGGCCGACCTCAACTTCGCCAACGCTCCCAGGAGCATCGTGGACACCGGCGGCGGTCCCGTTTCGCAGAAGGACAAGAACCGAGATTTCCCGGGCGTGGGCCGGCGCTTTCCGTACTAAGGACAGGAAGACGGCAGCCAGGAGCCAGAAGTCAGAATAACACCCGGCCAAACGACAGTGGCGCGCAGGGACGTCGGGGGAGGTAAACCCTGACTGATCCGCATAGGCTTCCATCGCGCCGCCCAAACTCGCCGCGTGAAACTTGACTCGTTCGCGTCAACTTCTCGAGATCAAGCCTGAGCTGGGGCGGTTCTATCGGGTTCTGCTCAAACATTTTGGGTCGCAGCATTGGTGGCCGGGCGAGACGCCGTTTGAGATCGTCGTTGGGGCAATCCTGACGCAGAACACGGCCTGGACGAACGTCGAGAAAGCCATCGGAAATCTGAAACGGGCCGGGGCGCTTACGGTGGAGACGATGGAGGCGCTGCCGGAAGCGGAGCTGGCGGCGTTGATCCGGTCTTCCGGTTACTTCCGCCAAAAAGCAAGAAAGCTCAAAGCCTTCCTGGAATACCTGCGGCGAAATCACGGCGGCTCACTGGAGCGTATGTTTCGCGTCCCGACGCAGAGATTGCGGGAGGAGCTGCTGGCCATCCATGGCATTGGAGATGAGACCGCCGATTCGATTTTGCTTTATGGCGGCGGCCACGCGATCTTCGTGGTGGACGCCTACACGCGCCGCATTCTGGGCCGGCACGGGATGATTGCGGCAGACGCCTCTT
>JBGOUJ010000732.1:0-3511 GCA_041477005.1 Terriglobia bacterium | reverse complement strand
CTGGTGGCTGGAGGAGTTCATCAGGCATTGTGGAGCATCCCATTCCCCGTAGAGGTCGTGCCCTTCCGCAGAAGCACGTTCGAGAAGCGGTCCGGTTGGGTGATGGCACTCCCCGCGATCGCCCTGCGGGAAGGCCGCCTGGTGTATGAAGCCTCAGCCGTCCATACCTGAGGAAGCCCAGCAGTGGCTTCGGCTGGCCTTCGACGACCTGCGGCTGGCGGACCTGGCGGTGGATGCTGAGCCCCCGATGACCGGTTTGGCGCTCTATCATGCCCAGCAGGCGGCGGAGAAGTCGCTCAAAGGATTCCTGGTTTCGCGTGGCAGTGGGTATCCCCTTTCCCATAACCTTGCGACAATACTCAAGCCGGCGCTGGCTTTTGATCCCACGTTGGAACAGGTGGTTCTGCCGGCCTTGAAGCTGACGGACTTCGCCACGCTCTACCGGTACCCGGGCGAGCCGGAAGAACTGACCGCGGAGGAAGCCCGGCAGTGGGTCTCTTCCGCGCGCTCAATTTATGAAGCCGTTCTTGGCCGGCTGGAGTGCCAGGAGCCATCCGGGCGTCATCTTTGACGAACTCCGGCGCCTGATTGAGCGCCACCTCCAGGAACACGGAATTGTAGTGTGGTTCGACCCCGAGCAATACTACGAGGCCGATCTCGAAAAGATCCGCCCATGAAATTGCCGGACCGTTCGCTACAACGCCAGCTACTTCCGGCTGCGAGAAGAACTGGAGCCCTGGATCCCATCTTTTATGGCGACGCACCGGTTGCCGCCAACAAGGCCCTCGGTATCAACTAGCTCGCAATGTCTTAGCGCCGCCATCTAACTCAAGCGGCTCACCCTGATTCTCTCCGGCGGGCGGATCGAAAAAGTCTTCTACCCCGTCTTCCCGCCCGACAGGCACGCCCAGGAAGTCGCGGCCTAGCTGACGAAGAATCGGTAGGCCGGCCCCGCGCGCGCTAAGATTGGTCCATGGGAAACCTCTGGTTGAAACGGTGCGCGGCGGCGCTCGCAGTTTTACCGGCGCTGCTGCTCGGGCAGGCGAAGCCCCAGGCCAAGACCGTGCTGCTGATCATCGGCCCGCCGGGCAGCGGCAAGACGACGCAGGCCGCCAAGCTTAGCCGCAAGCTCCAGGTTCCATCCATTTCGATGGCCGACGTTCTCAAGAAGGAAGGCGGCGGCCGGAAAGTGGACAAGCGGCTGAAGGTAAACCTGGCGGCGGACCTGATGAATGACCAGGTCTCCAACGAGCTCATCGATAAGCGGCTCGCGCGCAAGGATACGGCCCGGGGATTCATCCTGGACGGCTACCCGGTCACCCACGGGCAGGCGGAGTATCTGGAGAAGCTTCTGAAGGAGCGTGGGATGCCGGCGCCGGTGGTGATCCACCTGAACGTTCCCGATGCGATGGCGATCGACAGGATGAGAGGGCGGGGCCGCTCCGACGACACCCCGGAATTGATGCAGCGCCGGCTGGAAGAATATCACGCGCAGTCGAAGGCCGTGCTCGAGCGCTACCGCGGGGACCAACTCAAGACCATCGACGCGACCAAGAGCATCGAAGAGGTGTGGCGCGAGATCGAAAAGGCCGTCGGCAGGACCGCAGACTAGCGGGAGGGTTATCGGGCGTACCATCACCAGCCGCTTCAAGAACAAGCCTGTAAAACTCCCGCGCGTCGCGGTAGACACCAGGCGGGATTTGAGCGGCGACCATTTGCTTGGCGTTGAGGATCTGTTGAAGCTTTTCAGCCATCACAGAAGCCATGTAGGCCCAATGGCTCGGTCCGACGACGCCCACAGACACTGTTTGCGACATGCCTTTGCCTCTTTAGCCTAGAACAGGAACATTGTACATGGAGCCGGTTGGCATCCAACGGTGTGTGTCAATTCTTCGTGCCCCCCGTGCAAGTGATTCACCCACAAGGGCTCCCTTCGGTCGGTGCTTCGCGCGAGTGTGTTGTCAAGTAACCTTTACTTGACTAAAACCGGAATGTCAAGTAGTCTTTGTCGAAGTCGGGAGCTTTTCAGTCATGCCTGCTTCGAGACCAATGGACGAGCTCAGAGAGCAGGCTGCTGACCTGATCATCGACCGCCTCAAGACAAGAAAGGTGGCGGACGTCGCTTCCGATTTAGGTATCAGCCGTCAAGCGGTGTACGACATCAAGAAGGGGAAGTACTGCCCCTCCCTTTCACTCGTCCAGAAGGCGTGTCAGGCTTGGAAGGTGCAGTTCGCTTATCGCGGCATCCTGATCGACAGCACGAGTTTTAGGGCGAGGGCAGACGGACCGCCGCCACCGGTGGCAGTACAGGGTGACCTCCTTCTTGACGCTCTTGGGCAACTGGACGACCGCAGCCTCGAGGTGATTGGTACGAAACCGATGGGTCGTGCTCTAGAGATCACGCTACGCCTGACGCTTCCGGCGCAAAAGACCGCCGTGGGTCAATAGGGCGCTCACCTCAAATCGAGCCACCACCGGGAATCAAGGCGACCCACCACCCGGTCTTGCGATCGAAGGGGCTCACGGCGGCAGACTTATCCGTTTGCACACGGGGCTTGCTAGGCGTTAGCCGGAGGGCTCCCGGTGCTGATCGATTCTTATCATCCGAGCCAGCAGACTGCGCTGGCCGGGAAGCTGAGCGAGGAGATATTTCAGGAGGTCTTTGATAGGGCGCGGGACATAATCAAAGCCGGCGGTCGATTCCCACCGACAGGCAGGAATCGGCTGTCCTACTTGAAGTTGCTGTAGGGGCCGGCGTTTTGCCAGTCGGTGGCGCTCAGCCCGTCGGGGTCCCAGGCGACCCTGCCGTTGCGGACGGTCAGGACGCAGCGGAGGCGGCGGTCGCCGAGCAGCTTGGCGTGGCCGGAATCGACGAAGCCGAATTTTCCCTTTTGAATCTCGAATGCGGCGATGTCGGCCGTGGAGCCTTCGGTCAGGTGGCCCAGGTCGGGGCGATGGATGGCGCGGGCGGCGTTGACCGTGGTGCGCTCGATGATCTGGTCCAGGGTGAGGCCGATGTTGAGGAACTTGGACATGGTGGTGATCATGTTGGCGCGGGCGAGCATGATGCTGCGCTTGTGGATGTCGGTCGAGATGGTGTCGGGGAGAAAGCCCTGCTGAATGGCGGGGATGGCGATGCGGAACCAGAAGCTGCCGTTGCCGTGGCCGACATCGAACAGGATGCCGCGCTTGCGGGCTTCGAGGGCGTAGCCGGCGATCTTCTTGTTGGCGTCGAGCAGCGGCGTGGCGCGGCCGTAGAAGTGGGTATGGATGTCGCCGGGGCGCATGTGCTTCAGGATCAGGTCCGGGTAGGGACGCTCGGGCTTGGGGCTAAAGTCGACCATGACGGGGGTCGAGGAAAGGCGGCCGGCCTCGACGGCGCGGTCGACGGCATCCCAGGTCGGCGGCTGGAAGTGGGCGGTTTTGATGCCGACGATCAGGCTGGGGAACTTCTTCACCATGGCGGCGCAGGCGGCGGCGTCCATTTCGCGGACGTCGTTTTCCACCTCGG
>JBGOUJ010000731.1:0-3529 GCA_041477005.1 Terriglobia bacterium | reverse complement strand
CCGAAAGGCTCCTGGCCGGCGGCAAGGATGTCTTCCTGTTTTTCAAACATGAGGAGACGCCCGACGGGGCGCTGCATGCGGAAGAGTTGCTCCGCTCCGTTCGGTAGGGTCGCTTCAGATCAGGCGCCCAGAAACTCGTCGGGGGTGGTCCCGGGGGGCTAACCGACGCCGCGCCGCTGGGCCTTCTTTTTCTCTTTGGCCACGGGCTCGGCGGCTTCCGGGCGGCTCACCGCTTCGGCGGCCGACTGGACGGGCTTCTTCGCCAGGTCGAGGCTCTTCTTGAGGGCTTCCATGATGTCGATCACGGGCGCCAGTTGCGGGGTGGGTGTCTCGACGATCTCCTGCCCCTGCACCTTGGCCTCAATCATGGCGCGGAGGTTGTCGCGGTAGGCGTCGTGGTATTTCTCGGGCGCGAAATCCGCCGCCAGCGACTCCACCAGCGTCTTCGCCAGCTCCAGCTCCTTTTCCTTCACCACGCTGGTGTCGGTGCGGAACTCCTCGACTTTGCGGATCTCGTCGGTGTAATACATGGTGTGCATCAGGAGGCCGCGGGAGCCCGGGCGCAGGATCACGATGTGCTCGCGGTTGTGCATGGCCACCTTGGCCAGGCCCACGTAGCCGGTCTGCCGCAAGGCCTCGAACAGCAGCGCGTACGGCTTCTCGCCCGCCTCGTCCGGCGCCATGTAGTAGGAGCTTTCGAGGAAAACCGGATCGACCTCGCTCCCCTTGACGAACTCCAGGATCTCCATGGTCCTGGCCGTTTTCGGCGCGACCTTCTTGATGTCTTCGTCCTCGATCACCACGTAGCGGTCTTTCTCGTACTCGTAGCCCTTTACCAGCTCGCTCCGCGGGACCGGCTTGTCTTCCGCCTGGCAGTACGTCACCTGCTTGATGCGGGAGTTGTCGGCCTTGTGGAGCTGGTTGAAGCTGACCGTCTCGCTGCGCGCGGCGCTGTACAACTTCACCGGCAGCGAAACCAGCCCGAACGTCAGATGCCCCTTCCACACCGTCGAAGCCATATGAGAACCTCACCCCCAAGCCGAGGGACCTCCAATAGGGATATCATGAGTTGAAACGGGATTGCAAGTGAATGTTTTGATTGATGATTGGTTGACTTGGTGATTTGTTGATTGAAAGCTGCCCGGGGCCCCAGATCGCCCGTGCCTCTCCATGACTACGCCCGCAAGCGGAAGTTTGACCGGACGCCGGAGCCTCCTCCCGGCCCGGAGGTCCCCGCCGCCGGCGGCGCCCCCAGGGCCGTCTTCTGTGTGCAGCGGCACCACGCGCGACGCCTGCACTACGACCTGCGCCTGGAGGTCGGCGGCACGCTGAAGTCCTGGGCCGTGCCCAAGGGTCCCACGCTCGACCCCGCCGAGAAGCGGCTGGCCGTGATGGTGGAAGACCACCCGCTCGAATACGGCGGCTTCGAAGGGACCATCCCGGAGGGCAATTACGGCGCCGGCAGCGTCATGCTTTGGGATCGCGGCCTCTATGAGCTGCTGGGCGACAAGACCGCCGAGCAGCAGCTCGAGCGCGGAGACTTCAAGTTCCGGCTCGACGGCGAAAAGCTCCAGGGGGAGTTCGCGCTGGTGCGAATGAAGAATCGGGGTAAAGGGAATGAATGGCTGCTGCTCAAGAAGAAGGATCCCTTCGCCCAGATCGGCTGGGACGCGGAAAAGCACTCGCGCAGCGCGCTGACGGGCCGCACGCAGGAAGAGATCGCCCGGGAGATCCCGGCGCTTGACACCCCCGGAACGGGGAAGACGCGGCGGCGCGGCGACCTACCGGCGGGGGCCGCTCGCGCGGAAATGCCGGCGGCCATCGCCCCGATGCAGGCCTTTGCGACCGCTGCGCCGCCGGGATCGGCATCCGGGACCGAAGACTGGGTCTACGAAGTCAAGTGGGACGGCATCCGCGCCCTCTGTTTCCTCGACCACGGCCAAATCCGCCTGGTCTCCCGCAACGGCAACCCGTTCGAGGCGCAGTATCCGGAGCTGAGCATTCTGCCTCATTACATTGCGGCCGAAACGGCGATCCTCGACGGAGAAATCGCCGCGCTCGATGAGCGGGGCCGGCCCAGTTTCTCCCTGATCCAGCCGCGCATCATGGTGAGCGACGCCAGCGCCGTCGCGCACCTCTCCCGCAGCCGGCCGGTCACGCTGTTCGTTTTCGACCTGCTCTACCTGGACGGCTACGACCTCCGGCAGGTCCCGCTGGTCGAGCGCAAGCGCCTGCTCGAATCCATCCTAAAACCCGGTCCGCTCATCCGCTACTCCGAACACTTCACCGGCAACGGGGAGCAGTTTCTGGAAGCCGCGCGACAGCAGGGCCTGGAAGGGATCATGGCCAAGCGAGCCGCGAGCCGCTATGAATCGAAGCGCAGCCGGGACTGGCTCAAGATCAAGATCGTCAACCAGCAGGAGTTCGTCATTTGCGGCTACACGCAGGGGGACCGCGACTACTTCGGCGCCCTGGTGCTGGGAATCTACGACCAAGGCAAGCTGACTTGGGCCGGCAACGTGGGAACCGGATTCGACCAGCGCCTGCTCGAAAGCATTCACCGCCTTCTCGAGCCGCTCGCCACTTCCCGCCGTCCGTTCGCGGAGGCGCCGAAGATCCCCCAGCCGGTCACTTGGGTCCGTCCGGAGCAGGTCTGTACGGTCAAGTTTTCCGAATGGACGCCGGACGGCCGGCTGCGCGCGCCGGTCTTCCTCGGCCTGCGCCTGGACGTAGAGCCCCAGGAGTGCGTGCGGGAGAGTCCAGACGGGGAGAGGGGGAGAGAGGGAGAGAGAGAGACGGGGAGAGGGAGAGAGGGAGAGACGCGGGGACGCGCCGGCGCGGAGCCGGCCCTCCGCGCGCCGCTGCTCCCCGGCAAGGCCGAGACAGCCACTCCGACGATCGACGGACAGCGGCTGAAATTCACCAACCTCAACAAAGTCTATTACCCGCGCGAGGGGTACACCAAGCGGGACGTCCTCGATTATTACGACGCCGTCGCCGGCCTGATCGTCCCGCATTTGCAGGACCGGCCGCTATCGCTGAAGCGCTACCCGGACGGCATTGAGGGCGAGTACTTTTTTCAGAAACAGGCTGCGGAGAGCTTTGCTCCGTGGCTGCGCCTGGAGCACGTCGAGGAGACTGACTTCGTGGTCTGCGACGACCGCGCCACGCTGCTCTACCTCGCCAACCTGGGCTGCATCGACCAGAACCCCTGGATGAGCCGCATCGGCTCGCTCGCCAGTCCCGACTTCATCCTGATCGACCTCGACCCGCAGGAGTGCCCTTACAACCGCATCGTCGAAGCGGCCCAACTGGTCCGCCGGAAGCTCGATCTGCTCGAGCTGGAAGGTTATCCCAAGACCACGGGCGGCGACGGCATGCACCTCTACATCCCGATCGAGCCGCGCTACACGTACGAGCAGGCGCGCACGTTCGCCGAGATCATCGCCCGCCTGGTGGCCACCGAGCGGCCCGATTTGTTCACCACGCCCCGCGCGGTCTCGCGCCGCGAAAAGGGCAAGGTCTATTT
>JBGOUJ010000730.1:0-3532 GCA_041477005.1 Terriglobia bacterium | reverse complement strand
CCCTGGCCGCCGGCGAGGAGTGGGGCCAGCGCTGGAACTTTAACAAGCTGGTGGAGAACCACGACATCGACTACAACCGCTGCACGCTTCCCAACGTCGGCGGGATCACCGAGATGCTGAAGGTCATGGCCATGTGCGAGACGCACGCCGTGGGAATCGTTCCTCATTTTACGGGGCCCGTCTCCACGGCCGCCCTGGTGAATTGCCTGTCGACATTTCCGGCTCCGGTCCTGTTTGAGTACAACTACGGCGACCGGCCGATCGATTATCTGCCCGAGTTCGTGGATTTCAAGAACGGCAAGGTCTACCCCAACGAGCGGCCCGGACTCGGCGTGACTCTGGAGATGAAGCCGCTGAAGATGATCGGCGAGGTGACCCAGGCGGTGCGCCGGCAGATCTACAACCGTCCCGACGGCTCTCTCACGCACTGGTAGCGGAGCGCGCTTTTTTCGGCAAGCGGGCGGCGATCATATTTCTACGCCAAACCCCAGTTCGCCCGCCAGCGCCTGGATGCGTTCGACCGAAACCCGGTAGCCGCGCACCAGCGAGCGCCGCATCCCGAGGTCCAGTCCCAGATAGCCGCTGTATTCGATCGATTGCAGCGCGCGAAAGAATTCTTTCCAGTCGATGGCGCCTTCGCCGATCGGCACGTGATCGGTGTTCACCGGGTTGTTGTCGGCGATGTGGATGTTGGCGAACCGGCCGCGGAGCTTGCCCAGCGCGAGCACCACGTTTTCCCGCTGCGCCGAGAAATGGGCGGTATCGAAGTTGGCCTTGAGATTGGGGCGGGCGGCGTGCTCGATCAGCCGCAGCAGGGAGTCGACCGAGCAGATCACTTCCCCGACCCGCGGCTCCATCAGCACGGTCTTGCCGTGCTCGGCGGCGATATCGGCGCAGGCTTGGCAGGACTCCACCAGCGCCCGCCACACCTGCTCCCAGTCGAAAGCCTTGGGGAGCCGGATCCGCGGCACGCCCGCAAAGCGATAGCCGCCCTTCGCCGAGAGCTGGTACGGGCGGCTTCCCAGATATCGAACCGGCGGGCTGTAGCTTGCCAGGTGCAGCGTCTCCGCCCCCACGGTTGAGGCCACCTCTGCTCCCATGCGAAAACCGTCCAGGGCCTTGTGGCGCCGCTTCGGATCCAGGCTCACCAGGTTCGGATCGACGACGCAGAAGTTGTGTACGTGCAGGCCGCAGTCGTCAAGCCTTTGGACCAAGCGCCGGCGGCTTCGGTAGACCGCCCGAAGGTGCTCCGGACCGAGGCCCTCCATTTCGAGATAACGGAACCCCAGCTTTCGGATCTCGGGCAGCGACCGGAACGCGTCCGCCAGGCTGTGGGGGTAGCCGTAACGAAAGATCGTATAGAGGTAGGTAATCCCTATTTTCATTACCGGCCGGCCCACTACTTATAACCCTCGAACTCGAGCGGCCGTTCCTGCAGGAAGTAACGGAAGAAGCTCTGCCAGGCCGGGTCAATTTTTTCACCGTTGGCGTGGTGGCCATTGTCGGTCGACGCAAACTGGAGACGCGCCGGGATGCCGAGCAATCGGTAAACCTCTTTGGCCTGGTTGAAATAGCCCCAGCTCTGGAGATCGTCCGAGTCGCCGCCGCTGTCCTCCGAGAGGCTGCCGCCAATCAGGAGAAAGGCGCGCGGCGCCGCCAGGGCCAGCAGCTCCTGATGGTCGTGCTCGAAGCCCGGGCGCTTCACATCGGGATTCAGCAGGCTCTGCACCGTTCCCCGCAGCTCTGGGATGGGGTAGTCCGGAGTGCGTATGTCGTCGAACTTGCGCCGCCAATCCAGGTACCAGGGATCGAACCAGTTGGTGCCCCCGTTAACGGCGATATGCGGATCGACAGCGATCGTCACCTTCACGTCCGGATTGAAAGCCGCTACGTACACCGCCGACTTGCCGCTGAGAGAAAACCCGATGAACCCGATTCGCTTGGCGTCGACCTGCGGCAGGCTGCGCAAGTACTCGGTTTCCCGGACGGTGTCGTGGACCATCTTGGCCATCGGCAACCAGTGGCCGAAGCGCTCGTATACCAGCTCCGCCGCCTGCCGGGAGCGGGTGCCCTGCCGGTAGTTGCGGATGAACGCCCAGCTTGTCAGCACCACGTAACCGTGGCGCGCCAGGTACGCGCCCCACGATAACTCCGGCTCCCGATAGTCCGGTGTAGAAGACGTCCACGCAATGACCGCGGGGAACGGACCGCTCCCCTGACCTTTGGGCAACAGCAGCAGATGTCGTTGGGAAAAATCCCTTTCCAGCGGAATGTCCAGGTCGATGCGGGTGTAGCCGTCTTCCTCGCGCCGGTTGATCTCGGCCGCTTTGGTCACATCGCCGAACCACTGCTGATCTTGCGGCGAGGGGCCGATTTTCCCGAGGATCTGGGTCCAGGTCCGAACCAGTTCCGGGCGGCGCTGCTCGTACCATTCCTGAGCACTCTTCACCTTCTCGCCGTCGGACTTCAATAAGGGTGAGAGCAGCGGCGTGTTCTCCGCTCCCAGCTCGGGCGCCGGGCTGCGCCTCGCGGCAACCCGGTGATAGTTCACGCGCCGGAGCTCCCGCTCCGCCGCCGGCGGAATCGGAAAGTCCTGGGCGGTCAGGGGAACCGAAGCAGCGAGCAGCGCCAAAAAGATTCGCATTTTCCTGTCAGGTCAGTCGTTGACGGTGACCCGTATGTTACCACGCCCTTCCGCCGCCTGATCGCTCTCGAAGTGTGGATCGTAGATCGTGCGCCCAAGCCTGGAAACCGCAGCCCGCAGCTCAGAGCCCGGAGCCCACGATCCACGTTCCACGATCGCAGCGTCGCGGCTCTGCCGCGCCGCTGCAGCAGCGAGCCGTGCCGCTGCCTGCTACACTTAGCCTTCGCTACCCAAGGAGGCAACCATGGCCACGCCAGCCGGGAGCCCCGCTGCCGCTTCCCAATCCCAGAGTTTGCATCCGATGGTCGATGTCTTTTTTTCTCCAGGCGCCGCGATGGATTCGCTCGCGCGGCATCCGCACTTTCTCGCGGCCCTCATCATCATCACCGTGATCGGTGCAGCCACCATGGCTGTGGCCTTCGAGCGAGGCGTGATCGAGCACGGCATGCGCCAGAAGATGGAGGCCGACTCGCGCTTTGAGCAGGTTCCCGCCGAACAGCGCGTTGAGATCATCGAACGGTCGGTCAAGTATGGCTCGTATGCAGTGGTCGCCGCCGCGGTGGTGGGGCCCACGATCGGGCTGCTCGTGACCAGCGGCGTTCTTCTGCTCCTGGTGAAGTTGATCGGCGGCGCCGGCGTCAGCTTCCGCCAAATGATGGCCGTGGTGGCTCACGCCTGGCTGCCGCTATCGGTGTTGAGCCTGATCGGGATCCCCATCCTGCTCGCCAAAGACCCGGAGACTATCGACTTTCAGAACATCGTGTCGATGTCCAACCTGAGCTTTCTGTTCTCCCCGACCGAACAGCACAAGCTTTACATGGCCGCCACCAGTATCGATATTTTCTCGATCTGGGTAATAGCCCTGCTCGCGTTGGGCATCGCCCGGCT
>JBGOUJ010000729.1:0-3532 GCA_041477005.1 Terriglobia bacterium | reverse complement strand
CTGCTGCCGCGGATGTTGGCGCGCAGGATGGCAAAGCCACGCTCGGCGAAGGTAGCCAAGGAATAAATGCCGGGGGCGCCGACAAAGGTGTCAGCAAAAACTCCGGCGGGCCCGCCGTGGACGTTGAGGATCAATGGGTATCGGCGGCCTGGCTGATAACCGAGCGGATACGTCAGCAGGCCTTCGATCTCGAGGCCGCCAGGCCCCTTCCAGCGGATCGTCTTTGTCTCGATGGCTGGAAACGCCGGCAGGTGGGCGTTGGCGCGGCTGACCTCGACGGGCGAGGCGTTCGGGCGCACGGCGATCACGAACGCCTCCGGCGGCCGGTTCGCGCTCTGGCCGACCAAGCCGAAATGCGTGCCGGTCGCGTTCAACTGCGCTTCACTGAAGGTTCCCGCCGGCGGATGCGCCAATACTCGCGGCGGACCATCGAGCGGCAGGGCGTAGAGCAACCGCGTCGTCCCCTTTCCTTCGCCGAAAAGAATTTCCCGGCTGTCGGCCGACCAACCAAGCAGCGTGGGCTGCTCGTCATACGTCGCCGGAAGCTCCCGCTCCGCCGAGCCGGTTCGCAGCACGATGCGTTCCTCCCGGGCCCAGTGGACCGGGACGGCCGTGCGCAGGTAAGCCAGGTGCCGCCCGTCAGGCGAGTAGAACGGGGCGGACTCGCTTGCCGCCGTTGCCGCCACCGGCTGCAGCGCGCCGCCGGCTACGGTGATCTCATAAATGTCTTTCTTGGTCCAGTCGTTCTCTTTGTTGGTCGGCTGGCGCTCGATCGCCATCCTCGCCGAATCCGGCGACCAGGCGATGGCGGAGACGTGGAAATTGGCCGGCGTCAGCGCGCGTGCCTCGCGTTTGCCGCTCGCATCGGCGGGCCAGGGAAGCAGCCAGAGCCGGTGATTCTCCGGGTCCTGGTCGATCACCCGGAAGTCCCGCTTTTCTTTGGTGGCTTTCTCCTTCTCCGGGGTGGGCGGGTTCGGAGCCAGGTAGGCGATCGATTTTCCATCGGGCGAGATCCGGTAACCGGCCAGATCGGCCTTGGAATCAGTCAGCCGCTCGGCCTCGCCTCCATCGGCGCGGATCCGCCACAGGTTCTTCTTGCCCGCGCGGTCGGAAAGAAAGAGGATCCACTTTCCGTCGGGCGACCACTGCGGCGAATCGCAGGATTTCTCCCCGCTAGTGAGCTGGAACTCGCCCGATCCATCGGCCCGCGCCAGAAACAGATGGGTCCGATTGTCGCTGTTCTCCCCTTCCGTTTCGGCCCAGCCCTGTACATAGACGACCCGCTTCCCGTCGGGTGAAGGGACAACGCTCGCCACTGTGTGCATCCGAAGAGCAACGCCGGGGCTCCACACTTCGGCGGCGAAAGCAGCGCCCGCCAGCAGCGCCAAGACCACGACTTTTTTCATGGGCAAATGGTAGCACACGAGGGTATACTGCGCCGGGAGGGATCATGCGACTCGCTGTTGTGTTCCTGCTATGCGCCGGCGCGGGCCAAGCCCAGCTACAGGGCATCGTGGACATCCACGCTCACTCGGACCCGGACAGCGTGCCCCGCTCGGTCGATGCGCTGGAGGCGGCGCGGCTGGCGCGGGCGGCCGGCATGCGGGCGCTCCTGCTCAAGAACCACTTCGCTCCGACCGCCCAACTTGCCTACGTCGTCAGCCACTCGGTGGAGGGCATCCAGTGTTATGGCGGCATCGTGCTGAACCGGCCGGTGGGCGGCGTGAACCCGGCGGCCGTCGAGCAGATGGCGCGATTCAAGGGCGGGTACGGGCGCGTAGTCTGGATGCCTACGTTCGACGCTGAAAACCAGGTGCATGTCTCGGGCGAGAAGCGGCCCTTCGTCTCGGTCTCCCGCAACGGCGCGCTCTTGCCGGAAGTGCTGGAGGTGCTCGCCATCATCGCCCGGGAGAAACTGGCGGTCGAAACCGGCCATTCCTCGGCGACCGAAGACCTGCTGCTGGTCCGCGAGGCCCGCCGGGCCGGCATCGCCCGTGTCGTCGTCACCCACGCCATGCTCACTCCCGTCGGCATGACCATTGACCAGCAAAAGGAAGCGGCGAAAATGGGAGCTTATCTCGAGTACGTCTACAACGCCCTGCTGCCCTCCGCCGGCCCGACCCGCTCGACGTTCGCGGATTACGCCCGGGCCATCCACGCGGTGGGCGCCGAGCGCTGCATCCTGTCCAGCGATTTGGGACAGGCCGGCAACCCGGTCCATCCGGAAGGCTGGAAGGCGTACCTCGAAGGACTCCGCAAGGCCGGGATCACCGACGCCGAGATCGACATGATGGCCCGGCGCAACCCGGCCCGCTTCGTGGGGATCGAATAAATGCCCACACTCAACGCCGCGATCATCGGTTACGGCTTCATGGGCCGTGCCCACAGCAACGCCTATTCGCAGGTGGGCCGGTTCTTCTCTCCGCGCTTTGACGTTCGCCGCAAGGTCGTGTGCGGGCGCAACCGGGCCGGCGCCGAAGAGCTGGCGCGGATCTGGGGCTGGGAGGAAACGGCGCAGGACTGGCAGGAAGTGGTGGCGCGGAGCGACATCGACCTGGTCGACATCTGTACGCCCAATGCCATGCATGCCCCGATCGCCCTGGCCGCGGCCGCCGCCGGCAAGATGGTGCTCTGTGAGAAGCCGCTCGCCGCGTCGCTCGCCGAGGCGCGCTCCATGGCCGAGGCGATCGCCCGTGCAGGCGTGCCGAACATGGTGTGGTTCAACTACCGGCGGGTCCCGGCCGTGGCATTCGCGCGGGAACTCATCGAGCGCGGCACGCTGGGCCGGCTGTTCCATTACCTGGCGACCTATCTGCAGGAGTGGGGCGCCGATCCCACCCGCCCGCCAAGCTGGAAGCTCTCCCGCGCCGAAGCCGGCTCCGGCACGAACGGCGACCTGAACTCCCACCTGATCGACACCGCCCTGCTGCTGGCCGGACCGATCTCGGAAGTGACGGCCACCATGACCACGTTCGTCTCCGAGCGTGGGAGCTTCCACGTCGATGTGGACGACGCCACGCTGGTGCTGGCCCGCTTCGCCTCCGGCGCCCTGGGCACTTTCGAAGCCACGCGGTTCGCCGTCGGCTGCAAGAATTGCAACCGCTTCGAGATCCATGGCGAGAAAGGCATGCTGCGCTTCAACCTGGAAGACCTGAATCACCTGGAATATGTAGACGCCACCGGCGACCCGGCGCTGCGCGGCCCGCGCTCCATTCTGGTCACCGGGCCGGGCCATCCCTATGTCGCCCATTACTGGAAACCCGGTCACGTGATCGGCTACGAGCACACCTTCATCAGCGCCCTAGCCGATTTTCTGGACTCGCTCGAGAGAAAGGAACCCGTGCACCCCAATTTCGAAGACGCCCTGCGCGTCCAGGAAGTGCTCGAAGCGGTCGAAACCTCCGCCAGCACACGCCAATGGGTTCCCATCGAGACTCCGTGACCGGAAAACAGCCGGGACACGCCCGGCAGCAGGATGGAACCACTAATATTACAACGTTAAGTATTTACATTCCAATTTGACGCTGGTACG
>JBGOUJ010000728.1:0-3557 GCA_041477005.1 Terriglobia bacterium | reverse complement strand
CCGTGTTGATCTGGCTCAGCAGCAGGCTGAACTCCATGTGGTCTCGGGTGGCGATCTGATCTTCCTGGAGCAGGTGGTAGGTGAGGGTGATCGGCTTCGGGTGGGCCATGTCCCTACTATAGCGGAAGGCGTGCGGGGCGGGCCAGCAGCCCGCCCCGCCGCCGGGTCAGCCCTTCACTACCAGCAGGTTGTTCTCGAAGCCGAAGTAAGTGGCCGCAAAGCGCGCCTTCTGCTCGGCGATCTGCTTGTCGATCTGCGTGCCCACCACACCTTCCAGCCGCACGTTGCCGTTCTTCACAATGATGTGAATGGGCGGCAGAGCCTGGATCCCGTAGCGCGGCCCCAGTTGGCCCGAGCCGTAGATCGCCCGCGCCACCCTCAGCCGGATCTGGTCGTCGAAGTTGGAAAGCGGTAACACTTCCAGCTCATTCTTCACCACCTTGACGCCGCTCACTTCCTTGGCGAGGTTGACGTAGGCGCTGGCGTGTACCGGCAGATGCACCGCGCCCCGCAGGGTCACTACGCCGTCCTTGACGTCGCCGTTCACCAGGTCAAAGATGTCGTAGTAGGGGTACATGCGGATCGCGTGCGTCACGTCGCGGGCGATATCTGTGTCGCTGTGCTCCGACCGAACTGCGATCTTGTTGTCAACGGCGCTCAGGCCGTTGGTTTTCTTCGCGATCTGATAGGCGCGCTCCGCCTTCGACAGGCGGTCCACGGCGCCGGTCAACGTGGCCGTTCCGCCATTCACCGTGACCCCGACCGAATCGAAATTGGCATCGCGCAGCCGCTTGGTAACCTGGGCCGCCAGGTCCGTATCGGAGAGGCGCGCCACCGCTCCCTGAGCCACATGGACGCCCCCCAGCACTCCCAGAATCATCGTTCCTGCCAGAATCGCTAGCTTGTTTTTCATCTTGTCCCTCCTCCTTGCGACATATTGGGTGCAGGAGCAGCAGGATGCGTTGCGGGCGCTACGTAAAAGCTGCGTAAAGATTTGTCAGGGAGCTGTTACCGGCAAGAAGTCCCGCCGGATCAATGCCTTCAGGAACTGTACTTCTTGATCCAGGCGTTCAGGTCTTTGGTCAGCCGGTCGCGGACGTGGCGGAGCGAACGGTCGTCGATGCGGTTGGTCTGCTCGCTGCCCTCGGCCACCAGGTCATAGAGCTCGTTAGGACCCTGCCACTGATTGCCGGACTGGTTGCGCGCCACCAGCTTGTATCGCTCCTCGCGGAGCATGGCCGTGTTGCGGAAGTAACCGAAAACGCGATCGTCCCAATGGC
Source organism: Terriglobia bacterium (assembly GCA_041477005.1). Lineage (GTDB taxonomy): Bacteria > Acidobacteriota > Terriglobia > Bryobacterales > JACQDG01 > JBGOUJ01. The sequence continues at coordinate 2,277 of JBGOUJ010000728.1, read as the reverse complement.
CGAGCGACCGGGTGGTCAACAGCGGCCAGTAACTGCGCCCGCACAGATTGCGGCCCTTGGCAACGGGAATCTCCAGCAGGTCCATGATGCTGGGGAAGAAGTCGTAGAAACTGACCAGCTCCTGCCGCACCCGTCCCGGCGGGATGCGCCCCAGCCAGCGGGCGATCAGCGGCACGGCCATGACTTCTTCATACATATTGATCGGGTCCGAGGCCAGGCCCTTGCTCCAGTAGCCGTGGCGGCCGAGCAGGTAACCGTTGTCGCCGACGAAGACCACCAGCGTGTTGTAGGCGAGCTTCTTCTCGTCCAGGTAATCGAGCAACGCCCCCACGCGGTCGTCGAGGGCGGTGGTCGCGGCGGCCGTCTTTCGCTGATTGCCGATCGGATCGGCGAGCAGATCGCGCTCGCGCAGGGCGTTGGGCTTGGCCGGCTCCGTGCGGATGCTTTTGAACTCGGCGTCCTTATACAGGTCGTAGTATTTCTGCGGGTGGCCGTCGAGCGGGGTATGCGGATTGAAATGGGACACCACCGCAAACCACGGCCCGCCTTCCTTCCGCGCGCCCTCCATAAACTCGATGGCCCGCTGGTGGATCAAATCGGCCAGGTAGCCCTTCTCCGCAACCCGTCGCGCTTCCCCGCCGTCCGGCGTGAAGAACATGGACGGATCCTGATAGGGCGACGATCCTCCGCCCGCCATCGCGTACCAGAACCGGAAGCCGTGCTGGGCGTGTTCCTCGCCGCCCATGTGCCACTTGCCGCTATAGCCGCAGGTATAGCCGTTGCCGGCGAGAACGTCGCTCAGGAAGACTTCGTTCTGGAAGCCGGCCGGCGGCGCGACCTGCCCCTGCGGCGGACTCGCGACCGGCTGTGGGGTCAGAAAATCCTGGATACCGTTCTGCATCGGCGTGCGGCCGGTGAACAGCGTGGCGCGGCTGGCCGAGCAAATCGGCGTGCAGACGAAGTGGTGGGCGAACCGGACGCCCTGGGCTGCCATCTTGTCGATACGCGGGGTCTGGATCTCCTCGTTCCCGTAGCAGCCGGTCATCCAGGCCGCCAGGTCGTCCGAGATCACCAGCAGGATGTTCGGCCGTGGCGCGGAGCCGATCTGGGGGCGGGCGGGCGCCTCTGTCTGGACCCGGGGGGCCGCCGCGGCCAGGGCACTCTTTAGGAAAACGCGTCGCCGCATAGAGGGAAGCTGCTATTCCATTATCGCAAGCTGCGTCCGGAGGGTTCCGGCTGCGCCGGTGGCGCCTGCTCGGCGGCCAGCGTCCGTTGCGGTCGATGGCGTCCGCCGGCCGCTGGGCGCGCCCCTGGCTGTCACCCAGGCGCCCACGGGGGCATCCCTGGTGGTGAACGTCGCCCTGGCGACCTGGGGACTTCGCGGACCGGCGTTACGCGATGTGGGCTCCCTGGGCTTCCACGTAGACGGCGTAGAGGGACTGGCCGGCGGCCATGAACAGCCGGTTCCGCTTGCTGCCGCCGAAGCACACGTTGGCGCAGATTTCCGGCAGCAGGATCATGCCGATCCGCTCGCCTTGGGGGCTGAAGACGTGGACCCCGTCGTAGCCGGCGCCCACCCAGCCCGCGCCCACCCAAATGTTGCCTTCGGTATCGGCGCGGATGCCGTCGGCGAGGCCGGCGCCCTTGCCCGCCAGCTCCATCGAGATGTATTGCCGGCCGTTGCGCAGCGATTTGCCGTCCACCACCTCCCACACCTTGATGATCTTGGGGGCCTCCGGATAATGCGTCGCGCCGGTGTCGGCTATGTAGAGCTTCTTGTAATCCGGCGAAAAGCACAGGCCGTTCGCCTTGTACTCCTGGTCGGTCACCATCTCCATCTTGCCCGTCTTCCCGTCGAGGCGGTAGACGGCTTCCTTCAGCTCCATCCGGCCTTTGTGTCCTTCGTAGTTCATCAGAGCGCCGTAGCCGGGGTCCGTGAACCAGATGCCGCCGTCGGGATGCACCACGATGTCGTTCGGCGCGTTCAGGGGCTTGCCCTGCCACTTGTCGGCGAGCACGGTGACCGTTCCATCGCGCTCGTAGCGGACCACGCGGCGATTGCCGTGCTCGCAGGAGAGCTGCCGCCCCTCCCAATCGAAGGTATTGCCATTGCTGTAGCCGGAGTCGTGGCGTAAGACGCTGACGTGGCCGTCCTCTTCGATCCACCGCATTTGCCGGTTGTTCGGAATGTCGCTCCAGACCAGGTACCGCCCGATGCCGCTCCAGGCCGGCCCTTCGGACCACAGCGTGCCGGTATAGAGCCTTTGGATGGGCGTG
>JBGOUJ010000727.1:0-3562 GCA_041477005.1 Terriglobia bacterium | reverse complement strand
AGCAGCGGCTGGCCGTGGTACTTCGCCAGCGCCGGCTTGTAGTCGAAGGTATCGACGTGGCTCACCCCGCCGCTCATGAATAGCGAGATTACGGATTTGGCCCGGGCCTGGAACTGGGGTGGTTTCGCCAAGTAGGGCGAACCGGGGAAGCCTTCCGGGCTGGAGCAACCCGTGGACCCCTTGGTCTCCGCCGCCAGAAGACCGTCCTGGTTGAGTAAGCAAAGCAGCGCCAGTCCGCTGATACCCGAACCGGCTTCGAATAGAAAGTCTCGCCGGGAAACAAATCGGCGCTTGCTCATTCTGCGATCACACAACCCGGCCATGATGCTTCTCCTGCCTAATTGATGTAGACGAACTCGTTCGCGTTCATTACAACATGTGCCACGTCGGTCAGGGCCGCCAGGTCGGCGCTCCCTGCTGAGGTGGTGGCCGCACCCGGGCTGGACGCCCGGGCCACGTGGTAATCCCGCTGCTTCTGGAAGAAGGCCAGGTAGCTGTCCATCTCCTTCTGGGTCGGCCCGCGGCTCAGAGCGATTCGGTAAAGAGCCGTGATCTGCTTCGCCGGGTCGCTGCCCGCGTCCTGCAGGACCCGCTCCGCGAAATACCGCGCCTGAAGGAGCACGAACTCGTTGTTCAACAGCGTCAGCGCCTGTGTCGGAACCGTCGTGGTGTTCCGCCTCTCGCAGGTCACGTTTAGGTCGGGCTGATCGAGGACCTCAAACATCGGGTACTTCAAGCCCCGCTTCCAATAGGTATAAACGCTGCGACGCCAGGTCGAAGGCTCCTCCTTGGTCAGGACCCAGGTGCCTTGCCGGTAGCCCTCCCGCACCGTTTTGGGAATCGACGGGAAGAAGGGCAGCCCGCCGGCCTCCAGGTTGATCTTCCCGCTGGCCGACAGGATGACATCCCGGATCGCCTCGGCCTCCAGACGCCGCAACGGGAACCTCCACAAGTACACGTCCGTGGGGTCCTTCTCCATGTCGGCGGCCTGATAGAAGCTGGACGCCATCTTGTAGGTCTCCGAATTCATCATCAAGCGGTGCATCTGTTTGATGCTCCAGCCCTGGCGGACGAACTCGGTGGCCAGCCAATCCAGAAGCTCCGGATGCGACGGCGGTATGCCCATCTTGCCGAAATTGCCGGGCGTGGCGACGATACCCCGGCCGAAATGCCAATGCCAGACACGGTTCACCATCACACGCGTGGTCAGCGGGTTATCGGGCGATGTGATGAATTCGGCCAGCGCACGACGGCGCCCGCTCGAAATGCCGTTTTTGGGTGGATCAGCGGCCGGCGGCGGGGTCCCATTCACCAGCACCTTCAGAAACCCCGGTTCAACCACAAACGACTTCTGATCCTCGGCCACATCCATGCCGTTGGCCCCGAAGAACACTGCCGGGACGGCAAATGGCCGGCCCGGTTCCGGAAGGAAGCAGCACTTGACTCCATAGTCAAACCGGTCCCCTTTGCCGGGTAGCGGCTCGTCGCCGGGCCCGTCCGGCGTCAGTCGATAATCCCCGTCCCGGATGCCCTCGGCCACCGGCAACGGAGGCGGCAATCTCTTCTGAAGCTCCTGGACCTGTTCCACAAGCTTCCTCCGGACCTGGTCGTCCGCCTCGCTCACCTTGATCATGCCGCGATAACTGGATGCAGCCGCGTTCTGATTGGCCGCCGCGTCCGGATCGATGTCGAGCGAGACGATTTGCGCGGCAAGCAGTTTCTGACCCGGGGTCCTCTTGTCCTCCGGCGTCTTCACCGCGACCTGAATCTCTTCGGGAAACTTGGCGAGCCTCTTTTCGTATGACGCCTTCCGGTAGGGCGCCTCGATCTGGGCGATCTGGCGTCGCAGCGGTCTCACCTGCTCTTCCACTTCCTTCTTGATCCTCTCGTATTCGGCAACCTTGTCGGGCGGCGCCAGCGGATAGTCGTAGGATACGTATCCAAAGACCATGGCCATGCTCCGGTAGTAGTCCAGCCGCGTGATGGGGTCGAATTTGTGGTCGTGGCAGCGCGCACAATTGACCGAGAGCCCCATGTAGCCCTGGAAGGTGGTCCGGATCAGGTCGTCCAGGTATTCATACCGGTAATAGGGATTGTCCTTCTCGCGGAAACGCACCCGCGGCCCGATCCGGTAGTAAGTCGTGGCGATCAGGCTGTCGTAATCCCGATCCTCCACTTCGTCACCGGCCAGTTGCTCGACGACGAAGCGGTTATACGGCTTGTCCTGGTTAAAGGCCCGGATGACGTAATCCCGGTAGCGCCAGGCATTTTCGTTGTCCCGGTCGTGCTCGTAGCCGGAGCTGTCTGCGTAGCGGGTCACGTCCAGCCAGAACCGGCCCCACCGCTCGCCGTGACGGGGGGACGCGAGCAACCGCTCGATCAGGTTCTGATAGGCCTGAGGCGATGGGTCGTTGACAAAGGCATCCACCTCTTGCGGACTTGGCAGCAGACCGATCAGGTCCAGGTAAGCTCGCCGGATGAGGGTGTTCCGATCGGCTTGCGGCGCCGGCGCCAAGCCCTTCTCGTCCAGAGCCTTCCTGACAAAAGCATCGATCGGATTGGCGCTCCACCGGGCGTCAGCCACTTTCGGGATGGGCTGCCGCACTGGCTTCTGGAAAGCCCACCAGTTCCGATCCGCTTCCGTGATTGCTTTTTCCTTGTAATCCTTACCGTAGCCCCCCGCAGCCTGCTTGTTGTTCTGGCTTGACTGATTCTGCGCCGCCGCTGCTTCCGCCTTCGCGGTCTCCGCCGAGTTCCAGTTCGCACCTCCGTCAATCCATTCCTTCAGGGCGGCGATTTCCTGGGATGTGAGCGGCGGTAGCGGGGCCATTGGCATCGCCGGCTGCTCCAGCCCGGCGATGCGCCGGTACAGACGGCTGGCCTGGGCATTCCCCGGGACGATAGCCGGGCCTTTTTCCCCTCCCTTCAGCATCGACTCTCGCGTCCGCAAATCCAGCTTAGACATCTGGAGCGCGTCGCTGTGGCACTGGAAGCACTTCTGTTTCAGGATGGGAACGACTTCCGTGGCCGATGGCTGTGCTTTTTGAGCAAGCAGATGAACTGCGTGAAGAATGGCGAACGGCAGCAACGCAAACGCCAGGACCCAACTGATCTTCTTCTGTCCCATACTCACCGCCTTCCTTCCCGCGCCTCGCGGTTGGGACAAACCTTTACCGCTGTAGTTTATCGTGTTAGTCCTGGTCTGGTCAATGGTAGCTTCGCTTCGTTCGCTTCGCCCCTACGACCTCCACGACCGATGTCCCCCGTAATCCATCCGTAAGACGGCTCGGGCCCGGCCACCTCGTGTCGCCAGCGAGCCTCCCCTTCCTGACTTTGCTAGCATGTAGGTTAGCGTCTTCCGAACGAAAGGGCTCCGATTCATGCAAAATGTGGTGATCATCGGTTCGGGGTGCGCCGGTAACACGGCAGCGGTTTACACGGCGCGGGCCAACCTGAGCCCGTTGGTGGTGGAGGGGCTGGAAGCAGGCGGGCAGCTCTCGATGACCACCCTGGTCGAGAATTTTCCCGGCTTTCCGGAAGGAATCATGGGACCGGAGCTGGT
>JBGOUJ010000726.1:0-3562 GCA_041477005.1 Terriglobia bacterium | reverse complement strand
TGGCGTGCTTCATAAACGATCTCGGAAGTCGGCTTCTCTTACTCCGGCTCCCGCCGCAAAAGGATTGGCCGGCCCCCCTAAACCCACTGCCGGGGTGACGCGGATACCCGGATGCGGCCTGGAACCGCCTGGGATCGCTTCGTGGTAAACTCCTGAAGAGTCTATGCGCGCGCCCTGGCTGGTGCTTTCTCTCGCCGGGATTGTTGTCTTGAGCGTGGCTGCCTTTGCCGCGCCCAAGGCGGCTGCCCCGGTCGGGGAACCCAGAGCCTTGTCGGTCCATCCCTTCACCGGCCAATGCGGCTCCACGTTTCTGGCTACCGTCCGCGGCAACGGGCTCCGCGAGGCAACCTCCGTGTTCCTGGAAGATGCTCCGCTCACGGTCACCATCGAGGGCGCCGAAGCCGAGCCACCGAACGAAGCCACTGCCAAAAGCAAGGCCCCGGTCGACCTCGTCCGGCTCCGCATCCAGGTCGCCGCAGACGCCAAGACTGGGCGCTATCTTTTTCGACTGGTGACGCCCCAGGGCGTATCGAATGCCCTGCCACTCCGCATCACCGAATATCCCGTCGCAGCCCAGCCGGCCGGCTCGCACGAAACGTCGGAGGCCGCGGTTCCGGTGGACCGGCTACCGGCAGTCTTCACGGGCCGCATTGCGCACCGCGGCGAATCGGACTATTACGCCTTCGAGGTGCAGGCCGCACAGACGCTGACCTTTCAGGCTATCTCGGGGCTTCCGGCGCCTGGCGCGGCGGGCGGCAACGCCTCCGGCTTCGATCCGTCCCTCTCCATTTTCGAACCGTCCGGAAGCTGGTTCGACCCCACGCGGCTCAATCGCATCGCTTTCAACGACGAGCCTTTGTGGGTCATCGGCGGGACCACCGACGCCTACCTCGTCCACAAGTTCGAAAAGGCCGGCCGCTACCTCCTCCGCATGGAAGCCTTCTCCGGCCAGGGCGGGCCCGACTATAGCTACGAGTTGAAGATCCTCCCGGGCGAAGCGCCCCCGGACATCCCGGGCCGGCCCAGCACCCGGGGAGAGCGCGCCTTTCCGCGCCGGCTCTCAGAAAACCGGCTCAATGAGCTGGCCGCACGCGGCGGCAAGCCGCAGAACCAGAAATCGATCGAAACGTATAGGGCCGCGCCGGTCGCAGCCGGAGTTCCTTCGGGGAATGCGGCGCCCCTCTTTAAGCTGCCGGGCACGCTGGATGGCGGCCTTGTCGAGCCGGGGCAAGCCGACCGGGCGCGCTTCCATCTGGATGGTCCTCAGGACATCGCCATCGAAGTGGAAACGCCCGCTCTTGGGCCGCCACTTTTCAACCCGATTGTCCGCCTGCTAAACGCCGCCGGGGAAGAGGTCGCCACGAATGTTTTCGCCGGGCGCGGCGCGTGCTCCGGCGCCCTGGGCAAGTCCATCCAGGCCAAGACGATTGTGCCGCTGCGTGAGGCCGGTGACTACACGGTCGAGATCCGCGACACGACTTCCGACCTGGCGGGGGCGCCGGACGCCGCCCCGGGGGCAGCGGGGTTCCGCTACCGCGTGCAGGTGCGCCCCCAGATCCCGCACATCGGCCAGGTGAATATTGATGTGGACCACATGAACCTGGCGCCGGGCGATGCGAAAACAGTCCGCGTGGCATTCGACCGCGAGGAAGGCTTTCAAGGCGCCATCGCCGTGGCTGCAGAATCGCTGCCGCCGGGCGTCCAGGTCCTGGCGGGCGCGGACTTCGAGCCGGACAAGGATCCCCCAAGTTTCGTTGGCAAGCGGGAGCGGTACACGGCGCGCACCGAGCGGAGCGTGGTGGTGTTCACGGCATCGGCCGACGCTCAGCCGATGCCGCAACCTCAGACGGCCCGGCTGGTCGTCCGTCCGATCGTGGACGGCAAACCCGGCACCGTCCTGGCGACCAAACAATTCCCCTTGATGGTGATAGCCAAACCGTGAAACCTCTCCTCGCACTCCTGTTGATCGCTGCCGGCGGCGCCGCGGGTGCGGGGGCCGCTCCCCAGCTCGTATCGCTGAAAACCATCCCCTTGGCAGCCGGTCTCCGCGGGGCACGCGCTACCCAGCAGTTCCTCGCTATCGCGACTTACGCCGACGGCACGGAGCGCGATGTTACCGCCGAGGCCGAGTGGCGCATCTCGAATCGAGCTTTAGCGACCCTCGCGGGGCCCGCCCGCCTCGCCGCTGTCGCCGACGGACGGCTTACTTTCAGCGCCACTGTTTCCGGCGTCCGCGCGCAATCGAGCGTCCGCATCGAGGACTCTCAAGCCGCCCGGCCCTTCAGCTTTGCCCGCGACATCGGCGCCATCCTCACCAAGCGCGGCTGCAACGGAGCCGCCTGCCACGGAGGCGTCAAAGGCCGCGGCGGCTTCAAGCTCTCCGCCAACGGTCTCTATCCCAGGGACGATTACCAGTGGATTACCAAGGGAGGCGCTTACCAGGTCCTCACCAACGAGGTGAAGGGCGAGCGCGTGCCGCGCGTGGACCTCAAGAACCCCGAAAAGAGTTTGCTCCTCCTCAAGCCCACGATGACGGTGGCGCACGGCGGCGGCAAGCGGTTTGACGCGGACTCGGAAGACTATAAGACCATCATCCGGTGGATCAAGAGCGGGGCGGTCTTTGTTGCGCCGAGGGGGGCGCCGGGAGGGGCGCAAGAGGGAAAGCAGGGCAGCGCGAAGGAGCCGGCGCTCACGCGCCTCGAAGTCTATCCGCCCCTGGCCACGATGCCGGTGGAGGGCAAGCGCCGTCTGCTGGTCACAGCGCAGTTCGGCGACGGCCACAGCGAAGACTACACTCACGAGGTTCTCTACTCCAGCAACAACGGTGATGTCGCCGCGGTCAGCGAGGACGGAACTATCAGCGGTAAGGGGCTCGGCGAAACAGCCATTCTGATACGAGCCGCGGGCCAGGTGACCAGCGCCGGAGTCGGCGTCATCGGCCCGCCCATTCCCGACTACTCCGAGGTCCCGCGCTGGAACTTTATTGACGAGTTTGTTGCCGTCAAGCTCAAGAAGTTTCACATCGTTGCTTCCGGAGTTACGGACGACAACGAGTTCCTCCGCCGCGTGTGCCTGGATCTCGCCGGGACCCTGCCGCCGCCGGAGCGCGTGCGCGAGTTCCTCGCGAGCTCGGACCCGCGGAAGCGCGAAAAGGTGGTGGATGCTCTAATCGCTTCCCCCGAGTTCGTAGACTACTGGACCTTCCGCTTCTCCGATATTTTCCGCGTGGCCATTTTCGCCAACGGCCTCACGCCCAAGTGGAGCCAGGAGTACTGGGAGTGGATCCGCCACAATATCGAGACCAACCGGCCGTATGACGAGGTCGCCCGGGAGCGTCTGTCGGCGCAAGGCTACAGCCCGGCCTCGCGCCACTTCCTTCCGTACAATCAGATCGGCCCGCCCGCCGACGTGATGGCCGAAGAGGTCCGTGTCTTTTTTGGCCGCCGGCTCGACTGCGCCCAATGCCACAACCATCCTTATGAGAACTGGAGCCAGGACCAGTTCTGGGGCATGGCCGCCTTCTTCTCGCGCCTGTTCAAGATGGGCCCGGTGGTTTTCGACC
>JBGOUJ010000725.1:0-3564 GCA_041477005.1 Terriglobia bacterium | reverse complement strand
GGCAGCTTCAACCACCGCTTCGCGCAGCCCTCGCGCGACGCCCACCCCTTCCTGAACCTGCTTTACCCGACCGACATCTTCCCCTTCACCGACCTCGAGGAAACCGACCCCGAGACGGGCCTGACCGACGGTCTGCTCACCCGCGCGCTCAAGAGCGACACGGCCCCCAAAATTTTCTACACCAACTCTGCTTACGAATACTGGGGCCGCGCCGCCTCGCTGATCCATACGACGGTGGACGGCCGCTCCGACGCCCCCGTTCCGGACAATGTCCGGATCTACCTGTTTGCCGGCGGCCAGCACGGCCCGGCGGCTTTCCCGCCCACGCGCACCATCGGCCAGCAGCGCAACAACCCCAACGACTTCCGCTGGGCCATGCGCGCCCTGCTGACGGCGATGGACCGCTGGGTCACCGACGGCGCCGCTCCGCCCCCGAGCGCCTATCCGCAGATCGCGAAAGACGCGCTGGTGACGCCGGAGGCCGTCCAGTTCCCCAAGATCCCCGAGGTAAACTTCTCGACCCGCATCCACAAGGCCTACCGCGCCGATTATGGGCCGCAATGGAAGATGGGGATCGTATCGTTCGAGCCGCCCAGGATCGGCAAGCCGTTCCCGATGCTGGTTTCGCAGGTGGATCTCGACGGCAACGAGACGGGCGGCCTCAAGATGCCCGAGGTAGCCGTGCCGCTCGCAACCTACACTGGATGGAATCTGTTCAACGAGAAGGCCGGTCCCACCGACGAGATTTCCAGCATGCAGGGCAGCTACATTCCGTTCCCGCGCGACGCCGCGGAGCGCGAGCGCCTGCACGACCCCCGGCGTTCCGTCGCCGAGCGCTACCACGACCGCGATCAATACCTCGGGCTGACGTCGGAAGCGGCGATGAAGCTGATCGGCCAGGGCTACCTGCTCGACCGCGATTTGCCGGCGATTCTGCGGCAGGCGGCGGAGCGCTGGAATTACGTCACGGGGCGGTAGGGCGGACGATCACCTTGTCCGCGGTGGGGAAATCGGCCGGCACGGACTGCGTGACCTTGCCGGTCGCCGCCCACTCGACGCCGCGATCAAAGGTCACAATGAAGCCCACGCAGCTTACCGACTCCAGGTCGTGGCCCAGCGTGGTGTGGAAGACGCGGCCCTTGCCGTAGCTGACGGTAAACAGCGACGGCTCGTTTTCGCCGGTGCCGCCGGTGGCGGGATCGGAATATGCGGTGGCCAGCAGGGTCATGTGCTCGCCGGGTCCGCGCAGGCTGTCGTAGAGCTCGTCGGTCGCGTGCATCCAGGCAATGGGCAAGCCGCTGGTGATGGGGTGCTTTGTATTGCGCACCATCACCTGGAACGGATGGCGCTTCCCGTGGTGTCCGGCCGGCCCCGGTTTCTGCTCCCGCGCCATGCTGCCCTCCCGGAAGCGCACGTAGGGCCCGGCGCTTTCGGTCCGGTTGCCCCAGCCGGCGAGGGCGATCATTTCGTTGTAGGCTTTCCATTCGGGGAAGGGGTTATCGGCGGCATGATAAGAGACAAAGCCGCCCCCGCCGCGGACATATTTCTCGAACGCCGCCTGGCACGCCGCCGACCACGGCTCACCGTTGTAGTTCGAAACCACCACCGAGTAAGCCGCGAAGTCGGGCAGAAAGCCGCTCAGGTCGGACCCTTTGGGCGGCGTGGTGGCTACATCCACGGTAAACAGGCCGGTCTGCTCCAGCAGCTTCTTGAGCACGGGACTGGTTTGCTGCCACTGGTGGTTGTTCTGGCCGTCGATGAGGAGGGCCTTGAGGCGCCGGTCGGCCGCATGCAGGGATGTGACGAGAAAAAGGAAACCAGGAACCAGCAGCCAGGCATTCTTGGACATGGCACAGTCCCTCGCGCCCCCGATCCTAACACGAACCGGTGTACACTTCATGGCGGGAGAAGACTACCGTGACCAAAACTCTGCCATTCGCCTGCCTGGCGCTCGCGCTGCTTGCGCCCGGGGCCGTCGCCCAGAACGGCCTGCCTCCGAAGGTGTTCGGCGGCGCTCAAATTGAGGAGATCTACCGGATCCGTCTCGATCGCGATGACCTTTTGCTCGAGTCGATCCTCGATGTGATCAAGAAGAACAACATTCAGGACGGCGCCGTGCTGACGGCGGCCGGGTCCTTGCAGGAATGCACCTTCCACGGCGTGGTCTCGCTTGCCGCCAAGCCGGAGCAGAAGTTCACCACGGTGAAGGAGGCCATGGAGATTCTAAGCATCAACGGGATCATCGCCGCCGGCGAGCCGCACCTTCACATGACGCTCTCGAACCCCAAAGGCGCCTTCGGCGGACACCTCGAGAACGGCTGTCGCGTGCTGTACCGGGCCGAGCTTTCCATCGCGAAGTTCAGGGGAACGGCTCTTGCGCGGACTCCGAATAAGGAAGGGGTACCGGTTTTGCAGAGGAAGTGAAGGAGAGGGCCCCCTCGGGAGGGACGAAAAAAGCAAGGCAAAAGGCAAATTGCAAAAGGCAAAAATCAGGGCGCGCGGACTCCGTCCGCGAACCTTTTCTTTAAGAAATGTTCCCTTCCTTGATTCTTGCCTTTTGCCTTCGTCTTCAGAGCTGGGATAGTCCTTCCGTAAGCTCGATGTAGGTTCCCCAGGGATCGGTGAAGAAGGCGATCGCGATGCCGAGAGCCGGAACCTTGCGGTAGGGCGCGTCGAACTTCGTCCCGCTCTCCTCCAGCTTCTTACAAAACGCCGCGAGGTTCTTCACCTCGAAGCCGATGTGGTCGAGCGAGCGGCCCTTGGTGCCCACAACCGGCTCGGCCGATTTCGAGAAGCTGAGGTTTACCCCCGGCAGATCGTCGCAATCGAATTGTCCGCGCTTGCCCGGCTTGGCGCCGAACACCTTGGCGTACCATGCCTGCATCTCCGGCACGGCGGGGGTATTGAAGTGGATGTGGTGGTGGGCGAGCGGCAGCGTCATCGACGGGTCCTCGGTCAGCTCGATCTTCACTTCGTCGGGAGCCATTACGAAAGCCTGCAGGGCTTTCTGGGGCGGGTTCAACCAGTAGTCGCCGGTCGCCCGGCCGCCGCTGACCTCGGTGCGCGTCACGAAGTTGGCGCCGGCGGCCTTCATCCGCTCTACGGCCGCCTTCATATCGCGCACTTTGAAGCCCAGGTGATTGACAATCGATCCCTTGGTCCCGCCCGTGGGCTCGCCCTTGCGGAACATCACCAGAACGTCGGGGAGCTTCATCACGTCCATGGGACCCAACTTGACCGGGGTGGCGCCCATCACGCTCACCCAGAACTTCTTCTGCTCCTCGACGTCGCGGACGTTGAGGTGGAGGTGGCCCATCGCCACCCCGGCCTCGTTGGGCGGGGGCAACTGCGCGAAAAGCGATGTTGCGGCGAAGAGCAGCAGAAAGGGTCTTCGAATCATTCGGCCATGGTAACATGCGCGGCATGAAGAGCTTGAAGAAATGCCTGCTAGCACTTCTCGCGGGCGGCGTGGTGGCCGCCCAGTCGCCCCCGGCCGTGACGCGGGAAACCATCGATCGCTGGATGAAGGAGCTGTCGAACTGGGGCCGCTGGACGCAGGACCAG
>JBGOUJ010000724.1:0-3568 GCA_041477005.1 Terriglobia bacterium | reverse complement strand
GGAGAGCCTGGGCGCCAAGTTCAAAGGCTCCAGCGCCGACGTGGCCGACAAGATCGCCCGGGAGCTCTCGGCGGCCTATGCGCGCGCCCGGAAGCTGGTGGGCAGCCCGGCGGCAACTGCTCCCTGACGGGCCGCTCCCTGGCGGGCCGGCGGGTTCAGGATGCACATTGCACAATCGCTCCCCCGGCCCAAAAGGGGAGCCAAGGGCGCCGCGTCCGGCTCCGTGCCGGGGCCGCCCAGGAGCCCGTCAGGAGCGGTTGCGCGGCGGTCCCGGTTTCCGGCCGGCGGCCGCAGGGCGGCGGACTTGCGCTATCATCTCCAGTGTCGCTCCCCCCGGCCCGGAGATCGCCTTGCGCCGAAGGTATTGGTCCGCCCTGCTCGCTCTGCCCGCCGTACTATGGGTGGCCCGGCCGCTCTTCATCCGCGGGGCAGTCGGGGGAGTCGAGCTGCGAGTCGAGCCGGGCCGCCAGAGGCTGCATCCCTACGATACCGCCACGATCCGGATCCATTTCACCACGCCGAGCGGCGCGACGCCCGGGCGAGGGGTCACGCTACGGGTGGTCGAGAAGGACGGAGGATGGCTGTCGCGGCCGTTTCGCGCAGGGGCGGAAACAGCGGTCCTCTACACGGCGCCGGGAAAGCCGGGCCGGTACACCGTCGAAAGCCAATGGAGCGGGGCCAAGTCCGAGTCCGCCTTCGAGATAAGCCTGTCGGCGCCGTCCCGGCGCTCGGGCGAATCGGTGGCCTTCGGGCCGGAATCGGCGCCACACGACTTCTATCGCGACCTAGCCGAGCACTACGCCCCGCTGGTCTGCCAGGAAACCTGGTTTGAGCCCAAAGCCGACTTCCTCGCCCGCTTCGACTTCGACGGCGACTGGCGCGGGGACAACAACTGGGACGATCTCACCTTCGGCAGCTCCCAGGCCTACGTGTATTACGCGGCCATGGAGACCGCGACCCACTATTTCCTGATTTACAACTTCTTTCATCCCCGGCATTACTCCGATGACTGCTCCGGCGGCGCCTGCTACGAGAACGACAACAGCGGCCTGCTGCTCGCCGTCCGCAAGGACGGCGGCAAGTACGGAAAACCGCAGGCGATGGAAACGCTGGCCCAGAGCAGCATCTATTCCTACACAGCCGATTCGCACCTCCGGGACGGGGCGCACCAGGTGAACGGGGAGCTGAAGCTGTGGAAAGAGTCGCATCCGATGGTGTTCATCGAGGGAGGCCGGCACGGCGTTTTCGGCGCCGCCGATAAGGAACGCTCCCGCTTTTCGCCAGACCGTATGGAGTTCACCGGCTCGACCGGCGTCGTTTACCGCTTCGGCGGCGGGCCGTCAAAACCGGCCCACGCTTGCGATCGCGAGGTTTCCTACGAGCTGCTTTCCATCCTGGAGCAATGGTGGCCGCGCGCCACCTCCCAGGAGGGAGCCGGCGGCCGGACCTTCGATGAGTATTTCCACTATGCTCCATTCGGGCGCCGCCCGGGCGCGGCGGCGAGTGAGATCGCCGGCGCGTTTTTCGGCCGAAAGTACCTGGCGAACCAGGCCCGGCCCTTCTGGGCCTGGTCCGACGCCGTGGCGCTGAATCGAAAGCTGCTGGCCCTCGGCCAATGGGGACTCGATCCGGCCTACGCGCTGTCGGTGACCTTAAAGCTCCCCAGCGGGTCGCCGTTTTCGCTGGACTACATCTATAACCCCTATCTGGAAAGCGTCCGCCGCAACGCCATCACGGCTTTGCCCCTGAACGGGGGCGGCGAATCGAACGGAACCGCAAGGCTGGCGCAGGCCCCGTCCGTCCCGCCTCGCCCGGCGCCGGGCGGGCAGCGCCAGTTGCTCTCCGCCCCGGCCGAGAAGCCCAACTACAACCTGAAGTCCAGGAGCGGGCAGTTGGAATTCCGCGCACGGGTGGACGGCGCCATTTACCTGCTCATCCACGGCGATCAGATCGAAGTCGAATACTTGAGCGGCCGGCCGATCGATGAGATCCGCTACCGGTTTTCGCAGCCCCTGCCCACCGGAGAACTGGACGACATGAAGCTCGATGACGTGGAAGGCAGGGGATCGCTACGGCTGCTCGAATGGCCCAACGCCGGCAACCAGTTCACCGCCAAGATCCGCATCCAGGACGACAAGGCCGGCGCGGGCATCTATCGGTTCAAGCTAGGGTGGAAGCGGTGAGGCAGGGATCGAAACCGGGCGCTGGGTCTTTCAGGTTTGGGATAACATCTGGCGAACTCGCCACAGGCCGCCCTTGGGCTGTTCCTTTCGTTCGGGGGGGCCGGCCAGGGATTCGGCAAAGCGCGTGAACTGGGACCCGAGCCTGGAACCGGCCGGCGCCAGGCTTCCTTGGGCAACGGCGGCAGTGGCTGCGCGATAGTGATTGCCGAAGCTGGCCGCGACCGGCAGCGAGAGGTATTCTTCGATCTCGGCGGGGTTGAGATCCCCCGGGCCGCAACGATTGAGCAAGACGCGAATGCGGTCCTTGGGGATGCCGTGGTTCACGATCTGGACGGACTTGCGCCGGGCCAGGTAGAGGCTGGGAATCTCCGGGGTGGACACCACCAGAATCTGGTCGGCCTGGTCGAGCACTTCCCAACACGAGCTGTAGATGGCATCAGGAAGATCCACCAGCACATAGTGGTAGTTCTGGCGGCTGAATTCCAGAACGGCGGAGGTTTCCGCGCCGGAAAAAACCATCGGGACCGAAGTTTGGGGGGCCGTGAGGCATCCAGATCGCCGAACCGGGTAACCATGCCCCTCCATTGAGAGGCATCCAACCAGTGAGCCCGCTCCAAGGCCTCGTGCAAGCCGTGACGGGGAGTGATCTTCGTCCAGAAGGCGATGATGCTGTTGTGAAAGTCGAAGTCGGTGAGCAACACCGATCCCTTGGTTTTCTGCAGGGCGGCGGCGGTGTGGACGGCGACGGTCGTCGAGCCGCAGCCACCCCGGGCGGGGAGGAACGCGAGCAGCGTACCCGGGGGCCGGTGGGGCGCCTCTTCCCCGGCCTTCTGCTGGCAAAGCCGCTCGACCGCCTGCCGGATGTGCGCCAGATCGAATGGCGAATGCCACAGCTCGCGCACGCCGAGCTGCATCAGCTCGAGGAGCAGCTCCTGGGTGCAGTAGGTATGCAAGGCCACAATCGGCAAATGCGGCTTGGCCTGGAACAGGCCGCTGATCGAGCGCACGGCGCGCTTGTAATCGGCCAGATTGATGACCACGGCGTCGGGCGCAATGCCCTCTACCTGTCCGATCAGCTCCTCCGGCGCAGGGTACTCCGTCAGACGGTGGCAAATGCGGAGATTCTCCACGGCCGGGGCCTGTTCGATCAAATGGCGAAGGAGGGCATCCTCCGGACCGATAGTCAAGACATTCAACATAAGCCCTTGTTCCAGGCGCATTCCTGCTTATTCCGTCTATCGGCGGAATCGGGAGCCGGCAGGAGGTGAATCCCCTCCGGCTTGCAATCTTTCACCAAAAGCGATACAAGAAGAACGAGGATTTTTTCCTGCATCGCGCCGGGGAGGCCGATCCCCGCAGCAAGGAGATCGGAGCCGGTGTCCCGC
>JBGOUJ010000723.1:0-3577 GCA_041477005.1 Terriglobia bacterium | reverse complement strand
CTTGTCGAGCGCAGTGTTCAAACCGGCGCCGGCTCGGTTACCTTCATGCCGAGCTGGACGGCGATGCGTTTCTTCAAGTGCAGAAAGTCGTCGTCGAGGGTGATGGAGGCCTCTCGGGGGCGGTGGGAAGGCACCCGGAACTCAGCGATCACGGTTCCGGGCTGGGGGCTGAGCACCAGAATGCGGTTGCTCAGCAGGATCGCTTCCTCAACGTCGTGGTGGCGTGTGTGGAACACCGGGCGGGGCGCCGGGGTTGCGGGGAAATTGGGGAAGGGCTGGCAAACGGTCGTCGCTTCGCCCTGCCGGCGTTCGGGGGGATCCGGGCCACGTGCGATCGGCGCCGCGGCAGCCCGGCAGCCCGGGCCGCTTGACTTGTGTGTTTGGCTGACGTGTAATCGGGCTGTCGCACGCGCCCGCGGTGTGTGTGGGTGTTGCCCGAATACCAGCCCGACGACCGCACGTCCCGCACAACGGGAATACGCAGATCGTGGACGTGCGTGCTCTCGACCATCATCGACGCCTGCATCCCGGCGAACCTTTTTCCCAAACAAGATGCTCTCCTGATGGAGCGGCTGAGGCACAATAAGCACATGAAGTTGATTCGGGCCGCCTTGGGCTGCCTTGGAGTCGCGGCCCTGCTTGGCGCGCAAACCCCTACGCCGGAGCAGATCGATTTCTTTGAGAAGAAGATCCGTCCGTTACTCGTCGCACGGTGCCAGGCCTGCCATGGCGCCAAGGTGCAGACGGCGGGCTTGAATCTCTCGACCGCCGCCGGACTGCGGAAGGGCGCCGAGAGCGGCCCGGTCGTCACGCCGGGCGACGGGGAGAAGAGCCGGCTGTTGCAGGTGGTCGGCTACCAGGAGCGCATCAAGATGCCTCCGACGGGAAAGCTGAACGACGATGAGATCGCCGCCTTGGGAGAGTGGGTGCGGATGGGGGCGCCGTGGCCCGGCGGCGGCGCCGAGCCCGCATCCGTCGATATATCGAAGAAGGGCGGGTACTCGCGCGCGCAGAAAGAGCTCTGGTCCTTCCGTCCGGTGAAAGCCGCGGCCCCGCCCGACGTGAACGATGCCGCTTGGGCCAACAGTCCCGTGGACCGGTTCATCCTCGCCAAACTGGAAGAGCGCGGGCTCACACCGGCGCCGCCGGCCGACAAGCTCACGCTGATCCGGCGCGCGAGCTTCGACCTGATGGGTTTGCCGCCCACCGAAGCCGAGGTGCGCGAGTTCCTGAATGATTCGTCGCCCGGCGCGTTCGCGAAAGTCGTGGACCGCCTGCTGGCGTCGCCGCGCTACGGCGAGCGATGGGGACGCCACTGGCTCGACCTCGCGCGTTACGCCGACTCGACCGGCGCGGACGAAGATCACCGCTACCCCTACGCGTGGCGCTATCGCGACTATGTTATCAGCGCTTTCAACCGTGACCTTCCTTATGATCGGTTCATCCGCGAGCAGATCGCGGGCGATCTGCTGCCTCCCGATCCGGGCAGTAGCATCAATGTGCCCGGCATTGTGGCGACCGGTTTCCTTGCCCTGGGGCCCAAGCTCATTGCGGAACAGGACAAAGTCAAAATGTATTACGACATCGTCGATGAGCAGATCGACGTAACGGGCAAAGCATTCCTCGGCCTCACCCTGGCGTGCGCCCGCTGCCACGATCACAAATTCGACCCCATCTCCACCAAGGACTACTACGCACTGGCGTCGATCTTCGCCAGCACGAAGCAATTGGCGAAGCTCGAAGGCACGGTATCGACGCTCTACTTCGCGCCGCTCGTCGCGCGCGACATCGCCGGACGTTACGAGGCGCATCAGAAGAGTCTCGAACGGAAGCAGGCGGAGATCCATGAGGTTACGACAGCAGAGGCTCGCCGCTACCGCAACGAACTGGCGCCGCGCATGGCCGCCTATATGCTCGCGGCTCGCAAGGTATACGCGGAGGGCGTGGACCCGGCGAAGGCCGCGCAACCTGCTTCGCTGGACGCCGCGGTGCTGGGCCGGTGGGTCGATTATCTGAAACCATCCAAGGAGCGCCGGGTGTACCTGGAGCCTTGGTACCAGGCCGAGGCCGGATCCGTTGAGAAGGTCGCACGCCAATACCAGGAAGACTCTATCGCGACCGGAGCTCTGCGGGACAGCGCCCAGGCCGAGTGGAAGCGGAAGGCAGACGCAGCGCGCAGCCGTGGCGAGGAGCCGCCTGAGGGGCCCAAGTTCCAGCCCGGAGATAATCGATTCTACACAGAGGTATCTGAGGCCAAAGGACCCTTCGGGCTTCCCGAGAAGGAAGAAGAGCGTCTGTTTACAGAATCGGCGCGGGCGCGTGTGGGGCAGCTTAAGGAAGAGCTCCAGAGGCTGAAAAAGTCCGGACCCGCGGAGCCTCCGTTCGCTTGCGGCGTTGCCGAGGGCAAGATTATAGATCAGCCGGTGTTCCTACGAGGCAATCCGGAAGTAAAAGGCGAGATCGTGCCCAAGCGCTTTCCGGAAGTGCTGGCAGGCGAGCAACAGCGGCCGATTCTGGAGGGCAGCGGCCGACTCGAGCTGGCCCACTGGCTCACCGACCCGAAACACCCTCTGACCGCTCGCGTCATGGTCAACCGCATCTGGCAAGGGCACTTTGGCGAGGGGCTGGTCCGCACTCCGAGCAATTTCGGCGTCGTGGGCGAGCGGCCCTCGCATCCCGAGCTGCTCGACTGGCTGGCCTCGCGGTTCGTGTCGGCTCGGTGGTCGATCAAGAGTATGCACCGCCTTATGATGCTGTCGAGCGCTTACCGGATGAGCGGCGAAGTTACCGCGGATAGGAAGGAAAAGGTCGCGGACAACAGGCTGCTGTCACGATTCCAGGCGCGGCGGCTGACGGTTGAGGAGAGTCGCGACACGCTGCTGGCGTTGGACGGCTCGCTGGATTTGACCATCGGCGGCACCCTGCTGTCCGGTTCCGGAACCGATAAGGAATTCAGCGACGACCGCAAGAGCCTCAGCCCGGATGAGAGCAAGCGTCGCACGGTTTATCTGCCGCTGCGCCGCTCCAATCTCCCGACCCTGCTGAACCTTTTCGATTTCGGCGACGCCACCACCAGCAACGAGGCGCGCATGCAGACGAATGTAGCCCCGCAGGCCCTATACATGATGAACAGCAAGTTCGTTGCGGAGCGGGCTCGGTCCCTCGCGCAGAAGCTGCTCGCAGAGAATCTCGACGATGAGCGCCGCATCGAGCGGGCCTGGATGCTCGTGTTGGGTCGCCGCCCGCGCGCGGAGGAAATCCGGACAGCGCGCGACTACATGTCCGGCTTTCCGGGCCAGCTCGCCGGCGATTCCAGCAGGCTTATGACATGGGCTAGTTTCTGCAGAACCCTTGTCGCCTCAAACGATTTCATATACGTACACTGAGGACTGACCATGCCGTTTGATCCTTCCCTGTCCCTCTCGCGCCGCCATTTGCTGCGCAGCGCCGCCTGTGGTTTTGGTTCTCTCTCCCTCACCGGGATGCTGGCACAGGAGGCCCTGGACGGCGCCGGGATCTCGGATCCGCTGGCGCCGAAGAAGCCGCATTTCGCAGCTCGCGCGCAACGCGTGATCTT
>JBGOUJ010000722.1:0-3586 GCA_041477005.1 Terriglobia bacterium | reverse complement strand
ACCTACCGGATTGTAGCCGATTTGGTCGGGCGGGGTGATTCGGAGCCGCGATCCTCATTTTGCCTGCCGCGGCCGGAGCCCGAATTCCAAGTGCAGGCGGATGCTCTCAATCCGTGCCCTTTTCTACTTCCTAGCGCACGTGACGGCCCAGCACGCCGGCAAGATCGAGCGCATGATAGGTTACCAGCATTGCCATCAGGATCAGGTAACCGCGCAGGGTCAGCAGCGAGAAGCGGACGCTACGGGTCAGCCGCATCGGGTCGAGGCGCGACGTGTCGAGCTTCTGCTCCGGCGCGTCATCCAGTGGATGGACGACGAAAAACAGTTTCTCTTCTGAGATATCAACCGGGGTTGCGCGTCTGTTCAGAAACATGGCCGTTTCCTCCTTTCCAAAGTCGCCCGCCTCATGCGGACGGAAACAATGACGGCGCCATGACTTGCGCCGCGAGAATCAGAGAGAGCGCGAAAAGGACGACGATGATCGTCCAGTTCACGCGGTTGTTCCAGGGCTTGTTGACGTACTCGTCGCCCAGCAGCTCTTTGTCGTTGAGCAGGAGTTGCAGAAAAATGATCGCCGAGGGAAGCAGGATCCCGGCCAGCACCTGCACGCTCAGGATGATGAGTTGCAGCGGCGCTCCGGGGATCAGAACCACTCCGGCTGCGGCCATCACGCACAGCACGTATACCGCGTAGAAACCGGGCGCCTCGCGGACCGGCAATTGCAGGCTGTGCGGGCAGCCCTTTACTTCACCGTAGGCCCAGGCGCTCGAAAGCGATATGGCGGTGGTCCCCAGGACCGCGGCGTTGATCATGAGCAGAAGGATGCCGGTGTGGACGCCTTCGCCCGCTACGCCGCGCAGGTCCACCGCCAGTTGGGCCGGGTCGGTGAAGGTGAACCCGTGAACCCGCGAGGCGTTCCCCGCCAACATCATGCAGGCAGCGACGACGATCGTGAAACAGGCGCCCAGCAGCGTGTCGAGCCGCGCCCACCTCAAGTCCGAGAACCGCAGGCGCTTGTCGGCCACGCAGCTCTGCTGAAAGAAGAGCTGCCAGGGGGCGATCGTGGTGCCGACAATGGCGATCACCAGGAACACGAGATTAGCGGTCACACCGCCAGCCGGTATTCCAGGGAGTAAGGAATTGTGGACCATCTCCCCCCAACCCGGCCGCAGGCGAAAGGCGATAAACAGCCACACGAGGTCCAGGACGCACAAGAAAACGACCGTGCGCTCCCAGCGCAGGTAGCTGCCCGTGAGAACCAGGGCGATCAAAGCGACGGCCGCCAGGGGCACGCCGAGGACCGGGGCGATGTTCATTTTGCTCAGGGCAAGGGCGATGGCGGCAAACTCGGTGACCAGGGTGAGAAAATTCACTACTTGCAGGTCCACCAGCGAGAAGCGGCCCCACCATTTGCCGAACCGCTTGTAGATCATCGCGGCGTGGCCCTGCCCGGTCGCGATGCCCAGCCGCACGACCATCTCCTGAATGAAGTAGGTGATCGGCAACAGCAGCAGCAGGAGCCAGAGCAGGCGCGTCCCGTATTGCGCCCCGGCCTGGATGTAGGTGGATACCGCGCCGGCATCGTTATCGGCCTCCATCACGATGAGGCCGGGGCCGGAGACCATGAGAAAAGTGAGCAGGTTGCGCGCCCACTTGGTGCGAACCACACGCCCGCGCACGGGCGGCCTGCTGTGATCCGAGATGGAGTGATCGAGCGCTGCGTTGTGGAGTGTTGCCGTCATGACGCACCTCCAGCGGCAATCCCGGCAAACACACGACTAGCGCCAGAGACCGCCTGCACACGGCGGTCAGCAAACGGCGAGCGTCAAGACTGCGACACCCAAACGCGAGAACCCTCTCGCTGGTCGTGCGCTAAGTAATGTCGAGACGGATGCGCGGAACGAAGGAAACTACCGGGGCTTCAGCGCGGAGAGCACTTCAGACGGAGGCTCATCCGATTCAGCGCCGAGCGACTCCTCGGTCCGCCACTGACTACTGCTGCCGTCAGACATTTCGGGACGCCTCCTTTCTTGAAGTATGAGAGAAAACCACTCTCAATTGCAGACTATCACGACAACCGAAAAAATGGCAAGAAAAGACTTCCGGGCTGCGGCCGTGAGAGAGCAGTCACCGGCGCATGGTGGAACAGCGCGCCATTCCAACCGACCGAAACATTTCCCGCAAAGACGCAAAGAGCCCTTTCTTGGCGTGCTTGGCGTCTTTGCGTGAGATCGGCATTTTTCGGCTAAAGGGTGGCAGACGCTAGCAGGAGGGCCAGCGGGCCAGCAGAAACACCCTGGCCGGGCGGCCGGGCAGGACGTTGAAGTAGTAGCTATACCCATCGATCGACGTCTCGTAGAAGTCGCGCCGGCGAGGGTCCGGGTCGGCGGCCAGGCCACGGCGCAGAGCGTGCCGCAGAAGCTCCGGTGCGCCGCCGCTGCTGCCCCTCGGTCGCAGGTCGGCGATTTGAACACCGGGGAGTTCGAGCCATGTCTGGCCGCTTTCAATCGATCTGTCCAATAGGGCTTGCATCACTGTAGTACGACCTCCTCATCCTCCTGTAAGGCTTCGGCACTTCATCACCAAAAAAGAAGAGACGGCGTCGCTGAGAGCCGCGTTACGAAAAAGCCTATGCCCTCGATGGGCGAGGGGATAGCATGTAACAGACCTTACCAATATCCCCAGGGACCAACATCGACCACCGGCTCTTTCGCCGTCTGTTGAACCCGTGCATCTCTCTATTAGACGCTTATCTTCATGATACGAGAGCAAGCCAGGATTGGTTCCAACACGCTATAGTAAACGGGCAGGCGCCTCGATGGAGGATTTCCCTTTTTCTTTCCGGCTGTTGCTGCTGCCGGTTCTGCTCGCGATCAACGGCTTCTTCGCGGCGGCCGAAGTGGCCTTGGTGTCGGTCCGCGAAACCCGCATGCGGCAGCTCGCGGACGAAGGAAATTCGCGAGCGCGGGCGGTGCTGGGGTTGCTCGAGAATCCCGACCGGCTGCTTTCCGCATGCCAGCTCGGCGTCACCGTGACCAGCCTGGGCCTGGGCTGGGCCGGGGAGGACACGGTTTACCGCCTGATCGCAGGGCTTCTGCCCGAGGTGCTCTCCTTACCGCACGCCGTTCGCCTCCTCCACTTGGCCGCCTTCGCCATCGCCTTCGCGATCATCACGTTCCTGCACATGGTTGTCGGCGAAGTAGTGCCGAAAAACCTGGCCTTCGAGCGGACCGAGCGCCTGGCGCTGGCGGCCGGGCCGACGCTCGAGTTCTTCGCGCGAGCCACGCATTTTTTTGTACGCGTGGTGGAGGTCTCGAGCGAAGTGCTGTCGCGGCTGTTGGGATTGCAGGGAACCGGCAAGGGCACGGCGCACTCCATCGAGGAGCTCAAGCTGATCGTCAGCGCCAGCCGCCGCCACGGCGAGCTGCTCCGGTCGCAGGAAGCCATGCTCCACAATGTTATGGATTTCTACGACCTGACCGCCCGCCAGGTGATGGTGTCGCGCAACGAGATCGTCTCGCTCCCCGTCGACGCCGGCCTCGACACGGTGGTTCGCACCGTAATGGAGCACCGGCACTCCCGCATT
>JBGOUJ010000721.1:0-3615 GCA_041477005.1 Terriglobia bacterium | reverse complement strand
GACCGGAGTACGCTTTCTCGGCGGCGGTTCGAGGCGCGACCGCAGCGAGATACGCTCAGGGTACCAACATCGCGGTGATCGACCCAGAGGTGCTGGACGTGTTTCCAGACGCGGCCGCTGTTAATCAAACGCTGCGAGCTCTCGCGCCGCTCTTGCGGCAACAACGCCGAGCCGCAAAGACGCGGCCAAGTGGCTAACGAAGCGCTGCAGGCGACGGCCAAAACGGGGCCGCGCCGGTGAGCGCCCTCAGATAAGGGACAATCAAGTGACATGGGACGGTTCTTCGGTGGCATCCGGAGAAGGCTCGCTCCAATGTGCGGACGCACGGCGTCACCTTTGAAGAGGCGGCATCGGTGTTTCGAGACGTCCTCTCCATCACGATCAGCGACCCGCTCCATTCGACTGAGGAAAGTCGATTCCTGACCATTGGGCGATCCGATCGAGATCGAACGCTGGTCGTGGTACATTCGGAAGTGGGGGAGACGATTCGAATCATCAGCGCGAGAGCCGCAACCCGACGTGAACGGAGAGAATATGAGGAAGGTACGGTCTAGGCCCCAAGCCGAGGAGATGCTGCCGGAGTACGACTTTTCCGGTGGCGTCCGGGGAAAATACGCGAGTCGGTTTGCAAAGGACGCGATCATGGTAGTCCTTGACCCCGACGTTGCCGAAGTATTTCCCGATCCTAACTCGGTAAACAAAGCTCTTCGGGCGCTCGGTCAAATCATTCGCGACCGCCCTCGAAAGATTGGCGGACGGCGTTCCGCTCGCTGAGGGCTAACCCGGCGCTGGAGGCGACGGCCGATCAATTCACCTGTCTCTGTCGCCCTGCCGGCGGAAATATGCCTCGTCCGAATCTTGATCCGTTTTCTGCAGGCGGCTCTGGCATAGCTCTGCGGGCCTTTCGGGATAACGCTCGTAGTACTCATGCCTCCTCTGTGAGGGGAACCGCCCTACGTTTCCGCCAGGCCTTTCGAAAAGCGACGAGGCCGGCTCGCCCACCGTCACTTGCATCTCTTCCGCTCGGGACAGGTCAACAATTCTTGTCTGCCGGGAACCGCCGCGACTCGCAGGCGCAATTATGTTCCGGACACGGCTCGTAGACCCATCGCTTCGAGTTGCCAGCACCAGTCCTCTGTTACCACCACCTGCCCTGATGGCTTACAGATCGAGTGAACGGCCGCTGCAGTAAACGCAACCCGGCCTTGGGCTGACGCAGTCCTCGGCAGTGCCAGAAAGCTAACCGCTGCGGAACCGGCCGTCAAGAGCGAGAGAACTAATAAGCGACGACCGTAGCATTTAAATTAAACATAACCCGTACCTCTGGCACTCTCCGGCTCCCGCCTATTGCGGTAGGTGAGAGGGACGGGGGTCCGCTAAGTTCTTGAAAACCTGAGGAGGAGGATGGGATTTGGGCTCTGACCGGCGGTGGCGTCCGTTCCCCTCGCTTGACCGGCGATGTCGAGCTGAGGTCTAATCGGGGACGTTGCCGGCGCCGGCGGGCACAAATCCCTGCCGCACATCCAGAATGCAGGTAGCTCCGTTCGTGGTGTCGAAGCAGGTCTGACGCTGACATCGGAGGTGTTATGTTGTATCGAAACGGAAGGTATTCCGTCGATGTGGGCCTAGATGGGACGATTAAGGTTCGCGCAGGCGACTGGCTGAGCAAGTACTCAGCCGCCATGTTCAACACCTTCTGGAGGGTCCACGAGTTTGGCCGCATGGGTCGGTTCGGTGTGGAGCCGATCAAGGACATCAATTTGATCTATGCCGGCGAAACGATCTACCATATACCCACCTACCTCAAGGCCAGACCGCCCGGAAGGCCGGTGCCTCCGCCGCCACCGCCGCTGCCCCCTGTACCAGATTCTGTGAAGAAGGAAATCATCAAGAGCACACTGGCCAGCGATTTCCATCTGCGCGGCGACCACCTACCCATCCTGAGCAAAGCCATCGACATCATCGGCTACACGGACAACGCTCTATCGCTCGCGGAAATAGCCGGCTTGATCGCAGAAGGCGGCGTCATGTCCACCGTCGCGGCGGGCACCTCGATTGTCTCGGCCATCCTGTTCCCGGTCGGCGCGACCATTGCGCTCCTCAACGCCTGGGAAGCAGGCCAGCGCCTCGCCGGCATGGCCTCTGTTGGCTACACGACCACCGCCTGGGCGTTCGATGATCCGATTCCCCGGTTGCCCCCCAGGGTCGAGCGCAATATCAAGGTCTCCGGCCTGGCCCATGAGATACCCGCTTATCAGAAAGCCTGGCAGGATGCCTCCACCGCCGCCGTGAGAAGCCTGGCGGAAATGGTCACTAAGAAGCCCGGCGTGTCCAAAGAAAACTTTCAAGTGGTGTTCCGTGCGATCGGGGATGACAACCGGCGAACCTTGTGCCGGGTCGTGCTGAAGGGATTTGAAAAAGATCTCTCCAACATCGAGAGGGACATCCTGAAAACCTACGAGTACCCCGACTGAAGAGGTGCCGAGGGTCGCGGAACTGCTTGATCTGAGGTCGGCCGCCCCTTACGCGATCCCACAATTCCTTTTGGAAGGCAAAGAAAAACTGTCAAGTGGCAAGCTGACACAACAATGTAATCTGCGAGCAGAGATTGAACTGCACCGGCGCTGGTTGGCCAGGTACGGAGCTTAACGATGGGTATGGGTTATGATACCTCGTTTTCATTCGCGTTGATGAGCGTTTCTTCGCGGCCATGATTCCGTCACGGCTTTCAGGAGCAATCGGCCGCCTTCGACGAACCGCTGAAAGGAGCAGCGACTATGCCAGTAAACCTCCGTCCACCGCAGGCCGCTGATGCCGAGGCCTGCGGGCGTATCATTTACGAAGCCTTCAAGGGCATCGCCGAGCGCCACGGTTTCTTGCCTGACTTTCCGTCCGTCGAGGCCGGCATCCACCGGGCCCAGATGTTGATCGGCCACCCGTCGATCTTCGGCGTGGTCGCCGAAAGCGATGGCCTGGTGATCGGCTCCAACTTCCTGCTGGAGTACGACGCCATCCGGGCCGTGGGGCCGATTACCGTGGATCCAGGCTTCCAGGAGCGCGGCGCCGGGCGGCGGCTGATGCAGGCCGTGCTCGAGCGCGCCCGCGGCTCGGCCGGCGTACGGCTTCAGCAGGACGCCTTCAATTCGCGGTCAATGTCGCTTTACGCCTCGCTCGGCTTCGAGGTGAAGGAGCCGATTGTATTGATTCAGGGCAAGCCGAAGAGCCGGCCGCCGGCAGACGTCGAGATCCGGCCGATGAAAACGGAAGACTTGGCCGGGTGTGCGGAGCTGTGCAAGCGGGTGCACCGCTTCGACCGCACGAACGAGTTGCGCGGCGCCCTGAACGGGTCTTCTCCCTTGGTTGTCACGCGCCGTGGCCGCATCACCGCCTATGCTTCGTCACCGTATTTCTGGCCTCCGAACCACGGTGTGGCCGAAACCGAGCCGGACATGCAGGCGCTTCTGCTGGGCGCCGGGGCGGCGGGGTCCCAGCCGCTCGCCTTTCTGTTCCCCACCCGGCAGGCGGGCTTGTTCCGGTGGTGCCTGAGCGAGGGGCTACGGGTCGTCAAGCCGATGACGCTGATGGCGATCGGAGAGTATCAGGAGCCGCAGGGCT
>JBGOUJ010000720.1:0-3624 GCA_041477005.1 Terriglobia bacterium | reverse complement strand
CTCGCCGGGCTGGCTGGACCTGATGAAGATCCCCATCCTCGACGGCAGAGACTTCCGCGCAGGCGATACGTCTCCCGGCGTTGCGATCGTCAACGAAGCGTTCGCGAAGCAATACTTCAACGGTGAGAATCCGGTTGGCAAGTCGTTTGAGAAGATTTTTCCTAGGCGTACTCGCTTTCAAATCGTGGGCTTCGTCCGCGATGCGCGCTACCGCAGGATGCGCGAGCCGATCTTGCCGGTTGCCTATGTTCCGTTTCAGTCGATTGACGCCACGGGCGCCTGGCAGCCGGTCGGCCAGGGGACGTTCCTCGTGCGCACGTCCAGTCCGAACCCGCTCGCGCTCGCGCAGACCCTGCGCCAGGAAGTGCCGCGCGCCCGGCCCGGCTTCCGCGTTAGCAACATCCGCACCCAAATGGAAATCAACCGGTCGCAAACCGTTCGCGAGCGGCTGCTGGCAATGCTGGCGTTGTTCTTCGCCGTCGTCGCACTGGTGCTCGCGGGGTCGGCTTGTATGGGGTGCTCGACTACTCCGTGCTGCAGCGCCGGCGCGAAATCGGCATTCGGCTGGCGCTGGGGGCGCAACCTGGCGGCGTCGCGCGGCTTGTGACGCTGAATGTCTTCGCAATGGTACTCGTGGGAGCGCTCGCGGGCCTGGCGCTCGGCATGGCGTCGGCGCGGTATATCGCGGCTCTGCTCTACCAGGTGAAGCCCACCGGCCTGGCGATCCTGGCGCTGCCGTCGCTGGCCATTCTCGCCGCGGCGCTGCTGGCTGCCTTGCCGGCCGTGATCCACGCGGTGCGGATCGATCCCGTGACGATGCTCCGGGCGGAATAGCAGTTTCTTTTTGAGGACGATTGATATGTCACTGTGGTCACGCCTCGCAAATGCACTTCGCGGCGATCGGTTGAGCCGCGAGATCGACGAAGAGTTCCAATC
The DNA here is from genome assembly GCA_041477005.1 of Terriglobia bacterium. Classification (GTDB taxonomy): domain Bacteria; phylum Acidobacteriota; class Terriglobia; order Bryobacterales; family JACQDG01; genus JBGOUJ01. The sequence goes on along the minus strand of JBGOUJ010000720.1, from coordinate 2,688 downwards.
GCACATCGCCGAAGCGATCGACGAAGGCCGTGATCCGGCCGAAGCCCGCCGCGCGTTTGGCTCCGCTCTACGGCAGCGCGAAGAGAGTCGCGACGTCCGAATGATCGCCTGGCTCGATTCGCTGCGCTCCGACGCCGTCTTCGGCTGGCGGCAGCTCAAAAAGAAAAAGGTGACTTCGGCCGCCGCGATCCTGTCACTCGCGCTGGCGATCGGGGCCTGCACATCGGCATCCCGGCTTATCGACGCTCTGCTGCTGCGGCCTTTACCAGTGGCTGAGCCGGAACAGCTCTACGCTCTCGCTCGTCAAGGAATCGATTTTGATGGCGATTGCCACCGGCTCCCCGATGGAACTCGAGACCCGTCTGTCGATTGCGAGCAGGTTGTCTTATCTGAAGGAGACAGACCTGAACCGGGCCTTCCCGCTGACCGCTGAGGTCGGTCGCATGCTGGCGGAATTAAGGAAGAGGCTGAAGGAAACCCGCCCTGACACCTGAAACCTGGCACCTGAAACCTGCTTTTCACGGTCCCGCCTTCCGCACTTCCTCGCCGACTTTCGTGAATTTCTCGAAATTCCTGCGGAATCGCCCCGCCAGATCGGCGGCCGCGCGGTCATAGGCGCCCGGGTCGGACCACTGGCCGCGAGCATCGAGCACCTCCGCCGGAACCTCCGGAGCGCATCGCGGCACCAGCAGGCCGAAGACCGGATGCCGGACGTAGGGAACGTCCCGCAAGGCCCCCGACAGCGCGGCGTCGAGCAAGGCGCGCGTGTGGGGCAGGCTCATCCGGCGTCCCACTCCATGGGGCCCGCCAACCCATCCCGTGTTCACCAGCCAGCAATCGGCCTCGTGCCGGCGCAGCCGCTCCCCGAGCATCTCCGCATAGAGGCCGGGGCGGCGCGGCAGGAAGGGCGCGCCGAAGCAGGCGCTGAAGGTCGCCGACGGCTCCTTGCCCAGGCCCCGCTCGGTGCCGGCCACTTTGGCCGTGTACCCGCTCAGGAAGTGGTACATGGCCTGCTCGGGGGTTAGCCGGGAGATCGGCGGCAAAACGCCGAAGGCGTCGGCAGCGAGAAAGACCACGTGAGAAGGGTGCCCGCCCAGGCCGGGAATGATCGCGTTCTCAATAAAGCTGACCGGGTAGGCGGCGCGTGTGTTCTCGGTGATCGAATCATCGTCGAAATCGAGCAAGCGCCGGTCCGGATCCACGGCCACGTTTTCGAGTACCGTGCCGAAGCGGATGGCGTTCCAGATCTGCGGCTCGTGCTCCTGCGAGAGCCGGATGCACTTGGCGTAGCAGCCGCCTTCGAAATTGAACACACCCGAGTCGCTCCAGCCGTGCTCGTCGTCGCCGATCAATCGCCGCTTGGGGTCGGCCGAAAGCGTCGTCTTACCCGTTCCGGAGAGGCCGAAAAACAGCGCCACGTCACCGGCCGGCCCGACATTGGCCGAGCAATGCATCGGGAAAACACCGCGCTCCGGCAGCAGGTAATTCAGGATGCTGAATACGCTCTTCTTCATCTCGCCGGCGTAGCTGGTGCCGGCGATGAGCACCATCTTACGGGTGAAGTCGAGGGCGATGCAGTTCTCCGAGCGCGTGCCATCCTCGGCCGGATCGGCGTGGAAGCCCGGCGCGAACAGCAGCGTGAACTCCGGCACGTGATCCTCGGTCTTCATCGGATCGGCCCGCACGAACAACTGCCGCGCAAACAGGTTGTGCCAGGCGCGCTGCGTGATCACTCGAATCGGGAGCTGGTAGCCCGGGTCGGCCCCGCCGTAGCAATCCTGCACGAACAGGTCCTGCCCCTGCAGGTAGGCCACAAACTTGCTGTGAAGCAGCCGAAAATGCTCCGGTGAAAGGGGTTGGTTCACCGGGCCCCAATCCACCTGCGATTCGGTCGCCGCGTCGCGGACGATGAACTTGTCGTTGGGAGAGCGGCCCGTGTGCTGGCCCGTGCGCACCACGAGCGGCCCGCCGGCCGCCAGCAGCCCCTCGTGCCGGGAGATCGCCTTCTCAATCAGTTGGGCGGTTCCCAGGTTCCAGTGAACGGTGCTGGCATTGCGAATCCCATGCTCGCTCACATCGTAGCGGCTAGGTCTGATTCCGGCGTTTTGCATGGTAGGATAAGCGTCCCGGCTGGTCCGGCGCGACGGACCCAAAGCCCTCCCCGCTCTCAAAACCGCGTACGAAACTTGGATTGCAGCAGGGCCAGCTTTTCCTCAAGCGTGAGTGGCTTGGCCTTGGGCGCCGCCGGCCGGGCCTGCTTCGGCCGGTCTTCTGCTCTCTTGTGGTCCTCCGTCCCCTTGCGGTCCCCCGGCGCCTGTTGCGGACGAGCCGCCCGCTCGGGTCGCGGCCCCTGTTGCGGTCGCGGTTCCCTCTGCGGCTTCCGCCCGTTCTCCCCTCGCGCTGCCTTTGGGGTCGCGGCCGCTGCTGCCCGGCGAGGCTCCGGCCTCTCCGGCGCGCGCCGCACCGGCTTCATGGAGAGAGAAATCCGCTTCCCCTCTATATCGGCGGCCAGCACCCTCACCTTTACGATATCCCCGACCTTGACCGCCTCGCGGGGGTCTTTGATGAACTTGTCGGAAAGCTCCGAAACGTGCACCAGCCCGTCCTGGTGGACGCCGACATCCACGAAAGCTCCGAAATTGGTCACGTTGGTGACCACGCCTTCCAGTTCCATGCCTTCCTTCAGGT
>JBGOUJ010000719.1:0-3633 GCA_041477005.1 Terriglobia bacterium | reverse complement strand
GACGATCTGCCCGCCCTCCAGCACCGCCTCCAGAGTGGCGTTGGACATCGTCGAGGGCAGGATGCGGCCCCGAATCGCGAGCACCTCGCAGGAGACCTTGACGGCTTCGTGAAAGTCGCCGGTCACCCCGCTCAGCGCCGTCAGGAAGAGGTTGCCAAAGCTGTGGCCTTTCAGCCCCTTGCCGCTAGTGAACCGGTACTGGAACAGACGCGACAGCAGCGCCTCGTCTTCCGAAAGCGCCACCAGGCAGTTGCGAATGTCTCCGGGGGCGAGGACCTGAAACTCTCGACGCAGCCGACCGGAACTGCCGCCGTCGTCGGAAACAGCCACCACGGCGCTCAGATCCGTGATCCCGGGAGCGTGTTCTCCCGCGGCTCTCTGCAGGACCATGTCCAGCAGGTCCCCGCTCCATGGGTCGCGAAGATAGCCCTTGAGTCCCTGGAGCAGAGTGGAAAGGCCCGTTCCGCCTCCCATGGAGACGATTTTCATTGGCTGCGGTTCAACTCCTGTTCCGGGGCCCTATGCGATGGGCTTCTCCGGATAGAGCAGTTCGGTGAAACGCGGGTCCTCGAGCAGGTTCGCGAAATCCGCATCATTCTGGGCTTGATAGCGGTTCCGTTCGTTGAGCTCGATGGCCTTCAGCAGATTTTCCAAGGCTCCCTCAATGTCATCCCGCTGGGCATAGGTGGTAGCTAAGGCATAGTAGATGTAATCGGACCGGGGAGACAGCTTCAAGGCCCGTTTCAGGTGCTGCTCCGCTTCCTCTGGATTGCCTTGATTGGCCAAGCTCACGGCGTAGTTATACAACTCTTCAGCCGTCTTCGGCTGCGGGGCAGAGCGCGCCAGCCGCTGTTCGCAGATGTTCCAGTATACCCGGGCCCTTTCGGCAAGTTCCGGCGCGGGATTCCCCGTCAGGCGCTCGAAAACCGAGCGCGCTTTGGAAAACTGGTTCCGGTTGAACAACTCCAGCGCGTTTTCAAAGCGGGACATGGACTCTTTGAGGGCGATTTCCGCTGCCGTTGGTCGCCTCGACACGACCGCTGGACGCGTCTCCGGCTGGCGCGGCGGGGCGGACTTGTGCCTGTCTGTTGGGGGGCGGGAACGGATCGCGGAAGGCTTGCTCTTCCGGACCGGGGCCGCGGTCTTCTTGGGGGGCTTTTTGCCGGTTTTCACCACTGTTCTCAAAGGAGGCACGGGGAAGATCGTCCAAGTCCCCGTACTCAACCTACTTTCTTGTCCTGATCCGTTGAGATATAACAAAACGCCTGCGGCCCGTCAAGCAACCGTGGTGTTCCGATTGTGTGTCTCGGGGCTTAATCGTAGCCAAGGCGCTCCTTGAAAAGCCGCTATTTGCCCGCATGGGTTCGCGAAGAGAAGAGCTGAGGCAGGGGACCCTGTTGTCCGAAATGTTTCGTCATGAGGGCTGCGCATTGCGCCGGTTCCGCGGCTGTGCTAGATTCCTACAGTAGTGCGCCTGGAAAGACGCCGATATGCCGGAAATTCCCGAGTCATTACTCCCTAAAGAACGCAGTTCTAAAGACTCGGCCGATCTCATCCGATGGCAGACCATCAGTTATCGGACACTAGCAGCCTGGACAAGCCTGGCGCTCGTGCTCGTGGTGAGCATTTTATTGGTAATTTTTCCGGCCTGGCGTACCGCCTTGGCGGCGTGGGCGTTCGGAGGGCGGGACGCCAGCGCGACTGCGCCGGGCGAGAGCAACCGCCAGGCCCGCTTTACCAATCTTGATGGAGGGGTGAAGTTGCGTCGCGCCCAGGAAGTGGAATGGACCAACGCGGATATCTCGATGGGCTTGGACAAGGGAGACCTGGTGCAGACGTCTCGTGACGGTGTCGCCCGGATCGCCTTCGCAGATGGCACCATGTATGTGGTGCGCCCGAATACGCTGATCGCGATTGAAGAGAACGATGTCGCCAGTGACCGTGCCCACGCCAACGTGGCCGTCCAAGTTTCCTCCGGAGTGGTGGACCTATCCACTCCGCGCCAGACCGGGCAATCGCGCGTGCTGTTTGCCGACGCCGAGGCCCAGTTGCACAATGAGAGCCGCGCCTTGGTACGCAACGACCCGCAGACCAACACGCGGGAAATCACGGTTTCCAAGGGAGGCGCCCGCCTGGTTCGCGGAGGCGAGCAAATGGAGTTGGCCGAGTATGATCAGGCTACGTTCGCCGGGCCGGGCAGCGCCCTGGTCAGGAAGAAGATTGTCTCACCGCCGCTCTTGCTGACCCCTGCGAACATGGCGCCGGTGGTGGTGACGGGCACCCAAACCGCGGAGGTAGAGTTCACCTGGTCGGCGGTTTCGACCGCCGATTCCTACCGGATTCGAATCTCTTCTTCGCCGATTTTCTCCCAGACTATCTATGATCGCGAGGTGCGAACCACCTCCGTCCGGTTGCCGTCCTTCCCGGAAGGCGACTACTATTGGACGGTGACCTCTCTGAGCTCGCAGCAACAGGAAAGCCAGCAGAGCGAGCCCAACCAGTTTTCTGTGATCCGGCAGGAGAACGTAGAGGAGCTGCTGCTCGTCGTGGAAAAGACCATCCAGCACGGCCGGGTCATCGAGATCGTCGGCCGGACCTAACCGGGGGCTACGGTCCTGGTCAACAACGAGCCGGTGTTCAGCGTGGCGCCCAACGGCTCCTTCAAGCACTTCACCTCGCCGCTGTCGAACTCCGGTCCGAATCGCATTACGATCACGGCACAGAATAGCGACGGGAAGATTGCTACGGTGCGGAAGTCCATCACTATCCAGTAGCCGCGCAGCCAGCAGGAGCTAGACCCCACGCCAGGATCCATCGAGCACAGCAGGGGAGACCAGATCGCAAATGTCTGCTAACCGCCATTCCTTCTTCAGTTTTTTTTCGCGGGACCTCGCTATCGATCTGGGCACAGCCAATACCCTGGTCTTCGCGAAAGGCAGCGGGATTGTCGTCAACGAGCCTTCCATTGTCGCCATCAACAAGTTGACCAACGAAGTGGAAGCGGTGGGCAAGGAAGCCAAGGAAATGTTGGGCCGCACGCCGGGCAACATCGTCGCCATCAAGCCCATGCGCGATGGCGTGATCGCCGATTTCAAGGTCACCGAGAAGATGCTGACCTATTTCATCCACAAAGCCCATAACCGCAAGATGTTGGTCCGTCCGCGCATCGTCATCGGGGTGCCGTCTGAGATCACGCCGGTGGAAAAGAGGGCGGTGCAGGATTCCGCCTATCGTGCCAAGGCCAGCGAGGTGCATCTGGTGGAGCAGGCCATGGCGGCGGCCATCGGAGCCGGCCTTCCCATCACGGAGCCTTCCGGCAACATGGTGGTGGACATCGGAGGAGGAACGACCGACATCGCGGTCATTTCGCTTTCCGGCATCGTCTACTCACGCTCCGTGCGCGTAGCCGGCAACGAGCTCGACGACGCTATCATGCATTATATGAAACGCAAGTTTAACCTTCTGATTGGCGAGCGCACGGCCGAGCAGATCAAAATTGAAATCGGCTCCGCCTACCCGCTGGAGAAGCCGCTGAAAATGGAGATCAAGGGCCGAGATTTGATCGAAGGCATCCCGAAGACCATCACCATCGAAGACGCCGAGATTCGCGAAGCCCTCTCGGAGGGTGTGGAT
>JBGOUJ010000718.1:0-3637 GCA_041477005.1 Terriglobia bacterium | reverse complement strand
TGCTCGACGCCCTCGGGCGGACATCGGAGGATCACATGAGCCACACCAGGCGTAATGTTCTCACCTCATTGGCCTCGGCGGCCGGAATGGCCTTCGCCCAGCGCCCGCCGCGGCCCCCGGCGTGGAAACCCAAGCTGGGCGTTCTCGGCGAGTTCTCGGAGGCTAACATCGAGTTCGCCCGGCAGGAAGGCTTCACCAGCATCGGCTTGTGGGCGAACCCGAGAACGCCGCTGGACGCCGAGGCGGTCACCGAGCAGCAGGTGGAAAGGGTCAAGGCGGCCGTCCAGCGGTCGGGACTTCACCTTTCCGTGCTCGGTTGCACGCAGAACCACGTCCATCCCGAAGCCGACGCCCGCGCCCGCGCCAACGCCTACTTCGGCAAAGTGATCGAGCTCGCCGGCAAGCTGGGCGTCGCCCACATCGGCACCGCGTCGGGCACCATGCCCGGCAAGCCGCTCGACGATCAGGTGAGCGAAATCGTCCGCGTGTACACGGAGAAGTATTTTCCGCTCTGCCAGCAGCACAAGGTCCGCATTCTCTGGGAACCGTGGGCGGGCGGCCCCAACATCGCCACCGGCCCGGTCGGCTACGAAGCGCTCTTCAAGGCTTTCGGCAACTCGCCCTACGTCGGCCTGCAATACGATCCCTCCCACCTGGTGTGGCAGATGATGGACCCCATCCAGTGCGCCCGCGATTTCGTGGACAAGATCTACGACGTGCATCTGAAGGATACCGAGATCCACTGGAACGTCCTGCGCAAGACCGGCATCCACCCGCTGAACAACGCCCGCTGGTGGCGCTTTCGGCTGCCCGGTTCCGGCTCGATCAATTGGGCGGCCTTCTTCACGGTGCTGATGGACGCCGGCTACAGCGGCGCTATGAACATCGAGCACGAGGACGATCTTTACTCGCCGTCTTACAACGGGCACGAGTTCGGCGAGGGCTACAAGAGCGGTTTCCGCGTGGCGCAGCGTTACCTGCGCCAGTTCGTGCCGGTGTAGGCTCGGAAAAAATGCATACGCCCACCGTACACCATTGGTGTACGATAGGCCTCTGGCTTGTCCCGCTCCCAGGAGGTTTCTATGGCAACCAATCGCGGCGTCGCTTACATGGCTCCCCGCAAGGTCGAGATCCAATCCATCGATTTCCCCAAGCTCGCGCTCGGCTCCCGCAAGTGCGATCACGGCGTGATCCTCAAGATCGTCGCCACCAACATCTGCGGCAGCGATCAGCACATGGTCCGCGGCCGCACCACCGCCCCGGCCGGACTGATTCTGGGCCACGAGATCACCGGGGAGGTGATCGAGGCCGGCCGCGATGTCGAATTCGTCAAGGCCGGCGACCTGGTCTCGGTGCCGTTCAACATCGCCTGCGGCCGCTGCCGAAACTGCAAGGAAGGGAAGACCGGCATCTGCCTCAGCGTCAACCCGGCGCGCCCCGGCGCCGCGTACGGCTATGTCGACATGGGCGGCTGGGTCGGCGGCCAGGCCGAATACGTCATGGTCCCCTACGCCGATTTCAACCTGCTCAAGTTTCCCGATAAAGACCGGGCTATGGCGAAGATCAAGGACCTGGCCCTGCTCTCGGACATTTTCCCGACCGGCTATCACGGCGCCGTGTCGGCGGGCGTGGGCCCGGGATCGATCGCTTACGTCGCCGGCGGCGGCCCGGTCGGTCTCGCCTGCGCCGCTTCCTGCCATCTGTTGGGCGCCGCCTGCGTGATCGTCGGGGACATGATTCCCGAGCGCCTCGCCCAGGCCCACAGCTTCGGCTGTGAAACCGTCGATCTTCGTAAAGAGGCGCCGCTCGCCGACCAGATCGCCCAAATCGTCGGCGTGCCCGAAGTGGACTCCGCCATCGACTGCGTCGGTTTTGAAGCCCGCGGCCACGGACGCGACAGCGGCGTGGAGCGCCCGGCCACGGTCCTGAATTCCCTGATGGAAGTGACCCGCGCCGGCGGCGCCATCGGCATCCCCGGCCTCTATGTAACGGGCGATCCCGGCGGCGTCGATGACAACGCCAAAATCGGCAACCTCGGCATCCGCATCGGCCTCGGCTGGGCCAAGTCCCATGTTTTCACCACCGGCCAGTGCCCCGTGATGCGTTATCACCGCCAGCTCATGACGGCGATCCTCTATGACAAGGTCCAGATCGCCAAGGCCGTGAACGTCACCGTCATTTCGCTCGACGAAGCGCCGGCCGGCTACAAGGACTTCGATCAGGGGGCCGCGAAAAAATTCATCCTCGATCCCCACCGCATGCTCCGCGCGGCGTAAAATGCGGAGAAGGAGCCGACCGATGCGAAAGTCTTCTCGACGCAGTTTTCTCCGGGTCGCCGCCGGCGCGCCCATCCTGCTGGGGGCCGCCGATAAGGCCGGCCTCAAGCGCCCCGTCGTCGGCAGCGGCGAGCATCAATACGAGGTGATCCACGACTGGGGAGAGCTGCCCGCGAGCATCCAGTACGGCAACACCCACGGCGTTTGCGAGGACTCGCAGGGCAACATGTACGTTCACCACACGGTGAACGCGGCGAGCGAAAGCTCCGACACCATGGTGGTGTTCGACGCCAAGGGCAAGTTCGTCAAGTCCTGGGGCAGCGAATTCAAGAGCGGCGCCCACGGCCTGCACATCCGCAAAGAGGGCAGCCAGGAGTTCCTGTATCTTTGTGATACGAAGCGCGCCGTAGTCGTGAAGACAACGCTCAAGGGCGAGGAGGTCTTCGCCCTGGGCTATCCCAAGGAATCGGACCAGTACAAGCTCGATGCCGACGGCAAGCCGCTGGTAAAGTACAGCCCGACGAACCTGGCCATCGCCCCGAACGGCGACATCTATGTCGGCGATGGCTACGGCTCGAGCTATATCAACCAGTACAACGGTAAGGGCCAATTCATCCGCACGTTCGGGGGGAAAGGGGCCGAGGCGGGACAGCTCTCCTGCCCCCACGGCATCACCGTCGACATGCGCGGCCCCGAGCCGCTGCTCCTCGTTGCGGACCGCACCAACAACCGCCTGCAGTATTTCTCGCTCGACGGCAAGCACCTGAAATTCGTGAGCGGCGTCAATCTCCCGTGCCACTTCCACGAGCGCCGCGGCGAATTCGTGATACCCGACCTGGCCGCCCGCGTAACCCTCATCGACCGCAACAACGAAGTGATCACGCACCTGGGCGAGGGCGCCCAGGACTGGCGGCAACTGCGCACCAAGTCCCGCGACAATTTCATCCCCGGCAAATTCGTTTGCCCGCACGGCGCCTGCTTCGACCACGAGGGGAATATTTTTGTGGTGGAGTGGGTGGAGATCGGGCGGGTGACCAAGCTGCGCAAGGTTTGATTCACCAGGGAGGGCACAGAGGTTTATTCCACCGTGACCCTCTTCCGGTTCCGTAATTCGGGCGTCACGGGATGGAAGCCTGGCTCCCGCTTCACTTCTTCATCCAGATGTTTCCGGTCCGTTCCCCCAGGGCGAGTGCCAACCGGCCCCGGGCCGGGGACAGGCCGATCAGCCCTGTGTTCTGGATGCCTCCCAAAGACAGCCGCGGGTTGTGCAGGTGTTGCACCGGGAACATGGAACCGACTGGCCGCTTGGTCGCCGCGTCCAGGCGTTGCGCCCATATGCAGCCGAAGCCGTCGCGCTCGGA
>JBGOUJ010000717.1:0-3637 GCA_041477005.1 Terriglobia bacterium | reverse complement strand
CCGCATTGCAGCGAAACTCCAAGGACGCGGAGGCGCTGCTGCAGCGCAGCGAGCTTTACTTGGGTTCGGCGCGGTTGGTCGCAGCCCAGGCTGACGCCACCGAGAGCCTGCGGCAGCGGCCCGATTCGGCGGAAGCCCACTACGTGTTGGCGAAAATCTACCAGGCGCGAGGGGCCTCGCTCACCCGCCGGCAGGAACTCGGCGAAGCGCTGCGGCTGAATCCCAAATTGCTGGCCGCGCGTCTGGATCTCTCCCAGGCCCTCCTAGCCGACAAGAGCGCCAAAGGGGCTCTGGATTTGATGAACCAGACTCCCGCCGAACAGAAGCAGATCATCCCCGCCGTTGTGGAGCGGAACTGGGCGCTGCTGGCGATGGGCGACCAGGCGGAATTGCGCAAGGGAATCGATCAAGGCCTGGCGATGGCGCGGGCGCCGGATCTTCTCTTGCAAGACGCGCTGCTGAAGCTGAGCCAGGGAAGTTACTCGGGCGCGCGTCCGGAGCTCCTGGAAGTCCTCGAGCAGAATCCGGCGGACTTGCGGGCTCTCGAAGCTCTCGCGCGCAGCTATGTCGCGCAGAAACAACCGGCCACCGCGCTCGAAAAGGTCCGGGAGCATGTGTCCCGGCACCCCCAGTCGGCTCCCACGCAGCAGTTCCTGGGAGAATGGCTGGCGGCCACCGGCGACGGCAAAGAAGCGCGAACGGCTTTCACCGCAGCGAAGGCTGCGGATCCTAACTTCACGGCGGCTGACCTGGCCCTGGCGGAGCTGGACGTCTCGGAGGGCAAGCTGGATTCCGCCCGCCAGAGGCTTTCTGCGGCGGCGTCTCGCGACGGCGGGAATGTCACAGCGCGGGTCACCTTGGGAATGCTGGAAGAAGTCGCCGGCAATTACGCGGCGGCGATGGAGCACTACCGCAAGGCGCTCGATCAGGACCGGAACAACTTCGTGGCGTTGAACAACCTGGCCTACCTGCTGGCCAACGATGCCAATAAACCTGACGAGGCGCTGACGCTGGCCCAGCAGGCCAAGGAGCTGGCTCCGAATGACGTTTCGGTGGAGGACACGATCGGCTGGGCGTTTTATCGCAAGGGCATCTACCGGACCGCGCTGGCTCACCTGGAACACGCCGCCTCGCGAAGCCAGGATCCCGCCGTGAAGTACCACCTGGCGATGGCCTATCTGAAAGCCGGGGAGCCGGAGCGAGGCCGGCAGACCTTGCAAGCGGCGCTTCGGATGAATCCCAACCTGCCCGAAGCTAAAGTGGCTCAGCAGGTCCTGGCGGAAGCCACGGAAAAATCCGGCCGGACTCAGCAATGAGCGCTGCGGTCACCTCCGTGTCCAACGTTCCGGACGCCGAGGCCGGCTTCGGTGAGCTGCTCGAGCAAAAGATTCGCAGTCGCACGGCGCGCGTAGGAATCATCGGGTTGGGCTACGTCGGCCTGCCCCTGGCGGTAGAAATGGCGCGGGCCGGGTTTAGCGTCACCGGCATCGACGTCGACGCAGCAAAGATCGCGCTCCTCGCCCAGGGGCAATGCTACATCGACGACGTGGAAGCGGCGCTTTTCAGCCGGCTGGTGTCCGGCCGGAAGCTGCAGGCCACCTCGGACTTTTCCGCGGTCGGCGAGCTGGATACCATCAACATCTGCGTGCCCACGCCGCTGCGCAAGACCAAGGATCCGGACATGAGCTACGTGGTGGCGGCAGCCGAGCAGGTGGCCCGCTATCTGCATCCGGGCATGCTGGTTATCCTGGAGTCGACTACGTATCCGGGAACGACCGAGGAGTTGATCCTGCCCATCCTGGAGCGGGGCGGGCTGCGGGAAGGCCGGGAGTTCTTCCTGTGCTTCTCGCCGGAGCGGGTCGATCCCGGCAATCCGCAGTTCCAGACGAGCAACATACCCAAGGTGGTGGGGGGAATCTCGCCGCAGTCGACCGAGTTGGCGGTGCTGCTGTATTCCCAAGCCATCGAAAAAGTGATTGCGGTGAGTTCGACCAAGGTGGCCGAGATGGTGAAGCTGCTGGAGAACACCTTCCGGATGATCAACATCGGGCTGGCCAACGAGATGGCGCTGCTGTGCGACCGGATGGGGATCAACGTGTGGGAGGTGATCGAGGCGGCGGCGACCAAGCCATTCGGGTTCATGGCGTTCTACCCGGGGCCGGGGCTGGGGGGCCACTGCATCCCGATCGACCCGTTCTATCTGTCATGGAAATCGAAGCAGGCGGGGGCGGAGGCGCGGTTCATCGAGTTGGCGGGGCAGATCAACGGGCGGATGCCGGAGTTTGTGGTAGAGAAGGTGCAGGCGGCGCTGAATGATTGCAGCAAGCCGCTCAAGGGCTCACGCGTCCACCTGGTGGGGGTGGCTTACAAGCGCGACGTCAGCGACATACGGGAATCGCCGGCGCTGGACATCATTGCGTTGCTGGAAAGGCGGGGTGCGAAGATCAGCTACAGCGACCCGCACGTCCCGCAGTTGCGCTGGGACGGCGGCAGCCTGTCCTCCCAGCCACTCGAGGAAGCCGCCGCCCGGGCCGACTGCGTGGTGGTGGTCACCGACCACTCGCGCGTCGATTATGCCCGTCTGGTGGAAGTCGCCCCCCTGATCGTAGATACCCGCAACGTTCTGCGTTCTTTTTCCTCGGATAAGATCGTGCGGCTGTAAAGGAAGCGCTGCGGAGCCGCGACCGTAGTAACAGCCGCGGAAAATCAGAAGCAACCACGGATAAACGCAGAGGCACGCCGATAACTGCTTCGGTTTGAGTCTGCGCGCGCAAGAACGCCAACGCCAGGAATAACTTCTGTATTTCCTTTGCGCTCTTTGCACCCTTGCGCGAGATCTTCACTCACGGCGTGGCATCCGCGAGGCAGAGTTGCATCTGCGCGATGAGCGTTGAGGCGAAGGCAAGGCCGTCCTCCAGGGCGCCGGGCCGGGCGGGCAAAACCACCCTCACGAGCGAGCCGGCGGTGCGGCCGTCCACCAGGGCGTCCCGGAGCAGGCAAACCTTGCCCTTGTATTCGCTGGCGATAATCCGGTTCCGGGACTGATACCAGTAAAGCACCAGCGTGCGCTCGAAACCGTTCTGCACCAGATACCGGTTCACTTCGATCTTTTGGCCGTTCGCGCGAACCTCGGCTCTTCCCGACTCCGAGACCTCCCAACCGCTCCCGGGCAGGCAGTTTTTCGGCGAGTGCATGCTCTCGCCTGCACGCTGCTCGGCATAGAAGGCTATGAACAAGCCCAGTTTGTCGTTGCCGCGACGATAGGTTCTTGAAAGGTAGCTCGTGGGTTTCAGGACCCCGAGAATCTCGCTCGAGATGGGCGGATCGGATGAGCCGGCCCAGCCGTCGATCTCGGTTCCGATGGTGTCGAGGGGCCGCGCCAGGGAGCCTGGCTGCCGGTACTCACTGAGCCGGGAGGCGGTCAGGGTTGCCGACACCAACAACACGGTAAGCCCGAAACGCCAGGTGATCCGATGCATGAGTCAGGCCCTCATCCTTCCTTCAATCGAGCACCGCGTGCAGTCCTTTGGCCAGGGCTGTCACGAATGCGAAGCCAACCAGGAAAATCAGCCAGCCGGAAAACGAGTGGTAGAAGCCCAGGGCAAGCTGTTGGTTGTAGTCGGCCAGGAGCGCCGTG
>JBGOUJ010000716.1:0-3639 GCA_041477005.1 Terriglobia bacterium | reverse complement strand
TTGGCTCAACCATGGTCGAACCCGACACTTCACTCTCCGCTATTCTTGGCACGGTTCGCTACACAATACGGTAACAGAGGCTGCCCAGGGCGTCAGTCACCGGCTGTGTTTGCGGTCGCTTCCGCCTCCGGCGATTCGGTTGAGTAGTAGCGGCTGTAGAGGCCTTTGTAGTAGCCGTTGTAGTAGCCGCTGTAGTAGGTAGACTGGCTGAGGATCGGATCCCAGGAGTTCAGGATGGTGCCCAGCACGCGCGTGCCGTCCTCGGCGAAGCGCTGCTTGGCGGCCAGGGCGACGTCGCGCGAGGTCTGGCCGGCCCGAAACACCAGAATGGCGGCGTCGGCCAGCGAAGCCACCACGCGGGCGTCGGGAATCTGCAGCATGGGCGGCGTGTCGATCAGCACCTCGTCATAGTCCCGCCGCACGCGCTCGATCAACTCCCGCAGGCGGGGCGAATGGAGCAGGTTGGGGATGCTCGACGTCCGCGGTCCACTCGGCAGCACGGAGAGCCCTTTGATGGCCGTGGGCTGGATCGTGCCGGCCAGGGACGCGTGCTCGATCGAGTCGCTTTCACACAGCAAGTCGCTCAACCCCCGGCTGTTGTCCACGCTGAAGATCTTGTGGAGCCGGGGCCGGCGCATGTCGGCGTCTATCAGCAACACCCGGTGACGGATCTCGGCCATGGCGATGCCGAGATTGCTCACGGCGGTGGTCTTGCCCTCCCCCGGGATCGGGCTGGATATCACGAGTATGCGCGGGCGGTCCCCGTTTTTGCCCGAATAAAGGATGGAGGTAAGGGCGGCGCGGAAGGATTCGGCCATGATGGATTTGTGTTTCCAGGTGGACATCTCGACCGGTGAGTGGGCTTCCTCGCTAGGGCTGGTCCCGGTCCCGTTGGCGCCGGTCCCGTTGGTCCCGGTTTTGTGGCCGTTCGCGCTCGCCGACTTATTGCGCAAGATGAGGCGCACCTTGCCCCTAGGGCGCCCGACACTGTGGCGGTTTGTGGCGGGAATTACCCCCAGCTCGGGCACGTTCAGGTAGTAGGTGGCATCCCCCGGGGACTTCAGGCTTCGATCGGCGCGCTCCAGCATGAAAGCCACCGCCATCCCGAGGACCGCCCCGAACCCGAACCCCCAAAACGCGTTCCGCACCGGCTCCGGCTTGTAAGGGCTGGAGGGCGGCTCGGCCGGATCTACCACGGTGACATTGCTCGCCCGCATGGCCGAGGCAATTCCGGCTTCCTTCACCTTCTGCAGCACCGCTTCGTAGAGCTGCCGGCTGGTGTCGACTTCGCGCTTGAGGACGCCGTAGTGAATGCCCTTTTCGGACTGCGCGGAAACAAGCCTGGATTGGGCGGCGTAGCTTGTCGACAGCAGGTGCTCGCGCCGCAGGGCCGACTCGTGCTCGTTCCGGATCCGCTTGAGGATGTTGGTCCGCTGCTTCTCCAAGGCCGACTCCATCTCGGCGATCCGCATCTGCACGCGCTTCACCTTCACATGGGCCGGCGTCAGCGAGGTGGTAAGCTCGGCCACCTGCGACCGCAGCTCGGTGAGCTTGTCCTGGTATTCCCGCAACGATGGATCTTCCAGCACCCCGGGAAGGGAGTCGGGAGAACTCTTGGATGCCATCTCGTATTGCACCTGCTTGGCCATGCGGTCGGCCTGGGCCTTCGACAGCTCTTCCTGCAGTTGCCGCAACCTCGCCTCGGCCACACTGTCTTTGTCTTTTTCCGAGGTGAACATCAGGCCCGATGTCTGGGCGTAGTCCTGGAGCTTCTGTTCCGATCTCTCGAGCTTGATCCGCAAGTCCTCCATCTGGCGGGTGAGCCACTCGCCGGTGCGTTGGGTGGCGTTCCAGCGGGACTCCACACTCTGCTCGATGAACTCCTGGGCGAGCGTGTTGGCGAAGTCGGCGGCCAGCTTGGGGCTGGTCGAATCGCAAAAGACCTCCACAATCCGGGTCTGCAGAGTCCCCCGCACCTTCAGGTTACTCGCGGCCATGGCCAGCGCCTGCTTACGGGCCGAGACGGGCTCCGGCGCCGGCAGCCCGAGGGCCTTGCGCCAGGCCGATTCCCGGGTGGGCTCATAGATGAAATCCGGGTTCTCCTCCAGCTTCAGCTTGGCCACCACTCGCTTGGTGAGAGACTGGCTTTGCAGGATCTTGACTTGCGTCTGAATATCCGTATCGCCGTAGGAGGCGCTGCCCACCGCAGTCTGGTTGATGGCCGCCATGTTCAGAAAGTTCTCGTTGATGGCCTGAATCTCCAGCGAAGTCCTGGCCTGGTAGACCGGCGTCTGCGGCAGGGTCCACAGGAATGCGGCCAGGGAGCCGAGAAAAGCGATGAGTACGACCAAGCCTCTATAGCGGCGTGCGATGCGCCAGTAGTCGAGCATGCCGCCGGAGGCTTGCTCTTCGTTGGGCCGCCCCAACGGATCGCCGAGGCGGAAACGGACCGGCAACGACTCTGCGCCGGCTTGGTGCAGCGGCACCCCGTGATGCTTATCGTCCGGGAGAAGTGCGGATTGATCCATTAGGGTTCCTCTGATGGTCGCGGGCGGAACGCCCGTGGTCCAGGGCCGGTGAAGGCTCCAGACTTTTCCCAGGCCGGCGGATGCGGCAGCGCAGGCAGCCGAAACCTCACCCGGCCGGTGCTACGGTTGCGTACCGACATCGTGGACTCCGCGCGCTGCCTGATTTTGGGGGCCCAGCGAACTACGTTTCGGACACAGGGCCGATGCCTGCGACCGATGGGGGAAGGGCTAAGCAGAGACGACCAGCCGGGTCAACGCGCGCGCTACCGCGATCTGAGTCCCACGCAACCGGTGGTCCCTTGAAATCTCTTTGCTCGTTGGGGGGGGCGAAATGTACTTATACACCAGGGCTGCGCGCGAGTCAACCCACTATTTTCTGTCGAGGGCCCGGAGGGCGCCCGGCTCGGATCGAGATCGTTGCAAACGTTCACTCGTCCCATCGCACGCTATGCACGTGTCAAGCGTTTGCTCCACAAAAAAGTGAGAACCTCTTTCCCCAGTTACCGCTCGGATCGAATAATCGCTTCGCAATTGTCAAACATCTGTCTCACGAAGGAAGTAAGGGGGTCGTCACGAAATAACCTCGTCACAAAGTACCAGTACCAACGGTTCCCCTACGGTCGCGGAAACGCCTTCTGAGCCGCGCGCGTGAGCAAGCTGGCTTTGCGCGCTGCCACGGTAATTCCATGACCGGCCCTAAACCCCTCTTGCTTGTTCGTAAGCGTCAAACATCCGTTTCACGAGAGAAGTAAACTCCCTGTTGCTTGCGAGTTACGGCCGGCATCGAATGAGCGCGCTGTGCACGTGTCAAACGTTCGACTCACGAAAAAAAGTAAACTCCCCCCAGCCGCTTGCCTTTTCCTATTGACAGAAAATTTTCGCGCGGTTAGACTCGACGGGTGCGCGGGAAAAGGCGAGCGGCCGAGCCGGTGAATTCCTTCGTCTGACCCGGCGATACAGACAGGTCGGCATCGCTAAAGGGCCCCGTCGCATCCCCCCCAAGCTGGCGTCCGGGTTATGAATATTATTACGGGCTATTTTGGAAAGAAGGGCGAATTTGTCAGCTCCATCGCCGGGGATACGATCGGGCGGCAAATTTGGAACGCTTCGA
>JBGOUJ010000715.1:0-3659 GCA_041477005.1 Terriglobia bacterium | reverse complement strand
GCAGCAGTACGCGCCTAATCCCAACTTCCCCTACTTCGTGGCCGGCCGGAACCAGAACGCCGGCGCAAACTGGATCCACATCTTCAACCCATCGCTCATCAACGAGGCCCGCATCGGCTACATGCGCTCCGTGGACAACACGTTGAACCCGCGATCGAACACCAGTTTCAGCCTCGACTCGCTCGGCCTGACCGGCTTGCGCGTGCTCAATGACAACAACCGGCCGCTCAGCCCGCGCGAAGCGGGAATACCGCCGATCAGTATTTCGAACTTCAGCAGCGTAGTGGGCGACCGTGATGGCGGGAACGGCTTCGACTTTAACAACCAATACGAGTTCAGTGACAACTTGAACCTCACCCGCGGCGCTCACAACTTCAAGATGGGCTTCGCCTTCACGCACGTCAACCTCAACCGCGGCGCCGCGAACGTGGCTCGCGGCGACCTGAACTTCACGGACGACGTCGCCAACAGCGGCTTCGGTGCCTTCCTGCTGGGCTATCCCACTACGACCGATACCCCCGAGGGTCTGCCCCTCACCTATCCCCGGCAGGACCGCATCGGCGGCTATTTCCAGGACGACTGGAAGGTCACCCAGCGCCTGACCATCAACCTCGGCATGCGCTATGAATACAACACCGCGGCCACCGACGTTCGGGGTCTCTGGCGCAGCCTCAGCTTCAACACCATCACCAACGGCTATCCGACACTGATACCTAATATCCGTACGCCATACGCTTTCTACAATCCCGAGAAGAAGCTGTTCCAGCCGCGCCTCGGCGTCGCCTACCGCCTGAACGACAAGACCGTGATTCGCACCGGCGCCGGCATCTTTTACAACATCCACCAGCTCAACAACTACACCATCCTGAACCTCAATCCGCCGCTCTCCGGCAGCGTGCCGTTCTCAAACACCGCCTCGAACGGGATCATCACAAACGCGAACCCCGTCACCTCGGCCAATCCGTTTGGCGTTCTCAGCCCGACCAGCACGATCAACGCCAACACGCTCAACCCGGACGACTTCGAGCCACGGGTCATGCAGTGGAGCTTCGGGATCCAGCGGCAGTTGCCCATGAACTCCGTGCTCGACGTCAGCTATGTCGGCAGCAAGGGCGTCCACCTGGACAATACAGTGGAGTTGAACAACCCCGACCCGGGCTTGAGCTCGCTGCCCACCACTCCGCAACAGCGCCGCCCCTACCAGTTCGTCACCGACGGTCTGAGCGGCCCGGTGCGCCCGCTTTCCCGCATCCGCTGGCTCGATTCCGGGGCGAATTCCTGGTACCACGGCCTGCAGGTCAACTACCAGAAGCGGTTCAGCAAAGGGCTGCTGGCGAGCTTCGCTTACACCTATAGCAAGTCCGAGGGTGAGGGATATGGCCGCAACGAGAGCTTCGGCGGCACCAACAACGGCTCCTACCAGAATCCCCGCCTTCGCTCGGCGGATAAGGGCCTGTACCCCTTCGACGAGAAGCACAACGCCGTCATTAGCTGGCTCTACGATATCCCCACGGCGGAGGCTCTTCGAAAGGGCTTTGCGAAGCAGATCTTCGCGGGCTGGCAGGCAAACGGCATCTGGACCATCCACACCGGCCTTCCGTTCGTGGTCCAGCAGGGCAACACCTTGAATACGTTCAACAGCCCGGTCCGGCCGGATCGCATCGGGAGCGGCGCGCTTTCGAACCCGACCATCAACGAGTGGTTCGACCCGAATCAATTCCAGGTGGTGACCTGCCAGGTGAGCAGTCTCGCCTACCTCTGCCACTACGGCAACTCCGGCAACGCGATCCTGCGCGGGCCCGCGTTCAAGAATCTGGACTTCTCGGCGTTCAAGAACTTCCCCATCCATGAGTCTATGAAGGTGCAGTTCCGGGCGGAGTTCTTCAACGTCTTCAACAGCCCCAACTTCAATACACCGAGCAATTCGCTGACCACCTCCACCGCGTTTCTGCCCTCGACGCCCGGCGGCGCCTTCCCGAACCAGGCGGGACGGGTGCAAGGGCCTGGAGCCATCACCAGCCTGGCGGCGCCGATGCGGCAGATTCAGTTCGGCTTGAAGTTCATTTTCTGATCGGTATACCCGCCAGTCTCCGGGCCGGTGCGCTTCGCGGCGCCCCGGCCCCTTTTTTTTCTGGAGATGTTCGGCCGTCGCGACGTGGATGCCAGAGGACCCGTCGCCGACAATCGTTCTGTGAGTCTTCCCAAAAGGTATACTGAAATCGTGCTCGCCGGCCGAAATGAGCGCGGGAAGCTCCTTAAGACGGGTGCCGGGATCCTCGTCTTGCTGGTGGGCGCCGCCGCGCAAGACCGGCCTACGGAAGCCCCCATCCCTCGAAAGCCAGCACGCATTGTCGTCAGCGGGTCAGATCCCTTCCAGCCCCTGGCTCGCCCGGTACAAGTTCGCGTTGTGCCCTCGCTTTCA
Organism: Terriglobia bacterium; assembly: GCA_041477005.1. Lineage (GTDB taxonomy): Bacteria > Acidobacteriota > Terriglobia > Bryobacterales > JACQDG01 > JBGOUJ01. Next base: position 1,237 of record JBGOUJ010000715.1, on the reverse strand, counting down.
GCACCCTGGCTGGCCTACGGGGAAGTACCCCTCCCTGAGAAACTTGTCTTGGCTCACAGCGCCATCGGGCCGCCAAACAGTCCGGAGGCGGGTCAAGTGCTCGAATCGGCCAGGAAGCTTTGTCGCAGATTTGTGAAGCTGGAGCTTCCCAGCCCGGACTCAACGGCCATCCTAACGCACGCCGGCGAAGATGTCCTGGTGTCCTGGGGCCGTTTTTACGGCGATTCCGGAGGAATCTCCAGCTTCCTTTTGTGGGACGATCCCGTGTCAACGTCGCTGCTGCTGCAGGTCCCCCGGCAGACGTTGGAGACTCCCGCACCTCTTGAAGATCTGTTGACCGGCATGTTCGCCTGGGGCGAGGAAAATTTAGAATCTGTCTTTATCGACTTGAGCCCCACGACCCCCACCGGGCGAGAATGCATTCGAGGGATGGGTTTTTTTCGTGTGGTTCGCGAGGTCGCCCTGGGGCCCCAGTTGACGATCTCCGGCTATTCCGAGAAGACCGGCGCATGGTTGAGCATTACATTCAGGAAAGATCTGGGTTTCCCATTCTTCGAACACGACATGATGTATATCGCCGAGCGGTTTCCGCCCCTGCGCACTCGTGTTCCCGGATGGACTACGGCGCAACTCCTGGCGGCAGCCGGCCACGGCGGGCGGGCAGGAGACCAGTACGCAAGACCTTTTGAGCGTGATCGAGTCCTGCTACAGGAACTGTTGCAGCGGCAGAATCTTACGGCCGACGATTTCCAGGACCTGATCGACCGTGCCGTTGGCACTGGCCCATCCAGGGGTCCCGCCCTTCCGGGAGTGATTCTCGTAGCTGCTCAAAGCGAATCTGGAGCGCGATTCACTCCCGTCATGCTGAATTACTTTCGGAGGCTGGAAACGAAATCGCGTCCAGCGGCCGAGAGCGAGGCGCGTGGGCTTTTCCTTCCGCTTGACCGCGGTGCGCTCCCCGCATTCTGCAACTTAGCGGTAGGTTTTTTGAAGGAGCAGCTCGCGGTCCGCGAGAGCATACAATTCGCCGACAAATTCTGCTCCAGCCAGGAAGCCTACGAAGCCGTGTTGAGCGTCGAAGAACACGTCGGCTACGCGAAGGATCGTTCCGCCGCATTGGACCAGATCACGAAGCGGCTGGCCGTGAGATAAAGCCGCCTCCTTGCCCACCCGCCATCCTCGGACGCCACCACGTCTTGTCGCGCAGCCCCCTGCTTCGGCAGGCCGTCGAACCTAG
>JBGOUJ010000714.1:0-3667 GCA_041477005.1 Terriglobia bacterium | reverse complement strand
CTGTTTCGCTTCTGTCGGGCGTTCCTCCGGACATCAGCGCTATCATTGGCCTTGGCTCCACAGCGGTTTCGGTCGCGGGAGCCGCCCTCGTGCAGAGCAAAATCGAACAGCGTAACCACCTTACGAAGAGTCCTTGGTCCATCATTTTTCGTTTGAGGCAGCTACAGGAGATCAAACTCAAAGAAGCAAGGCGGCGCGGCGATCCCTTTGGTGGCACCCCGTAAGAATCGGGGTCAAGAATGTCGCAGCAGTCTGAACAAGAGGGGGCGAAGTTGTGCGCGAACTCGTTCAGGTGATACACGCCATAAGTCCGCCTGTGGGAAACGGCTGTTTCTTGTCCAGTCGGTTCTCGCGATGCCCTTCAGGACGAGTAGCGGGATGTTCGCCGGCTGGAGAGGGTGTGCCAGAAGGATTTCAATTCGAAACACCCGAAGTGCCGCCCTGAAGTCGGGCAAAGATCGCGTCTCGCGGGCGGAGGCAATAAAGCAACGTCGCCACCGCCAATCGCAGCAGGGAGTGGGCCCAGATCGAGTACGGGGGATAGAGTCGGCCTGCATCTAGGGTGGAGAGAGAGATCACCGATGTAACGGCTGCAATGCACAGCCCCAGAACAATACCGTAAAGGACGGCCACGTTACGAACTGGATCGCGAAAGGCAAAATAAAGCATGAGGCCAAGGGCTAGATCCTGTGCGCCCAATTGCTGCCGTGTGAGAAGCAGCAAGGTGGTGATTTCCGACTCAGGCGGGTATGGAAACAATCGCGTCATGACTGCCTTACCACCGAAGATCATTACGAGCCCCTTTGCGATGGCATCGATGGCAAGAATCAGCGTCAGAATTCGCAAAGCCGGGCGGGAAGGACTCGACATAGGGCTTGGCGCTCCTTTCGTTCGAACAGGATTCCTAACCGACGGAACCCCCGATAATCGTACCACCGAGTTGAGACATGAACGGCCTCCAGTCCATCGATTGCGCGACCTCCAGGTCACCAGGACGTCATGCAGTCAGGCGGGGAGCGCTGGTCTTGCTAGGCTTGGGCCGCGGCGCGTCCACTACACCTCTTCGTAATCCGTGAACGTAATCGAATCCGGCGCCCGATCAACTCGTCGAGGGCCTTGCCCTCGACATACTCCATGGCAATGAAGGCGCCGCCGCCGGTGGGAACCTTGAACAGACCGGGGCCTTTGCCATCGTTGCCGCCGATCGCGATCACCGGTTCACGGGCCCGAGGTACCGGTCCAGCCAATCCAGCACTTCCCGCACCCCCTGGCTCCTCAGTTGCAGGACGTCATGGGCGGTGTCCCACACCACGTGCTTCTTGTCTTTCTCCGGAGTTCCCAACCAGCGGAACATGGGCGCCTGCGCCGTCTCCGTCGGGAAAATGAAATCGTAGCGGCCGTTCAGCATCAAGGTCGGGATCCGGACCCGGGGGGCAAAATTGATCTCATCCACCTCTGGCGCCCGCGGGACGAACACGAAACCGCCGGACAGCAGCACCGCGACCTTCAGCCGCTTTTCGAGCGCCGGCAGAACCGACGCCAGCCGCGCCCCCCAGCTTAGACCGTAGTAGGCAATCTTGTTGCGGTCGATGTCCGGGCGCGTCTCCAGATAGTCGATCGAGGCGCCGAGTTCTTTCACCCACTGGCTCAATACCTCGCGATTTTGCTCCGTGGGAAGGAGCCCGATCTGCCGCTCGTACGTCCCTTTGTAAACGGGGTAGAGCAAAGCCCGCCCGCTCTTGATCACGTAGTCCCACCGGTCAGGCTGAAGCAAGGACTCGCTCGACCGAGCGAACAGAACGCTGGCGCCCGGAAAGAAGACGACCGTCTGAAACGGGGACCGTGCGTTCTTGGGAAGGAACAGGTAGGCGGCCATGCGCTCATTACCATAGCCAGCCTTGAAGGTAATCTTCTGCCGCACCCAAGCCTCCGCGCTGGTATCGGTTGCCTCTGTCTTTGAATCGAGCGGCCCAGGCTCGCGCGAATACATGCTCTCAATGATCCGGAACGCCTCGTCGGAGGCCGGCTTCTCCTTGCGGAAATCGCGAAACTGCCGCTGCAGGGGGCCGGTCAGGCGAGCCTCCAGCGGGCCGGCGTACTTCACGCAGCGGAAGCCGTTGCCAGGGGAGCGATCGAAGACCGAAGCCGGCTCGGCCCAATGGAACAGGTAAGCCGGCTGATTCCAGGCGCCGCCCAGGATGAAGCGCCCCTGGCCGACCTCACTGCTGGTCCACTCTCGCACGTTGCCGGCCATGTCGTAGGCACCGAACGGGCTCAATCCCTGATAGGTCCCAACACGAGCTGGGCCGGTCCTCCCAAAATTGCTAAGGGGAATGACATCTGGGGCCGATCGGGCCTCGGCAGCTTGATACCAGTGGTAGAGTGTGGGCAGGCTTTTGCCCGCGAACTCCGCGTAGGCCGCCGCTTCATACCAGCTCACGCCGGTCACCGGAAAATCATCGTTCCCCTCCGGATACGTCCCCGCTTCCCACGTGGCAGGCCCCGGCCGTCCAGTCGAGTCCCGAAACTTTCCCATGGCCTGTTGCAAAGAAAGCGTCCGCCCGTCCTCGATGAAGGGGTGCATCCAATAGCCGCGCTTCTGATACCCCCCCTGATCGACAAATTGCTTGAACTGCCGGTTGGTCACCTCGTACTTGTCGATCCAGTAATCTGCCATGGGAAACGGTCCCAGCGGACCGAGGTGAGCAAGGATCACGTAGAACGTTCCCGCCGGCACCCGGACCATCCCCGCTGTTTGCTTGCCCTCGGCGTCGAGCGCCAAACTTACCCTGCCGAGGACAGGGCCCGCGCCCTCCGCTGTAAGGAAGGCCGTCTTCGTCGCGCGAAACCGGAAGTACCCCATCGGGATCCGAATATCTTTCAGCGGCGAAACTCCCAGCCGCCGCCACTGGCCGCTCCCAGGGGCATACTCCTTCATTTGAATCTCGGCACCCGGTGGGTCTGTCTCCACCGTGATAGCCTGAGACATCTCGGGCCAAATCCTGGCCAACTGCGGATCGCCGGGTAGGCGTCGCTCAACGTCGCGGGCGAGGTCGAAGGCGGCGACGTACCTGCCGTTTGAAATCAACCGGCTGACTTCCGGAAGCGCCTGCTCCCGCGCCCACCGCGTTCTCGACGACCTCCAGTAAAGCCACCCGCCGGCGACCAGAGCCACCACTGCCAGCGCCAGGGTCCCGGCAGCCATGGCCCGCCGAGCATACAACCGCGGCCGGCCAGGAGCCAACCCGCTCCGGTACGCCGTCAGATCCCCCAGAAGATCTCCCGCCGACCCATAGCGGACCTCGCGATTTTTCTCCAGCGTCCGCTCCACGATTCGCTCCAGCTCGGCAGGCGCCTCCGGGCGGCGCGACCGCAGAGGCGGCAGCGTCTGGTTCACGATCGCGTACACGACCCCCGGCAGGTGCTCGCCCCGAAACGGCCTCTCGCCGGTCAGCATCTCGTACAGCACCACGCCCAGTGCCCAAACATCCGACCGCTGATCCGCGCTGAGCCCTTGCGCCTGCTCCGGCGACATGTAGGCGGCCGTCCCCAGCGTGGTGCCCGTCTTGGTGAGCTCGGTCGCGCCCGCCAGCTTGGCGAGTCCGAAATCCACGATCGTCGCCACACCGTCTTTGGTCACGATGACGTTGGCCGACTTGATGTCCCG
>JBGOUJ010000713.1:0-3674 GCA_041477005.1 Terriglobia bacterium | reverse complement strand
GCGCCGCCGGACCGGCTCCCACCCTTGATTCAGCAATCGGGATGCCAACCCTCACCCCTGGGAATTGGGGCAGCCGCCGCATCGAAAGTGCGTAATTTGTTGATGGCCGGGTGCGGCCCGGCGTCATCGGCCCCAAGGCTACCGGCCCTTTCCGATGACGGGCCAGTTCACCGGGCGCGGAACTCCGGCAGGAACGCTGACGCCGCAGAACTCCCCGAGCCGCGCTTCCATAGCCCCGATGCGGCCCGCTACAATCTGCAATAACCCGCGGAAGACCTCACGACCCAGCACCGGGTCCTCCGCACAGGCAGCGAGGAGTCGTTCGCCATCCAAACGCAGAGCGGTCGTCACTTCCCAAGCGCGTACCTGGAAGACGGTGTTGTGGTGATCGAGAAGCGAGGACCAGCCGAACGCCTCGCCGGGGCCCAGAGCGGCGATGCACACCGCGTAGACCGGACTTTTGATCTCCACGCATACGCATCCCGACGTGATCAAATAGAAATGCGAGGACCGTTCCCCAGCATCGAAAATTATCTCATCTTGCCCGAATTGGACCCCCTCGCTTAGATCCGGCAGCATCGAAAGGTGCGGCTCGAGCAAGTCCCTCGTGAAGGGATGCTGTCTTAGCATTTTGGAGATCTGTTCTCGAGTCACAGGCCCTCTCGCAGTTCTGGGCAATTCATGGACCAACCGGGGCGCTCCCGATCGACGGGCAGCGGTCCAAGCAAGCCCAACACTACCGGTGCGAGACCGGGCTAGCGAATCGCCTCATTAGCCTTCAGCCAGCCGTTGTAAAGCCACGCCACGCCGATCGCAACGATCAAGACGGCGGAAACGACCGTCACGGTCTTGCCCCACAGATCGGGGTGTGCCAGGGTCCGGCCGATCCTGGCTTCCTGATGTGGAACCGCGGCGTCAGAACCCGCGACGTGCAGGCCGCCCAGCTCTTCTTCCCGCCTGACCGCCACCAACCGCCAGAGAGCCGGAATCAGGACGCCGGTTGTGACGAGCGCCCAGAGAATCAACCAGGGGACTAAATCGATCTGCATAGCGCGCCTCCTCCAGAAAGCATTTGGAGTGCCAGCCCTCCGCGCTCGGATTTTGGCCCTTTTGCCGCGCGCATGGCGGCGAAAGTCCGGTGATTCTACCACGCACCCGTTCCGCGCTCGCGCGCTCAGTGACTCTTCACTGTCGGCAGCAATTGGGTGAAAAGCCCCAATGCGCGAAAGCTCTCATGCTCGCACCTCCGCTGCGGCCTTATGACGCGCTGTATTCAAAGCCTTTTTCAAGATATGCGCCCCGGCTCGACGCTGGCAGAGGGATTCCTGGTTCCTGACGAGATGTGTCTGCTTACTCCGGAGGGAGCGAAGGGAGGCTCGGCGGCTGGCCCCCGTGCGGAGCCTCAGGACCGACAGAGTTTGCTTGGCAAAGACGGTCGTGGCTGCCGCTGGCGGCTTTCCTGCCGGCCGCTGCTTCTTGCGGTTCCAAAGTGGACTTCTCCGGAGGCCGATCTCCCCTCGAGGTCCAAGCGGCCGCAGCAGAAGAATGGCCAAACCATGGAACGCTTGCTTTGCTTAGGAGGGAGACGCGTATGAACCGTCATTGGGTAAATGTCCGCGCTTTGATTGCAGTAATTGCGGTAGGGATTTTCCTCTGCTTGCTTTTCCTGCAGCCGCCGAAGGCCTCTGCGATCCCCGCCTTCGCCCGCAAGTATCAAACCTCGTGCGCCACCTGTCACAACGATTTTCCCGAACGGAACGATTTCGGTGAGGCCTTCAAGAAAAACGGTTTTCGGTTCCCCAAGGATGATGAAACCTTTGTGAAAGAGCCGCCGGTGTTGTTGGGGGCGAAGGCCTTGCGCGAGGCCTTCCCGAATGCGATTTATCCGGGGGAAATCCTTGGCAGTATCCCCATCGGGTTCCGGTACTCTGGTTTTGCTCAATACAACAGCAAGCAGCCGCTGCAATTGGGTTTCGTGCCGCGGACCGACTTATTTGCTCCCAATACGTTCACGATGGTAAACGGTAACAACACGGATCCCGCGGCCCGCAGCTCGAAAGACGTCTACTTCCGCATCTCCCAGCGCCTCAATCTGGAGCGCGACTCAGCGGCGCGCAAGGAGGTACAGGCTGCGGGTCCGACTGGCCCCCGTGACCACACTTCGATTCGTTTCGGCGCTTTTGGGTACTATGGCCGGAACGCGTTGAATCTCGACCGCAAGGCTTTTCCGGACTTTGGCGCCATCCGCGAGCCGTTCTACCGTGTGGGCGGTGATTTCCGTTTCAAGTACCGCCACCTGGAGCTCTATGGGCTCGGAATGTTTGGTCACGATGCCAACCTGATCCCCGATCCCGATACGCTGTTCCTGGAACACGCACGCGCCGTCACCTTCAGCGGGGGATTTGCCGAAGCCGAGTACTGGATTTATCCATGGCTGATCGGTATCATGCGCTACGATCTAGTCAACTCGCCCACCGACCATTACAACGGCCTTTCGCAGTATGCCTCGCGCAGCCGTTCTATGCAATGTCCACGCCGAGATGTCCGGTTACGTGGTGGTTGCCCCCACACCTTATTTCGCCGTCACGTCCAAAGATGGCAGCTTTGCAATCAAGGATGTTCCGCCGGGGCATTACGCTGAAGACGTGGAGCGAAGAAGGCAAGCCTGCCACGGCACCTGTGGACGTCACCGGCGGAACAGCAACCGTGAATCTTACCGTTCATCGCTAGAACCATGGGGAATCGGGGGCCGAGCGACCGGCTGCTCGAGATGCCTCCGGAGGCGCGAAACTTGGAGAACCCGCGAACCAAGATGGTGGACCTGGACTGGCACGCTTCCACTTTGTCGACTACGCTCCCCCCCGAGTTCGTGAGTTTTCGGAAGCAGGTCTATCTGCAAATAACTGTTCGAAATCCGGCGGTCTTCGATAAAGACAGGACATCGATTTATAAGCGCGCGGCCCAATCCTTCGATCTGTTTCTGGCGCCGACCCTCAAGGCCCTTCTGGCAAAGGTCCCCCCGGATCCGCAACTTGCGGGCTTGGACATAACGATCTTGGTCGAGGTCAGCCCGTCATCCGGCGCTTCTCCATCGTCGGAAGCGCTCGAATTCCTTTGCCCCATTCAGCTTCTTCGGAGTTTTGTCGAAGCGGAGATTACAAATCAGGAACTGATCAATCAAACCATCGTCCTGGTCAACGGCGTACGAATCGCCCTTAATTTGCAGCAGGTAGAGTGATTCCACGCTCTTCAGGCACGCCCGCTCCTCCGCGATTCTGTCCTATGCGTTCTCGGGTTCTAGAAGTCGCAACATAGCGGGCCAGTTCGCCGTCTGCCAGAGCATCCGCGAGAACCAGGGCCTCCCGGAAGGAGAGCGACAGGCCCTCTCCGGTGGGCCCATCTACCGAGCCGGAAGCCTCTCCGACGAGGGCAACGTGCCCTCGGCAGACCGTGCCCAAGGTGCGCGAAAGGGAAATGCCCGCGACCGTAAGGGAGCGGTGGCTGGCTTAGATCACAGTTTTGCATGTTCGATACCGCGCCGCAAGGATCGCCAGCATCGCCGTGCTCAAGGAATCCTGCTCAAAAACTACAGAAACGATGCCGGCGTTCCAGGCGCGGGTCAACTTCTCCGGATCATTCTTCGTAATCAGGACGACCCGCTCGGGATGGGGCAG
>JBGOUJ010000712.1:0-3683 GCA_041477005.1 Terriglobia bacterium | reverse complement strand
CTCCACAGCCAGCTTGTGGAACTGGCGAAAGCGCAGAACCAGAGCAAGAACGGTGGCACTTCCATTCCTGCCACGTTCCTAAGAGTTACTGTTTCTGTTTGACGTTCGATTCTGACAATAGGAGCATCCGCATGGTGTGGAATCGTTTTTTCGCCACGCAAGTCGTGGCAGGCTTGGCCTGAAGGAGACGACAAGGAGGCAATCAATGCCGCGATGGACACCTGACCCTACGTTTTACCCCTCCCCTTAAGATGGCAATGGAAGCGCCCCCGGAGACGTTGGCCTACTTGGCTATGTTGGATCCCACTCGCCAGCGGCCGGACGCCATGGCCGTGGTGGACGTCAATCCGAGCTCGAAGGGCTACGGCCACCTGGTCGGGCAGTTAGACCTGCCGAATGCCGGCGATGAGGTGCACCATTTTGGGTGGAACGCTTGCATCTCCTGTCTTTGCCCGCATGCGCCCCACCCGCACATGGAGCGGCGCTATCTCGTCGTTCCGGGCCTGCGTTCTTCACGGATTCACATCATCGATACCAAGCCCGACCCCCGCCAACCGAAAATCGTGAAAGTAATCGAGCCGGAAACGGTGATGGCACGCACCGGCTACAGCCGCGCCCATACTGCCCATTGCGGGCCAGACGGAATCTACATTAACGCTTTGGGCTCTCCGAGCGGGGAGGGCCCCGGGGGCGTTTTCATGCTGGATGCGGAAACGTTTGACCTCCGGGGACGCTGGGAAGTGGATCGCGGGCCTCAGTACTTCGCCTACGACTTCTGGTGGCACTTGGGTTACGACACCATGATCACAAGCGAGTGGGGCACACCGAAGATGGTTGAGAACGGCGTCGTCCCGGATCTCTTGCTAGGAGGCAAATACGGACACCAGCTACATGTCTGGGACCTCGACAAGCGCCGCCACAAGCAGGTGCTGGATCTCGGCAGTGAACACCAGATGGTGCTCGAACTCCGCCCCGCGCACGATCCTACCAAAGCCTACGGCTTCCTTGGCGTTGTGGTCTCGCTCAAGGATCTCTCCTCGTCGATCTGGGTGTGGCACCGCGAAGCGGGGGGAGGGAACGGCACGTGGAAGGTGACCAAAGTCATCGAGATTCCGGCCGAGCCGGCGGATCCTGAGAATCTGCCACCGCTGCTGCAAGGCTTCAAGGCCTGTCCGCCGCTGGTCACCGACATCAATCTCTCGCTTGACGATCGGTTCCTTTATGTCTCTTGCTGGGGCACGGGTGAGATGCGGCAGTATGACGTTTCGGACCCCTTAAAGCCCCGGCTGACAGGGAAGGTCGAGATCGGTGGCATCGTGCGGCGCACCTCGCATCCCAGCGCGAAAAAACCGCTGAACGGCGCTCCCCAGATGGTCGAGCTCAGTCGCGATGGACGGCGGGTATACTTTACCAACTCCCTGTACGCTGCCTGGGACGAGCAGTTCTATCCGGATGGGATCGAGGGTTGGATGGTGAAGGCCGATGTCGAACCCAAACGGCGGCCTGAAACTCGATCCCAATTTTTTCGTGGAGTTTGACGCCTTACGGCCCCACCAGGTGCACTTGGAAGGCGGAGACTCTTCCTCCGATTCCTTCTGCTTCCCATGAGCGGGACGGAAATCTGGTCTTGGGGGGCGCTGTTCGCGTTGGGCGCATTCCACGGGATCAACCCCGGCATGGGTTGGCTGTTCGCCGTAGCGCTCGGTATGCAGGAGCAGCGGCGCGGCGCTGTGTGGGGGGCCATGATCCCCCTGGGCGTCGGACACGCACTGGCGGTCGCGACCGCGCTCCTGGTGGCACTGGCAGCCAAAACCGTCGTTCCGGATCCGTACGTCCGGTGGCCTGTCGCGCTCCTGCTGGTAGCCTTGGGCATCTCCCGATTGGTCCGCCACCGTCACCCCCGCTGGGTCTCGATGCGGGTCGATAGGAAGCGCCTCACCGCGTGGTCCTTTTTGATGGCCACAGCCCATGGCGCCGGATTGATGGTGCTGCCCATATTTCTGCACATCACTGCGACGGCCCAGACCGTTGGCGAAGCCGCCGGGCATCACGTCCACGCAGGGACGGCAACTGCGTCAGGACCCTTTGCTGGACTGCTCGCCACTTTGGTCCATGGCGCCGGTTATCTCAGTGTGACCGCAGTTGCTGCGTGGATCGTGTACGAAAAGCTGGGCGTTGGGTTGCTGCGGCGGGCCTGGATTAACATCGATCTCATCTGGGCCGGCGCACTGATCGCAACGGGGTTTCTTACCGTACTGATGTAAGCCCTGGGGCAATGTTTCATGATAGACTCTACTCTACGCAAAAGAAGGGACCTAAACGATGCCTTACCAAGTCGAAGGCCGGCTTCTCGAAGTATGTACCTGCAACGTTCTCTGTCCTTGCTGGCTCGGGGAAGATCCCGATAACGGTACCTGTGACGGCTTGCTCGTTTGGGCCGTAGATAAGGGTACAGTGAACGGCACGGATGTGTCGGGTCACGTGCTTGGGATACTGGCCCACATTCCCGGCAACATTTTAAAGGGCAATTGGAAGGTTCGCGTCTATGTGGACGACAAGGCGTCGGCGGCGCAGAAGGATGCCCTGCTCAACGTCTGGACCGGCAAGCTCGGCGGCCCGGTCGCCGACCTGGCGAAGCTTGTCGGTGAGGTCTTGTCTGTCGAGCAGACGCCGATCACGTTTGCCGTGAAGGGCGCGAATGGAACTCTCAAGATTGGCCCGTCGATTGAGGCGAACCTTGCTCCCGTCCTGGGCGCCGGGGGCCTACCGACGGCGCTTTATGACGCGGTCTTCACTACCATTCCCGGCTCTCCCGCCTACTTGGGAAGGGCGTCGCAGCTTCGGGTGAGCGTGCCGGACTTCCAGATCGACCTTAAGGGCCACAGCGCGGTTTCGACCTCTTTCCGATTCACCGGCTAGTACCGCCAATGATACTATCCGCTCTCCGCGCAGAGGCGCCCGCCGCGGTCGAGCGTTGCGCCGTCGTGATCGCGGTGGGACTGCTGGCCGCGGCCGCCTGGGTGGCGCTGTGGCTTTCGAGCGCTTCCGGGCTGGGTCACCTTCACCACCTGAGTGCGGCGACAGTAGCGACCGCGCCCTTCCAGTTGTTTTTCATCGCGAGCTGGACCGTAATGACAGTGGCGATGATGTTGCCTACCAGCCTGCCGGTGATCGCCACACTTCACACTTTAGCCGGCGGGCGCTCCGACCGCCTGCTACTTGTTGGACTCACGGTCCTTGGCTACCTGATTGTCTGGATTTTCTTCGGCGCTCTCGTATTGACCGGCTATCTGTCGTGGCAGTGGCTTCTGGCATCCAGCCCCTGGCTTGCCGAGCGCGTGCCGGCGGGCGCCCCGCTCCTGCTGCTACTTGCCGGCGCCTTCCAGTTCAGCTCTCTCAAGTACAAGTGCCTGGAAAAATGCCGCTCTCCGTTCAGCTTCGTCATCGAGCACTGGCAGGGACGCCGCGAGCGCCGGCAGGCCTTTCGCCTCGGAATCGATCACGGTGTCTTTTGTGTGGGTTGTTGCTGGGCGCTGATGTTGTTGATGTTCGCAGTAGGCGCCGGGAGCCTGGACTGGATGGCGATTCTGGCGCTGCTGATGGCCATCGAAAAGAACGTCCGCTGGGGCCGCCGGCTGAGCGCGCCGGTGGGCGCCGCGTTGCTGGCGTGGGGCGCCATTTTG
>JBGOUJ010000711.1:0-3685 GCA_041477005.1 Terriglobia bacterium | reverse complement strand
CCGGCCGAAAGGGCCAAGGCCAGGAGCCACAGGGTTTTGTTCATAGCCGCCTCCCGATCGCCCTTCACTATCGCACAACCCCGGTCGCCCGTGCGGCGGGGCGCTCCGGTGGCGCGTAGTTCTCGGGCCCTGCTAAGGCGTAGCACGGCGCCGGCAGGTTTCAGGCTTCAGCTTTGTTCCTGTTGTGTCGAACTACCCAATGGGGAGCACACGACACGCTTGTGGGGCTTGAATCGGTTCCCTGAAGAGGGCAGCGTGAGAAGGCGGCCGAACACGGTATGCTATAGCTCTGGGAAGCTCCCGTCTGGAACGCGATGAAACAGTATGACCTGGTCGTGATCGGTACCGGACCGGCCGGACACCACGGGGCCATTCAAGCGGCCAAGCTCGAAAAGAAGGTCGCCGTGGCCGAGATGAAGTCCACGCTCGGCGGAGCCTGCATCAATACCGGCACCATTCCCAGCAAGACGCTGCGGGAAGCGGTCCTGCACCTTTCCGGGTTCAAGCAGCGCGGGCTATACGGCTTCGCCTCCGAGATGAAGGACAAGATCTCGATGGGGGACCTGGCCCAGCGGGTCGAGGATGTGATCCGGACCGAGGTGGGGGTTTTCAACAACCAGTTCCGGCGCAACGGCGTGGATATCATCACTGGGCGGGCATCGTTCGTGGATCCCCACACGATCCGCATTGAGAATGGCGACGGTGAGGTTACCTGCCAAGCCCAGTATGTATTAATCGCCACCGGCACGCGCCCGGCTCACAGCGATTCGATCCCCCTGGACGGCCGGACGATCTTCGACACCGACGCCATGATCGACCTCCCCGCCCTGCCCAAGCTGATGACCATCGTCGGCGGTGGGGTCATCGGGGTCGAATATGCCTGCATGGCCGCGGCTCTGGGCATCTCGGTGACCCTGGTCGAGCGCCGGCCGCGCATCCTCGATTTCGTGGACGACCAGATCGTGGAAGCCCTCAGCTATCACATGCGCAGCCAGGGGGTTACTTTCCGCCTGGGCGAGGAAGTGGACGCGGTGGTCAAGACGCCCGAAGGAAAGGTTTGCGCCAGGCTGAAAAGCAAGAAGCAGATCTGGTCGGATGCCCTGCTCTACGCCGTGGGCCGCTCCGGCAACACCGAGTCGCTGAACCTGGCCGCGGCCGGACTGGAGGCCGATCCACGCGGCCGCATGAAGGTGAACGGGAATTTCCAGACCGCTGCCCCCCACATCTACGCCGCCGGTGATGTGATCGGTTTCCCGAGCCTCGCTTCCGTTTCCATGGAGCAAGGCCGGCTGGCCGCCTGCCACGCCTTCAACCAGCCCGCCTCTTCGGCGCCGGAGCTGTTTCCCTATGGTATCTATGCCATTCCGGAGATCTCCTTCGTCGGCAAAACCGAAGGGCAATTGACCGAAGAGGATGTGCCTTACGAAGTGGGCGTGGCCAACTACCGCGAGATCGCTCGGGGCCAGATCATCGGCGATACGACCGGCTTGCTGAAGCTCCTGTTCCACCGCGAGACGCGCCGGCTGCTCGGCGTGCACATCATCGGCGAAGGCGCCACCGAATTGGTCCACATCGGGCAGGCTGTGCTGGCCTTCGAGGGCACCATCGATTTCTTCATCAACACGGTGTTCAACTACCCGACGCTGGCCGAGTGCTACAAGGTGGCAGCGCTCGCCGGCCTGAACCGGCTGAACTATTCCGGGACGATCTGACGTGAAAGCCGAATATCGGGAAATCCCGCCGACACCGCGCCTGGCTCCCTACGTGGAGTGCTTCTGGAGCCTGCGTGTCGAAGAGGCCCAGCCGGCCTACCCGGTGCTGCCGGATGGCTGCGTGGATATCCTTTTTTCGCAGGATGGCTCTCAGCCCGGTAGCTTGGAGGTGGTGGGCACGATGACGCGCTGCCATCGCTTCCCTGTGCCCGCCGGGCGGAGGCTATTCGGCGTGCGCTTCCGGCCCGGAATGTCCTACGGCTTTCTGCGGGCGGCCGGGCCGGATCTGGTGGACCAGTCGGCGCCGCTCGACCTGCTCTGGGGCCCGGCTGCCGGACGCCTCCAGCAGCGGCTTTGCGAGGCCGCTTCCACCGGGCAGTGCATCGCGTCGTTCGAAGCCTTCCTCGATCGCCAGCCGGCGCGCGGCCCGGTCGAGCGGGCCATTTCGTGGCTGGCGGCGAGGAGCGGCCAAGTCTCGATCGACGGTCTGGCCGCTGAGGCCGGCATCAGCCCCCGCCAGCTCCGGCGCCTTTGCCTGGTGCGGACGGGCCTCACGCCCAAGCGCCTCTGTCGCATCCTCCGGTTCCGCCACGCGGCGGCCCAGCTCCATCCGGCCCCGTTCGCGAGGCGCCGCCCGCCCGCCGATGCCGCCCAACTCGCCCTGGACTGCGGCTACTACGATCAGGCCCACTTCATCAACGAATTTCGCGAGTTCAGCGGAACGAGCCCCGGCGGGTACGCGGCGCTTCGGGGCCGCTGACAACCTCACTTCGGCTGTTCGACGCTTCATTGAGAGCAGGGCTGGCAACAGAACCGGCAACGCTTTCCAGTGGCATATGAGCAGCGCACAGCGGGCACTCCGATGGTATCCAAAGAACGTTAGGGAGAAATGCGATGCTCTCCAAAGCGATCTTCCTGTCGGCAGCGAAGCTTGCAGCGGAAGGCCCCAGCACGAGCAGCGCACCAATAGCCACGGGTTCCGCACCGCAAGCCGTTAGATCCTCAAAGGTTCCGCGAACCGCGGAACCAGCGTTGACGACGTCATTGACGATCGCCACACGCCGGCCACGAAGCCTCGCGCGTAAAGCGGGCGGGATTCGGTAATCGACGGGGTACAGGGCGTCGCCCTGCGGATGCGGGAATCGCTCCGAATAGGAGAACTCCACGTCGAGCTCGGAAGCGACCATGAGCCCCACAAACGCGCCCTCGACCAGGGGACCGCAAACTGCTCCAACGTTGTGCCTGGAAAGCCGTTTCGCCAGCTCCGCGGCAAATCGTCGAACCGGTTCCGGGCGCAAACACAACAACTCAAGATCGAGCCACAGGTCACCGTGATGGCCCGACTCCAGTTGAAAATGCCCCTTCCGGGCAGCCAACAGGCTGACGACTCCTTCCTGCATTTGTTCACCTTCCTCAGGGAGAAGGCTGCAAGCTCCACTTGATGACCACGGCGCGGTTGATGCGCTTGACGCTGCGCAGGTAAAGGCGCTTCCAGTTGTTAGCCGGGCTGGGCGCTTCGGCGACGACAAACTCGGACGGTGTCTCGATGGTCACTGGCACGCCGGGCAGTTCCCCCGTCAGTCGGCCCGGCGCCACCTGATCGCCCTCGATTCGCACCAGCGTGTTTTCCCGGATCTGCCCCGACCAGATAAGGGTGCCGGCGGATGGACCCTGATAAGCTGGCCGGCCACGCTGCGGCGCGGGCTCGGGGGACTGTTGAGTCGGAGGCAGATTCGGAGGTGGAGCCGGGGACGGATTCGCGGGCGGAGTCGGAGGTGATTCGCGCGGTGGTAAGTTGATCTCCTTGTCCTGCAGCCGCTCCACCGGAATGCGTGGACGGTTGTGAGGCGCCTTAGCGGGTCCGTTCACGGCTACAGGACAGACCGGGCAGCCCTGTTGCAGCACAACGGGTGGGGGCGTCCACGCGATTTCGGGAGCCAGGTTGGCCGGTTGTAGAATCATTGACGCCTGTG
>JBGOUJ010000710.1:0-3704 GCA_041477005.1 Terriglobia bacterium | reverse complement strand
ATCATGGACCCGCGAGCGGCGGGGGCAGCCGGCGAGTTGGGCGAGCCGTCCCCGTTGAGCACGCCGAAAATTCCCGCGGCGGCAGGCGCCGCCACAAACCCGCCACCGGCCACTACCACGCCGGTGGAGGCGCGCACCACCTCGACCCGCGCTGCCGTCCCCGGAGTCAGGGTCGAGGGCGCTTGATAGTTGATCTGGCCGGGCGATACGTAGAACAGCGGGACGGGCGTGCCGTTGACCCACACCTGGGTATCGGCCAGGATGGCCGGCAAGGGTAAGCCGGCCTGGGCGGTCTGGCGGCTCAATTCCGAGCCGAACAGCGACGCCAGCATCCCGGGCGCGAGCGGCGCCCCGGCCAGATAGGTAGCCGCGCTGACCGAGACGGCCGGCGGGAAATAGAGGAGGACCCGAGCATTGCCATCGCCCACCAGCAGATTGCCCGAGCCATCCAGCGCGACCGCATTCGGGAAACTCAGGCCGGCGGCCGAGGTCTGGCCGGCGGCCGCCGCGCCCAGGTTGGTCGTGCGGGAGAGGAAGGTGAGCTGGCCGAACAGGCCGCCGGAGGCGTAGGCCGCGCCGCCGTTGGTGGCGAGCACGCCCAGCGGCGGAAAGCGCAGCACGCGGTGATTGCCGGTATCGGCTACCCAGATGTCTCCACTCGACCAGCCCACCGAAATCGCCGTGGGGTTGCGCAGCCGGTTGCTGTCCGTGCCGCCGAGTCCGGCGACAAAGTCGGGCTGGCCGATGGGCGCCGGACCACTGGCCAGCGCCGCCGCGCCGGTGGAGGGCAGGTCACGCATCGGGCCGAAGACGAGGATGCGGCTATTGCCGGTGTCGGCCACGTAGAGGTTGTCGGCGCTGTCAAACGCCACGCCGGTGGGCAGGCTGAGGGCGGTGCTGGAGATTCCCCGCCCGCGTTCGGTGAAGCTCGCTTGCCCGAGAACGCGCGCGGCGCCCATGCCGGTCGAGAGCGGGGCGGAGAAGTAGAGGGCCCGGTTGTTCAGCGTATCGGCCACGAGCAGATCGCCCCGTTCGGGATGGACGGCGATCCCCGTGGGATGATCGAGCAGGAAGGGGGAAGCGCCTGCTACGGGATCTCCCGCCAGGCCGGGCTGGCCGAGGACCAGATCGGCCTGGAGCGTCGTCTGCTCGAAAGGCCGCGGGAAGCGCAGCACCCGGCTGTTGCCGGTGTCGGCCACGTAGAGGTTGCCGGATGAATCGAGAGCCAGGCCGGAAGGATGATTCAGATTGGATGCACTGGCGGGACGGTTGTCCAGGGCTGGTGTGCCGTAGTTGGCGAGCGTTGTGTAGAGGTTCGGTTGGCCGATCACCAGATCGGCCCGTGCTCCTTCCTTCAGTCCACGCTCGTCGCGCCAGCCGAGCACCCGGTTGTTGGCGGTGTCGGCGATGTAGGCATGAGGGGGCGTCGAGGTCGCGTCCACCGCGACGCCGCCCGAGGCAAGGAACGGCCCCAGAGGCGTCGAGAGCACGTTGGCCGTGGAGAGTTCTCGTCCTTCAACCAGATTGGGAGAGTTCTGCGTGAAATGGTCCTGCCCCAGGACGCGCGTGGCCTCCGCATAGCGCCCTTCGACGGGCGCGATGGCGAGCACGCGGTGATTGCCGGCGTCGGCTACAAAGAGCTCGCCGTTAGGGCCGAAGGCGGCCTGGGCCGGAAACCAAAGCGACCGCTCGGAAGCGAGCGGCCGGGAGGGGCTGGCGCCGTTGGGCGTTCCGGAGGAGAAGTCGGGCTGGCCGAGAACCCCGTCAGCCCCCGGCTTCCCTTGGAGCGAGCGGCTCAGGTTGCTGAAGCGGAGCACGCGGTGGTTACCGCTGTCCACCACAAACAGGTCGTCGCCGAGCGCAGCGACCCCGAGCGGACGCTGCAGAGTCTGGGCGCCACGCAGCGCGTCGTCCCGATTTCCTCCGAGGATGCGTACGGCGGCGGCGCCGGTAGACGGCAACGGCGGGTATTGCAAGACGCGGTTGGCGGCGGTGTCGGCCACGTAGAGATCGCCCGTTTGGTCAAAGACAAGGCCGGCCGGCTGATCGATACTCGCGACGCCCACGCCCGAGGAAGACCCGGAAAAAGTCGCCTGGCCGAGAACCACCTGGGCCGCCGGGCCATTGCTGCTGAGCGAGCCGGCGGAAAAAAGCAAGACGCGATGATTGCCGGAATCGGAAACGGCCAGGTCTCCCCGGGCGCTGACGGCGACGGCGGCCGGATAGGCAAGAGAGAATTCGCTGGCTGCCGCCGCGCCCCGGTTGTGGTCCCGGCCGGCGAGGCTGGTCTGGCCCACGACCAGGTCCGGCGCGCGGATCTGCTGCTGGAATGGCCGCGGATAGCGCAGCACGCGGTGATTCGAGGTGTCGGCGATCCACAGGTTGCCGGCGGAATCCACGGCGAGGCCGGAAGGCTGCCAGAGGCCCAAGGCCGGACCCGGGGTGTTGGGCGCGGTGCTGAAGAAATCCGGCTGTCCGATCACCAGGTCGGCCATAGCGCCGCTCGCGAAGCCGGCGGCGTCACGCCAGGCGAGCACGCGGTTGTTCAACGTGTCGGCGACGTAGAGAGCGGCGGGGGTCGCCGAGAGGTCGACCGCCAGCCCCTGGGGCGAGGCGAGTTCCCGCCCTTCGACCAGATTCATGCCGTTGGCGAAACTGCGCACCTGCCCCACCAGCCGCAACGCGACTGGATTCAGCTCCGCAGCCATGGCGAGAACAGCGGCCAGTTGCCAGGCCACCGCTCCCATCGAGCAGCGCATCATGCTCTCCTTGAACTCTCTCCTTCGAACTGGATCTGATCCCAACCCGGTCGGCGCGAGGGGAATGGCCGCCGAGCGTCCGACCGATCGGCAACCATTTTGAAAGAAATTTATCACATTCGCGAAGAAATTGGAATTTATTTCTGCAATAATTCTTGCAATAATCATATCTCGTCAAATACACTTGCAGTTTTCCTGGTCCGCCGGGGCGGCGAGAGGAGCGGCACGGCAGATGCCGATTCACGTGGTCGTGGCGGAGGCCGGTCCGCTCATCAGCGAAGATCTGGCTCTCGACCTGAGTGAGGACCCGGGTTTGATCGCCTGCCCGGCGCCCGCATCACCGCCGGAGACATTTGAGCAGTGCCGGCGATCGGCTCCCGCCGTGCTGCTCGCCGCCGAATCGTTTTTAGGGAGCATCGAGCCGCACCGCCTGCGCGAGGAAATGGACTACGGGCGCGGCGTGCGGGTGATCGTGTTGGGGTCCTCCCTCGGCCCAGAGCAGGCGCTGGGCTGGCTCCGTCTGGGGTGCATGGGCTACCTGGGGCGCGAAGCCGGCATGGCAACCGCAAGAAGGGCGATCGCCGCGGTCGCCGCCGGCCAGATCTGGGCTCGGCGGGTCGATCTGGCATTGCTGCTACGCCAGGCGCTCGCTCACAGGCCGCGGCTGACCGCGCGTGAGCAGGAGATCCTGAAGTGGATGAATGCCGGATCGAGCCATGCCGAGATTGCAGCGCGACTGTTCATCAGTGTGGAAACGGTGCGCTGGCACACGCGAAGGCTGCTGGCCAAGATTGGGGAATCCCGCTCGCAGGCCGGAGAGCGCGCTGCGTATGCGGTTGGCGCTTTCCACCGTCTCCGGTAAAAAGAAGGTGGGAAAAAACCATCTTGCGTGATTTTTTCTAAGGATATACACTCCTTTTGCACAGTATTCTTGGAATAAACATT
>JBGOUJ010000709.1:0-3723 GCA_041477005.1 Terriglobia bacterium | reverse complement strand
TGCGGTGAACGATCTCGCCGACAGGTGTGTGCAGCACCAAGTTTCCCCAACGGTCCAGCTTGATCCTCCGCGCCCCCTCGAACGCGAGCCGGATCGGGCTCGGGTCAGCGCCCGCAGCTATCACGAAATCATATTCGAGCTGCCCCTGATTCCCGTGATAAACCAGGTCCACCCCGGGGTAGACATCGCGATACCTCACCCTGGCATAGTTGGGAATGTTTGTGCGCCACTTCTTCGGGTCACTTCCGACAAAGTAGTTGGTCTTTCCCGTAAGTGGGCCGTTCCCATCCGCCTCGGAATTGGCGCTTGCTCCAGCCAATTTCATTCTCAACACAAATGCGGGGTGCCGGGCGGCCAGAGGTCTTTTGCGCTCCTTCTGCGCCGGGATCTCGAAGCACATTACAGCTTCGGTGGGCATCAGAAACAGGCCATAGCCGTCACCGTGAGAAAGGAATCTTACCTGTGGGGCAGTCTGGCCCTGGTTGATCTCAAAACTCAACGGCAGTCTGCCGTACGCTTCCCTCACTAGAGCTCGCGGCGCCTGTTTCGGCGCTTCCGCTGTGGGCAGCTTCGCCGGGATCGAAGGCTCAACTGGAAGAGCGATGCGAGTTGTCAGGGTGATCGCCGTTATGACAACGGCGGCGAGATGCCTGGAGGGGCTTCCGAGGGTTCTCATGGTGGGCGCCTCCTTGGGGACGAAGGTAAGCCCTGCCTTTGGCAAGCCATCTTAGCACGCAGCAAACCAGAAACCCGATGTAGACTGAGAACTGACGAGGGACAGGGGAACATGATGTTATCGCTGATCGATCCTAGCGTCCGGAACCGCGCCGACCTTCTGCGGCAGGAGTTTCAGCTCAATCAGCCGTTCCGACACGTGGTGATGGATAGCTTCCTCGAGCCGGGCTTCTGCGACCGGCTGTTGGCGGACTTCCCCGCATTTGATGAGCGAAAGGCTGTGAACGAACTGGGAGAGGTGGGCCGTAAAGCCGTTGTGCCGGACCTGGACCGGATCGGCCCATCCTATGCTCAGTTTGACCGGCTCATGCGGGCTCGGGAATTCCTCGCATTTGTTGGACAGATTTCCGGAATCGCGAACCTGGTTTATGACCCCGCATACGTGGGCGGCGGCACTCACGAAAATCTGGATGGCCAGGAGCTCGATGCGCACGTCGACTTCAACTACCATCCCACGAAGCCCCTTCACCGGCGGCTGAACCTGATTGTTTTCTTGAATCCGGAATGGCTGGAATGCTGGGGCGGCTGCCTGGAGCTTTCTGAAGATCCGTGGCTTCCGGCACAACCAGAGCACGTGAGGACCGTCGTCCCCATAGCCAACCGGGCTGTGTTGTTTGAAACCACCGAGAAGTCCTGGCACGGGTTCAAGCGCATCCGGCTTCCGGACGAGAAGCGGCGCCTCTCGCGCCGCTCGATTGCGGTGTACTTCTACAGTGCGGACCGGCCGCCCGAGGAGGCAGCTCCTTCGCACGGAACCGTGTATGTGCCCCGTCCGCTTCCCCAGTTGCAAGCGGGCTACACGTTGGGGCAGGAAGACGTGGATGAGATCCAGGTTCTGATGGCGCGCCGCGATGCTCAGATCCGGTATCTTTATCGACGCGAGTTGGAATTCTCGAAGGTACTCTCGGGTATGATACGCTCGCCATCGTTCCGAGTCGGCCGGTTCTTTACCTGGCCCCTGCGTAAGCTGCGGGAAATGAAAAGGCGGTGACCCGTTCCGGCTCGGACCTGGCCAAGGGCGGGCTATAATCGAAGTATGGCCAGCGGGGAGTGCCGGTGCCCGAAAATCGAGCTGGAGGACTGGCGAGATCGTGAGGTAAGCCTGGCCGGCCACCAGTTTCTCTCCTCCCCGACACCGCTTTTTCTGCACGTGCCGCACCGGCTCCGCCAAGACCTGGAGGCGCTGGAAGCGCGGGTGGAGGCGGGGCGCTATCGGGGGAACGGATTTCCGCTGGTGCTGCACCGGGACGGGTGGTTCTCGGGCGAGGTGCTGGTCTCGATCGATCCGCAACCGCAACCGGCGGCGGGGGTTCGCTCGTTTCAGAACGTCTTTTATTCCCGGGTGATCGACAAGCCGGGGTTCGACGCCGCGCTGCGGGGGATGCCGGGCTTCTACCGGGATCTGCACGCCGCGGGCGTGGGCCGGATCCTGGCCATGTATTTCTGGTATCTGAACTGCCCGCGGTGCTTGGGCGAACGGGGGGCGCGGGGGATTATTTTGCTGGCGCAGTCCGCCCGGGTTCTGGCGGCCGAGCCTTGCCCGCTACGGGATGCGGCCGGGGCGCCGGGACGAGGGGCGCTGCCTTGCGGGATATGAAGTACGAGGACAAAGCCCCGGGAATCCGAGTTGACAAGGCCCTTCGCATTTGCCAGAATGACCGCGACGAGGGGGTTCCTGCATTCAGCAGCGGAGGTCTTCTCAAGTGGTTTTGTCTCCGCCCGCCGGCGTTTCGATTGCCCCGCCTGCCCCGAAGAGCGCGGTCAGGCCAGTAGCCCGTCCTTTTATCCCTAAACGCGGAAGTACTTCTTACATCCACTCAGAAGCGGCGTCCTTGGTCTCCTAATATGGGGCGGCCTGCCAGCCCGGTTCACGCAGCCGAGTGTCCCTCTCACGTAAGGAGGATACCTATGAAAACCGGTTACACGCGGCGGCGGTGGTTGGCGACGGTCGGGGCGGCCGGTCTCGCCTCTCGACTCCCGGCAGCAGCGATGCCGGACAAGGCGATGCCTGAGAAGCCCATGCAAGGCGCCTTCATGATTCTGTCCACGCCTTACACGTCGTCGAACGCGGTCGATTACGAAGACCTGGCGGGTGAAGTTGATTTCCTGGACCGGTGCGGCGTGCAGGGCCTGGTTTGGCCGCAAAACGCCAGTGAACAATCGAAATTGACCAAGGAAGAGCGGATGCGTGGCATGGATGTGATAGCCAAGGCTGCCAGGGGCAGAAAGCCTGTCCTTGTCTTGGGCGTGCAGGGGGTCGACACCGAAGGAATGCTCGAATACGCCCGCCACGCGGAAGGGCTTGGTCCCGACGCCATGATCGCCATACCGCCCACGAAAGCCAGGTCTCTCGACGACTACCGGGAATACTATCGGGCGCTCTGTAAGATAACGAAACGGCCCGTGTTTATTCAGACCTCGGGCGGTGCGCCGGAGGTCGAGCCGACCGTCGATTTCATTGTTGAGCTGGCGCGGGAGCTCCCCAACTTTGGCTACATCAAGGAAGAGCACAATCCGGTGATCCCCCGCATGAGGGCGGAAATCATGCACCGCCCGGACCCGATCAAGCGTGTGTTCTGCGCCAACCGAGGCGCCGGGTTGCTCTACGAGATGCGCCTCGGCTCTGACGGCGCCATCATCGGCGGCACGCCGTACGCCGACGTCTTTGCGCGACTGTGGAATTTACATCAGCAGAACAAATGGGAGGAGCAGCGGGAGGTTTTCAGCAAGCTGCTTTTAATGCTGAATCTGGACGAGCGAATTCCGGGCGTCCGTCCGTACATCCTCAAAAAGCGCGGCGTCTTCAAGACCACCGTTTCCCGGCAGGGCGATTACAAATTGACGCCGGAAGCGATTGCCGAAATCGAGTACAATTTCGAAGGGCTGAAACCGTATCTGAAGGTGTAAGTTCGATTACTTTATGCATCTACCCACGGAACCGATCGGCAGCATTCCGCGGCCGGCCGAATTGATCGCCGCCTGGAACGA
>JBGOUJ010000708.1:0-3725 GCA_041477005.1 Terriglobia bacterium | reverse complement strand
ACGAATTTTTCACGTGTGTCGCACCCTTGAGGGCAAACCGTTTGCACTCTGGTGACCTCATGAGGGAAGAGCATATCACGCATCCTCGTCGGGTTGCTCTCCCGCTTGGCTTCGGCTGTCAAGCAAACGGCCGGCCGGTGCGGGCGCACCTCGCCGGCGCCACCGCGCTGAAGCAGTTTGACGGCGGCGGGCGCCTTGTGGTGCGCCGGCGAAGCCTATGCCACGACCAAGTTAGTCTCTACAAAGACGCGGTGCATTCGGTCACGAGCCGCCATCGATGGGCTAGCGGCGATGCCCGAACCGCAACCCGCCGCCGAAACCGAATCCTAGCACCGGAGGATACCAGTAAGGACCATAGCCCCACAACGGGTCCCCATACCAATAGGAGTAAGGATAAGGGTTCGGGCCGTAAATGCCCGGCCCGCCGTAGCGATAGCCCGTGCCGCGGGTGATCTGTTGGTCGCGGTGCTCGTTCCAGCGGTCCCAATCGTCCTTGCCTTGGGCGTGCGCCTCCCGCACCTGGAGCTCCTTGTCGGTGGCCCCCAAACGGAAGATCATGGTCCGCCCATGGTTCAGGGTTTCCGTGCCCTGGCGTGAGGCGATCTCCGCCTTGCCATCCCGCACCGTGACCTCGGTCCGCCCGCCTTCGAGCACCGCAATCCGGTAGACGCCGCGCTTCAGCGGCCGGACCGTGACCGCCGGCGTGACGATCTCCACCTCCGCCGGCGGATCCCGCAGAATCCGATAGGTCACCAGGCCCTTGGATACCTGCAGCTCGTAGTGCCGGCTTTCGAGATCGGTCAGCCGCACGTCCGCATTCTCACCGAGGCGAAGGAAATTCAAGAAGTCGAACTGGACTTCCGCCCGCGACGCGCGGGCCGCGTCGATCCTGTCCCCCTTCACCAGCGGCGCACCCAACCGGGCCGCCGTCCAATCATGCGTGTCCCCTCTCTGTGTGGTGACGTTCCCATTTGCCAGGGTGACCCGAGCCACGCCGGCCCCCGGCTCTCCTGCCGCCGTAAGCAGCGGCGTCAGCATCAGCGCCAACAACGCCCCTCTGCATTTGTAATTCATAAGAGCCTCAACTCACCCGCACCCCCATCCGCTGCAACTACCGTTCCACTTCTTCAATCGATTGAAACAACGAAGGAACGGTCGCGCAGGGGACTGGGGTGGGTGGTCGAAAACAACCAGAGTGGTGGGTTTGAGCCGGAGCTAGTTTCGCACGGCTCGCGTGCAGGCCTTACAGCCCCTGCGGTCGCCCGGTACCCGGCGTCCCGGCTCTCCGGCGCCGGGCGGCTTTTTTCGATTCGCAGCCGTGCGGAATCACTCAAATTCGCGTGTGGGCGATCAGATGGACGGATGTGGCCTTCACGACCGCGTTGATCTGGTCGCCGCAATTCAGGCTCAGATCTTCGCGGGACTGCTTGGTGATGAGGGCAATCAGTGGAAATCCGCAGTCCAGAAGCACGCGCACCAGGGCTCCCTCGGGGACAATCTCGGTGATCCGCCCCGCGAGGTGGTTCCGAGCGCTGCCCCGGCTCGGCGGACCATGTTCCAGCATGACTTCCTCCGCGCGGATGCAGAGGAAGACGTCCGGCCCCTCGATATCGCCCGGATCGCAAGCTGCAATCCGAGCCTGGCCGGCCTCAACTAGAAGCAGCCCGTTGCTGGCCCCGGTGATGCGCGCTGGAACCACCGTTTCTACACCCACGGATTGCGCCACCGCAAGGTCGGCCGGGCGACTGAACACTTCTTGCACCGGCCCGATCTGCCGGATGGTCCCGGCTACGATCACGCCGATCCGATCGCCAAGAGCGATCGCCTCGGTTCGATCGTGTGTGACCAGCAGCGTCGGGACGCCGACTTTGGCAAGCAGGCGGCGCAACTCGGCTTGTAAGCGGCTGCGCGTGGGGGCATCGAGAGCGGAGAGCGGCTCGTCCAGCAGCAGCAGTCGAGGATTCGGCGCCAGCGCGCGGGCCAGGGCGACGCGCTGCAGCTCACCCCCGGAGAGCTGGCGCGAATGGCGGTCCTCGAGACCACGGAGTTCGAGAAGGTCGAGCATCGATGCCACCCGCTCCCTCCGCAAGGCCGCCTTCCAATTCATCAAGCCATATTCGACGTTTTGCCGTGCGGTCAGGTGGGGAAAGACAGCATAGTCCTGGAACAGGTAGCCCACCCGGCGCTCTTGGGGAGGCCGCGAGACGCCACGCTCCGCGTCGTACCAGATCTCCTCTCCGCAGCGGATGAAGCCTTGTTCGGGACGCTCCAGGCCGGCGAGGCAGCGCAGAATTGTCGTTTTGCCGGCTCCCGAGGGACCAAACAGAACCGTCACCCCGCCCGAAGCCATCGGAAGCTGCAGGTCAGCCTTAACGATGGCGCCGCCGGGAAATCGCTTCTCGAAATGGAAGCTCAGGGCGTTTAATTCAGCGGCCATACCGCCCAGACTCTCCTCTGCAGCGCGTAGGTCACGGCCAGGACAGCGAACGAGATGCCCAGCAGCGCCAATGATGTTTCCCCGGCGGCCCGATAGTTCAACGCTTGCACTTCATCATAAATGGAGATCGAGACGGTGCGGGTGACGCCCTGCACGTTTCCGCCGACCATCAGCACCACGCCGAACTCCCCCAGCGTGTGGGCGAAGCTCAAGACCAGCCCGGTAATGAGTCCCGGCTTCGAAAGCGGCGCGATCAAGCGCAGAAAAGTTTGGAAGCGCGAAATGCCCAGGCACCAGGAAGCTTCGATCAAGCGGCGGTCGACGCTCGCAAAGCCGGAGGCAAACGGCTGAACCGCAAACGGCAGGCTGTAGAGCACGGAAGCAACCAGCAGGCCCTGAAAGGAAAAGGGCAACAGACGGCCGCTGAGCGTCACGTAGAGGCGGCCCAACGGGCTGCTGGGCCCGATGGCCAGCAGGATATAGAAGCCCAAGACCGTGGGCGGCAAAACCAGCGGCAACGCCACGATGGCCTCGACGAGAAACTTCCAGCGCCTCTTGGAAAACGTCACCCAGTAAGCGATGGGGGTTCCCAGGACCAGCAGGATCAAGGCGGTCCAAACCGACAAACGAACACTCAACCACACGGCCGCCCAATCCACGGCTTATTCTCCTGGCTGGTAGAATCCGTACCGCTTCAAAACCGCGCGCCCCTGGGGCCCCAGCACGAATGCACGAAAGCGACGCGCCGCTTCGGGGTCCCGGGCCCACTGGAGGATGATACCGCCTTGTCCCATCTGCGGATAAGCATCCAGCGGGATTTCCCAATAGCGCCCTTGTCCCCGTAAGCCGGGCGCCAGCGCCAGTGACAGCGCCACGATTCCGATCTCCGCCGACCCGCTCTCGACGAATTGCATTGCTTGCGCCACGTTTTCGCCGTAAACGAGCTTGCCTTGCACGGCCTCGTAAACGCCCAACCGGCGCATGGCGGCCTCCGCGGCCCGGCCATAGGGCGCGTGTTTGGGATTGGCGATCGCGATGTGCCGGACCGAGCTGTGCTCGAGCGCCTGGATGCCGAGCCGCTCCACGTCAATGGCCGACGACTGCAACGTCCAGACCACGATGCGCCCCGCGGCGTAGGAAAAATCCGTTCCCTCTAACGCCAGTCCTTGCTCCGACAATTTGTGAGGATAGGCCAGATCGGCCGAAAAATACATATCAAAAGGCGCGCGGTTCTGGAGCTGCACGAAGAAGTTACCCGAGGATCCGTAGGAAGCCGTCACCGAGATTT
>JBGOUJ010000707.1:0-3727 GCA_041477005.1 Terriglobia bacterium | reverse complement strand
TTCTGCCATCCTCCCGTCTCTTTGACCCGGGCGTACTTCTTGCCGTTCTCCTCCTGCATGGCAGCCAGGGGGACGATCAGAGCGTTCTTCTCCTCCTGGAGCACGACCGCCGCGCTCGCAGAGAGGTCCGGCAGGAGGCGGCGATCCTGGGCCTCGACCAGGAAGCGGACGGGAATCTGCCTGACGTAGAGGGCGCGCGAGCCGCCGCGAAAGCCGAACACCGCGCCGCCCGCCATGGCCCCGAGCGAGATCAGCCGGCCGCGCCATACCTGATCGGGGTATGCATCCAGGCGAATCTCGGCCGCCTGCCCCAGGCGCAGATCCTGGCTCTCGGCCTGGTTGGCCGCCGCGTTCACCACCATGGCCGCCGGGTTGACGATCTGCAGGAACGGCGTCCCCGGCCAGACCTGGTCGCCCTCCTGCACCTGGCCGAACTGCCCGGCCCGCCACACCATTTGCATCACCACAATGCCGTCCAAGGGCGCGCGCACGATCATGGCTTCGGCGTTGACCTCGCCCCGGCGCATGTCGATCTTGGAGCGGTCGCGGACGATTTCGAGCGCCCGGATCTCGGCTTTCTGGCTGGCCTCCATCAACCCGACCTCCTCCTGAAGCTGCCGGTACCGGGCGCTGGTTTCCTCCACCGCCAGCTTCAGCTTCTCGGCGTCGATTTGAGAGCGGATTTCCTCTGTTTTCACATCCAGCTTGGCCTTTTCCCAATCGGCTTGGGCGGAGTGCACGTTTTGCTTTTCGGCCTGCATCAGCACGTCCAGCTCGGCCTGCCGCTTGGCTATCGCCGCCTCGGCCTGCACCACCGACGCCTTTTGATCGTCGATCCGCTGCATCTGCCACTGCCGGTCGAACTCGGCGACCACATCCCCTTTCTTGACCGAGGCGCCCGGCTTGGCCAACTTGATCAAGATCATCTGCGAATCGTTGCCGCCGCTCTGACGCCCGCGCAGACGGGGCGCGACCAGAGTCGCAAACCCCTTAGCGCCTACGCCGCCATTCAGCCGCAGCGTGCGGCGCAGATCGCCTCGCGTGACCCGCGCGGTTCGGACGCCGCCCGCTTCGGCGCTCCTCTGCCCCCGATCCGCTCGCCGCAACGCCACATAGCCCACCGAGCTGGCCGCCAGGGCCAGCACAATCCACCACGCCCAGCGTATCGACCTTCCCCGCTGGGGAGCGCCCTCGGGCGCCGGAGAATGCTTGGGGGGCGCAGGCAAAGACCCGTCGGGGGGACGAGCCGGGAGCGCCGGGCTCATCGCTGCCTGAAACGATTGCGCGTCCATCATTCTATCAAGCGTAACCGGACACGACTACTGGCCAGGAGCCGAATCCCGACACTATAGACGGTCAAACGGTCGAAAACGGTCAGGCGGAAAACAAAAAAAGAAGCGTTCCGCCTTCTGGCTGGCCGCCCAGGTCCCCGGCTATTTCCCCCTAGCAATCCATGGCCCACATCCCTCTGGTACTATATCCGCGATGATAGCGGTTGACGGCCGCGCCTTTCGGATCGCCTGGACCGTTCTCGTGGCGGCGAGTCTGGCGTGGCTGCTCTATCAGTTGCGCGGCGTGCTCTTCCTCTTTGCCCTGGCCGTGCTGTTTGCCTACGTTATCTGGCCACTGGTGGCGTTCCTGGAGAGAGTGTGGCTGCGGGTCACAGTGTCGCGCCGTACCGCGCGGCTGCTGGCGCTGGCCGTGGTTTACCCGGTGCTGATCGGGCTGGCCGTCCTGGCGGCGACCGTGGCGGCCCCCCGCATCGCCCGCCAGGGGACGATGCTGGTCGGAGAGGCCACCGGTGTGGTCGGCCAGATCCAGAGAGGCGAGCTGCTGGAGAACATGAGCCGGCGCCACGAGTGGTGGCTGCCGGTGATCCAAATCATCCGGAGCCAAGTCTTGAGCCACGCCGGGGAGATTCTGGCTCGCTTGCAGCAAGGCTTCGGTCAACTGGTGCGCTTCCTGTCGAACCTCTGGGTGGTTGTTCTGATACCAATCCTGGCGTTTTTTCTCCTGAGGGACGCCGAGCGGCTGGAGGGCGCGATCGAAAACTGGCTGATAAGCGCCGAGAGCCGCGACTGGCTGCGACGGGTGGTCGCCGACTTGCATGAGCTGCTGGCCCGGTACATGCGCGGGCTGATCCTGCTCAGCCTGTTGAGCTTCGCCGCCCAGGCGCTGTTTTTCCTGATCGCCGGCGTGCCTTACGCTCTGATGCTTGCGACCCTGGCCGGGATCCTGGAGTTCATTCCCATGGTCGGGCCGCTGGCGGCGGCGGTGATCGTGGTGGTGGCATCGTTGCTCGCCGGCTATCCGCATCTGCTCTGGATCGTGGTGTTCCTGGGCGCCTGGCGGCTGGTCCAGGACTACGTGAATATGCCGTGGGTGCTCGGCGCGGGCATCGAGCTGCATCCGCTGCTGGTGATCCTCGGCGTGCTGGCCGGAGCGGAGGTGGCGGGCGTGGCCGGCATGTTTCTTTCGATTCCCATCCTGGCGGCCGGGCGCATCCTGCTGCTCCGGAGCGCTGCCCGGGACAAGGCGTTGCGATGAGACGGGCCGCCGCGGCGCTGGCGGTCTTCGCCGCCGCGTCCCTCGCCGCCCCGCTCGCCGCCCACATGATGAGCCTGAGTACGGGCGAACTGCGCGTGCACGACGACCGCGCCGAATACGAGCTGCGCATCCCGCTCTACGAGATCACCCACGTCAAGGAACCCGACAAGACGCTGCTCGAGAACTTCCGGCTCTACGACGGCCGCGCGGAGGCAAAGCTGGTGAAGCACTTCTGCCAGCCGAGCGCGGCCCAAGACGCCTACTTGTGCCGGGCTGAGTATCAGTTCCCCGGCCCGATCAAGGATCTGCAGGTCGAGTGCACTTTCGCGGCCGTCACGGTGCCCAACCACGTGCATGTGCTGCACGCCGAGCGGAACGGCCTCTCCGACCAGGCCATCTTCGATTTCAGCTATACCCGCCTGCCGCTGCGCTTCACCCCGCCGGGACGGGCCGCCATGGCGTTCTCCCAGGTTTGGGCGGGAATGCTGCGAGCCGCCGCCGGCGCCGCGCAACTGCTGTTTCTGCTGGCCCTGGCCATGGCTTCGCGCCGCCGCCGCGAGCTTTATACGCTCGCCGGTGCGTTCCTCGCCGCCGAGTGCGCTTCGGCGCTCTATATCACCTACGGCAGTTGGTCACCCGCGCCTCGTTTCGTGGAGGCTGCCGCGGCGCTCACCGTAGCTTATCTGGCCATCGAGATCCTGCTGCTGCCCGAGGCCGGCCATCGCTGGGCCGTGGCCGCCGCTCTGGGCGTCTTCCACGGCTTCTACTTCGGCCTGTTCCTCCGCGATTCCCAACTGCACCCGCTGCCGGTGCTCGGCGGCGTCCTCATTACGGAATTGTTGCTGCTGGCCCTGTTCGCGTGGCTGCTGGCCCGGCTGGAGCGCGCGGCTTCCCAACTGCGCCCCATCCGCGCCGCAGCGGGTGTCCTGCTGGTGGTGGGAATGGCCTGGTTTTTCCTGCGGCTAAGAAACTAAGCGGTCGAGGGTCCGCGGACGAACGTGGTTCCTCCAGAGTTTGGTCGATGGTCCCCTCTGGGCTCCGCGGTTCCGAGATCACACTTCCAGGATCACCGGCAGGATCAGTGGGCGGCGGGAGGTCTCCTTGGCGATGAAGCGCTTCAGGTCGGCGCTGATTTTGGCCTTGATCACGCCGTAGTCCGACTTCTCCTCACCGGTCGAGC
>JBGOUJ010000706.1:0-3771 GCA_041477005.1 Terriglobia bacterium | reverse complement strand
CAACTGGCCGAATCAAACTGCAGCACTTTCTCCGTGGCCAGCACCAGCAGCAGCCGGTCCGGCAGCTTGTACACCCCCAGGATCATCTCCCGCGTCTTCTCCGGCATGTTTTCCGGGGGCGCTTCATAGAGATCCGGACTCACTTCCAGCACGTCGCCGATCTCATCCACCAGCAGGCTGACCGCTCCGTCATCGCTGCGCACCACCACGTTGAGCGGAAGCTCGGTCCGGGAGCTCGCGGCCAGGCCCAGCCGGCGCCGCAAATCCACCGCCGTCACGATCTGCCCGCGCAGGTTGATCAGGCCGCTCACCACCGGCGGCGCCAGAGGCACCGGCGTCATCAACTGGTAGCGGAGCACTTCCTGGACTTTGAGCACTTCCACCCCGAAGAACAGATCATCGAGGTAGAACGTCGTGTACTGCAGCGTCTGCCCGCGCCCGGCGCCGCGCCGGACCGCGGAGCCGGAAATCTGCGCTTCAGGCATGGATTTCCGTCCTTTCCGGCTGCCCCGGCCGAGCTCTCTCCCCGCTTACCGCCACCGCCAGTCTCTCCAGCGCCTGGAGCATGCCGGCGCGATCGAACTTGGATCGAGAATCGCTGAACAAAGCGGCCTCGCCCTGCTCTTCCGCCGCCAGTTCGGTCATCGCAATCACCGGCAACCCGCTGAAGCGGTCTTCTTTTCGCAGGCGCTCGGCGAGCTCTAATCCGTTCATGCGCGGCATCTCTACATTTGTCAGCACCGCATCTACAGGATGCTCGGCCAGCCGCTCCAGCGCCTCCACGCCGTCGGCGGCCTCCACCACGCGATAGCCGGCCGTCTCCAATTGCCCACGCAGCACGCCGCGGAAGAAGGCCGAATTCTCCACCAGCAGCACCCGTCGGCGACGCTCCGTCTGGCCCTGGCTGGCGCGGAGCTGCGCCGACCGGTCCGCGGCCGCCCGCTCGAACCAGTGTGGATCGGCCGCCGAGATGACTTCCTGCAAGTCGATCAGATCGGTCACTTTCTGCCCGATGACCGCCGAGCCGAGCACGCCCGGGCGCCGGGACTCGCTCTGCACCACCGCCCGGTCCTCGGCGATATCGATGATGGAGTCCACCACCACGCCGATGCGCCTCTCCCCCTCGCTGAACACAATGACTTGCAGCGGATCGCGATCCGGCGGCGCTGCCATGCCCAGCACCGCGGCCAGCCGAACCAGCGGCAAAATCTGGTTGCGGTATTGCACCACATCCTGCCCGCTGGCCCGCTCCAACTGCTCCTGTGGAAACTCTTCCAGGCGCGCCACCAGCCCCAAGGGAACGCCCAGCCGATCCTCCTGGCCGGCCCGAAACAGCAGGAATGTCTGGCGCTCCTCTCCGGCTTCCGTCCGAGGCGCGCCGTCCTGCTCCTCGATCACCGTCTGGTCGCGCCGCTCGCCGACCACCTTGGCTCTTTGCGCCAAACCGAGCACGTCCAGGATCAGCGCCACCTGGCCGTCGCCCATGATGGTCGCTCCGGCAAAGGCGCTGATGCCCTTGAGCTGCTTGCCGAGCGGCTTGACCACAATCTCCTCGGTATCGTTGACGCGATCCACGACCAGCCCGAATTGCCGCTCGTCGGCCTGCAGCACCACGATGTTCACCACGCCGTCATTCGCCGCGGCGTCAGGAACCGCCGCGCCGGGTTCACCGGCCGCTCGGGAGCGCGTTTCCAGCACCTCGGTGAGACGCACCAGCGGCAGCAGGTGCCCCCGCAGGCGGTAGACCGGCGTGCCGTGCACCTGCTCAATCGACCGCGCGACAGCCTCGCCCTCCAGTCGCACCAGCTCCAGCAGGCTGACCTGCGGGATGGCGAACCGCTCGCCGCCGCTGGTGACCACCAGCGCCGGAATGATGGCCAGCGTCAGCGGGATCTTGATCTTGATCGTGGTCCCTCGGTCCACCCGGCTCTGCACATCGACCATGCCGCCGATCTTCTCGATGTTCGTCTTGACCACATCCATGCCCACGCCTCGGCCGGAGACCGCCGTTACCTTCTCGGCGGTCGAGAACCCCGGCAGGAAGATCAGTCGCAACGCCTCACGCTCGCTCAGCCGCTCCGCCTGCTCGGCTGTCACCAACCCGTTCTGAATGGCCTTGCGCTTGACCTTGTCCGCCGCAATCCCGGCCCCGTCGTCGGAAGTCTCGATGTTCACCTGGCCCCCTTCATGGAAGGCCCGCAAGGACAGGCGTCCCGAGGACGGCTTCCCCTTCTTCACGCGCTCACCGGGGGTCTCGATGCCGTGATCGACTGAATTGCGGACGATGTGGGTGAGCGGATCGCGGATGGCCTCGATGATGGTCTTGTCGAGCTCGGTGTCGGCCCCTTCCATCTCGAGCGAGACCTGCTTGCCGCACGAGGCCGCCAGGTCGCGCACCACCCGCGGCAATTTGTTCCAGACGTTGCCGATCGGCTGCATGCGCGTCTTCATCACGCCGGCCTGCAGCTCGGTCGTGATCAGGTTGAGCCGCTGCGAAGTGGCCGAGAAGCCGGCGTCCTCCCGCAAGCCGGTGAACTGCAGGATCTGGTTGCGGGCCAGCACCAGCTCGCCCACCAGGTTCATCAATTTGTCGAGCAGCGACACGTCCACCCGGATCGTCGAATCGGCCACCGTGGTTCGGCCGCCGGCATCCGAGCCGCCGCTTCCAGCCGTTTCGGCTGCTTCCGGGCTTTCCGCCGCCGGAGCGGCGGGAGCGGCGGGCGGCGCCGCGCCGGGCGCGGGGGAGGACTTCTGCTCGGTCAGCCGTCGCAGCCGGTCCTTCAGCCCTTCAAACGACTCCTCCCCTTCCGCCCCGCTCGATTCGATCAGTCCCAGAATTCGCTTGACTGCATCCACGGTCTCGAGCAGCGCCGAGACGATCTCGGCGGTCAGCTCCCGCTCCCCCTGCCGCAACTGGCTCAGCAGGTTCTCCGCGATGTGGGTGATCGACTCCAGCTTGGTAAAGTTCAGAAAGCCGCAGGTCCCTTTGATGGTGTGGATCGTCCGGAAGATGCTCGACAGCAGCGCCTGGTCCCGGGGCGATTTCTCCAAAGCCACAAATTCCTGGTCCAGCCGCCCGATATTCTCGTAACTCTCGATCAGAAACTCTTTGACGATGTCCGCACTGTCGTCCATCCTGATTCCCCGGGTCCGCTCCGCGGCGCTTGGCTCGGCCAGTAATCTGTTCGACAGCGAGCGACGGAACGTTTAGGCTGGTTTGATCTTTTGGGGGTCGGCGTCCGGCGGGCGGAACCACTCTGGAGAGGCCCAGCGGGTTTCGCGCCGAACGGTCGCCCCGCAACCAGACCGGCGGCGGAGACCCGGCCAGCGCCCGCTCTCCCGTCCACAGGCGGCCGCCTCATAGTGGCCGGGCATCAGCCCAGGCCTCTGTCCATATCGGGCCGGGGGCCGGAGACCAGAGGCGAAATCGGGAGCCAAAATGGCTGGCGCACGCGCTTCCGGATTGGGATACAATAGGCTAAAATCCGCCTATGTTCCGAAGAAGCTTCTGCGCCTGTCTGCTGCTGCCCACTTTGCGGGCATTCGCCCAGACTACATCGGTCCCAACCGGCGCCCCGGCAGGCGCCGCCACAGGCCCTCCAGCGGGCACACCGGCGCCCAAGGACCAGCAGGGAAACATCCACATCCAGGTCAACGTAGTCAGCGTGCCCGTGACGGTGACCGACGCGAGCGACCGGTTCATCACCGATCTTGACCAGAAGGACTTTAAGCTTTGGGAAGACGGTAAGGTGGTGGATGTTCGCTATTTTT
>JBGOUJ010000705.1:0-3793 GCA_041477005.1 Terriglobia bacterium | reverse complement strand
TTCTTCGCCACGCTGCCTTCCCAGGAAATGAACGGCGTGGTCGCGAGCAGGGCCGCACCCACCAGACCGGCCGTGCCGGTGAACCAGCGCCGGCCGATCAGCACCAGGCTCAGCGCCGCCAGGGGGAAGAAAGCGTAAGTCAGAACCTTGGCCGCCGCTTGCCCGTCGAGCAGGAAGCCCAGGGTGTAAAGGATCTCCACGTTCTGCGGCCGGTAAGAGGCCGGCAGCCAGGCCATCGCCGCCAACTGATGATGCTGCGCATAGTGGCGCGCGTAGACGAAGTGGAAGCTGACCGGATCGAAGGCGATCTCCGGGCTGAGCGCGACCATGGCGCTCGAGACGGTAGCCACGAACAGAAACACCAGGCACAGGCCCCACAGCGGGTCCTCGGCGCAGGCCACGTAGCCGGCTTCGGCCCGCCGCCACAGATCCCGCAGCGTGCGCGCATTGCGCCGGAAGGCGAGGGCAGCCACGGCGAGCAGGACCAGGATTACCCATCGGTAATAGAGATGCGCCAGGCCCAGGGTAAACATCAGGGCGCTCAGAAAGCCCAAACCGGCGGCCGGCCACAACGTCAGTTGCTCGAGCGCCGATTCGGTGATGCGCCCCAGGGCCAGCCGCCCCAAACCGAAACAGACAAAGCCGATCCAGAGCGCGTAGAGCGTCGCCACCGGCGCGTAGAACAGAAAAAAAGCCAGGAAAAAACCGGCAAAAATTCGCGGCTCCCAGGCCACCCACGCCGGCCGCAGCCACCGCAGCCGGACATAGAGGAAACTCCCGGCCGCCAGAGCCGCGAGAAACCCGAGGTAGAGCGCGAAGAACCGCGGCCCGGGATGGCGAAAGTATTCCAGGTGCCACCAATAGGGCTTCGCGGTCACGGCCACGGTGAGCGCGATCCACGCCGGCCAGAGCGCCGAGAGCTTCACTTTCGACATAACAGTTGCAAGCGCGGCCCCAACGAGCGGAGGAAGCCCGGCATCCCGGGAATCCGCCGCAGCCGATTGTAGAGAGCCTGGAGCCGTTCGAAGCGCCGCGGAAAAGCCAGCGGGGCCGCCTCGATCCGGCAATCCTCAAACCCGGCCCTGCGGGCGAAGCGCGCCAGCTCCGCCGCCGAGCGCAGCGTGACGTTGCGATAGCTTCGGCCGGAAAGGAAACGAACGTAGCCGGCTTGCCGGGCGCGCGGCAGCCATCCTACGCCCCACACGTTCACGTGCGGCTCCGGGGCGAGCGAATATCGATTGTTGGTTGAGAAATAGGCCGCGCCGCCGGGCGCCAGGACCCGCCGGCATTCGACGAACGCCCGAGCGGGATCCACCAGGTGCTCGACCAGGTCAGTGGCCGTGACCGCCGCGAAGGCGTCTGCAGCGAACGGGAGAAACTCTGCGTTGGCGCACACCAGCGGCGCCTCCACGCGGGCCTCCCGCAGCCGCACCGTGCCCACCACGAGCCATCGGAAAGCAACGTCGACGCCCACCACCGCCGGAAAGCGCCGCGCCGCGGCCACCACCAGGCCGCCGGTCGAGCAGCCCACGTCGAGCAACGGGCCGGCCGCCACGCCGCCGCCGATCTCGGCCAGGGTCGTCTCGCCGATCGCGACCTCCGCCAAGGCGTGCGCCGTGAACTTGCGCGCCAGGTCCGCGGGCGCCTCGGGCGTGATCGAGTAGTAGAAATCGAGCATCTCGGCAAAGCTGCGATGCGAGGCTTCCTCCATCAGCCGCATACCCTTGCGGCGGTCGTCCTCGATCGAGATGTAGCGGTCGGGCTCGATGCGGAAGTCCGCAATGCCGCAAAGGATGGGGTAGCGCCGCCCGCACGGCTTGCATTCGTAGCCGCCGCCGGCCGGCTCGACGGGCGCTTTGCACAGCGGGCACGCGAACTGTATCACCGGAGTTCCCGCAGGGCGCCGCGCAGGGCGAGGTAGCACCGCGCCGGAACCTCGAACAGGTGGCGGAACAGGTACGGACGCAGGAGATAGTGGATGTCCAGACGTTCCAGGGCCTCCGCGCGACTCGAGTCGGTAACCCAGCCCAGGCGCGTGGAGCAACCGAGCGAGAAATGGTCGGCGACAATTCGCCGGGCCGGCTCGGAGATGTGGCCGTAAGGATAAGCAAAGGCGAGCGCCGGACGGCCGGTGGCTTCTTCCACGCGCTGCTTCGAGGAAAGGATCTCCTCACGGGCCGCCGCCTCGTCGAGCCGCGTTAGATCGGCATGGGTCGTGGTGTGGGCGCCGAACTCGATGCCCGCCCGTGCGAGGTCGGCGATCGTGGACCAGCTCATCAGCGAAAGGCGCGGGATGCCGCCCCACTGGGACGGCCAGTCGTTCGAGCGGCCGCAATATTCGGTCACCAGGAAGACCGTGGCCGGGAAGCGGTAACGGGCGAGCAGCGGCGCGGCCACGTCGGCAAAATTCTGGAAGCCGTCGTCGAAAGTCAGCGCCACTGCCGGAGCGGTGGTGGAGCGCAGCTCGGCCAGACGCGCTACCTTGACGCCGGAAGCCGCCAGCGTCTCCATCTGCTCCTGGAAAAGCCGGGGCTCGACCGAGATGACCGAACCCGAGCCATCGAGCGAGTGATACGTAAGAATGGCGCGCCGAGAATTCAAGGTCTCAGTCGGTTTCCGAGCAGGTGTCGCCGGGGCCGCGCAGATAGCCGGCGAGCTCGCCCCAGAACCAGACCAAATAGCATAGCAGCAGGGCCGGAAGGGCAACCAGAAACTCGCGGCGCCGCCGCCCCTTGGCAATCACGGCGCGCGCCGCGCGCAGCAGAAGCAGCGCGGGGATCAGCGGCGACAACACGATGCGCCGCAGGCGTCCGCCCGCGCTCAGGCGGGCGGCGAGCATCCCGCCGAAACAGCGCGCGTGGCGATAGCGCAGCGCCAGGTAAGGCGGAAAGCGATACGGCTTGTTGTGGGTCACGACCAGTTCCGGCTCGAGCCACAGCACGTAGCCTCGCGCCAGCAGCTCCCGGTTGACGTCGTTTTCCCAGAAGCCTTCGGCGTAGAGCGCGGCCAGCCCTTCCAGGACCTCGCGCTTGTAGCAGGCGTTGTTGCCCGGGAGCGCCCGCGCAGCCCCGCGCGGCAGCGGCGGCATGGAGCCGGCATAGCGGGAAAAATAGATGGCCCAATCGAGGGCGCTCGCCGTGCGGCCGTTCTCGACCGGGCCGCCGACCGCCGCCGCATCGCGACCGCGATGGGCCTCGATGAGCCCGTCGACCCAGCCCGGCGAAAACAAGCAGTGATCCTCGGTGATGGCCACCAGCCGGCCGCGGGCCGCCCGCACTCCCTCGCCGCGGAGCTGCGGAACCGACCGGCGTCCGGCCATCTCGATCACCCGGAGCCGGGCCTCCGATTCGAGCTGGCCCAACACCTCTCGCGTCGCGTCCCCGGT
This sequence comes from Terriglobia bacterium, assembly GCA_041477005.1. GTDB lineage: Bacteria > Acidobacteriota > Terriglobia > Bryobacterales > JACQDG01 > JBGOUJ01. The sequence goes on along the minus strand of JBGOUJ010000705.1, from coordinate 408 downwards.
CGAGACTACGGCAATGATCTCGGCCTCGTGCGCCCGGCACTGGTCGAGGAGCGCGCGAAGGGTCCGTACGGCGGTCTCGCGGGCGTGGCGCAGGGGGACGACGACGGAGATGTCGGGCGAGGACGCCGTCATCCGGGTCCGGAGAGAGTCCCGGATGGCGCCCCCGAGGGCGCTCCGGCCAGCTTCAATTGCCTCTGCTGGTCCTCGCCCCGGCGCTCGCCGAACCAGGTGATGGTCCGCCGCAGCGCTTCGTCCAGATCCACTCGGGGACGGTAGCCGGTCAGCGCTACGACCTTGGCGATGTCCGGCTCGCGGCGGCCCATATCCTCGAAGCCGCTTTCGTAAGCTTCGTCGTAGGGAACGTAGCGGATCCTGGACGCCGAGCTCGTAAGCCGGATCACGCGCTCG
>JBGOUJ010000704.1:0-3822 GCA_041477005.1 Terriglobia bacterium | reverse complement strand
TGTGATCCCGGCAAACGGGGGCGAGCCCCGGCAGTTCCACCCGGAGTTCGCCAATATCCGCCACGCGATCTGGATGCCGGACGGGAAGCACCTGCTCTTTCTCGGCACGCGAGCAGTGAAGCCGGATTTCAGCGCCAGCGGTGTGGACTGGTGGGTGGCCCCGGTCGACGGCGGCACAGCGGTAAAAACCGGGGCGCTCGATCCGTTCCGCACCCAGGGCCTGCGGCCTCGGCCCGGCGAGTACGCGATCGTTCCGGGTGCGGTCACCACCGACGGCGAACACGTCCTGTTTGCCGCGACTCTCGGAGATAGCACGAACCTGTGGCAGGTCCAGTTCTCACCCCGGAATTGGCAGGTCACCGGAAACGCCCAACGGCTGACGTTCGGCGCCGGCGTAGAGGTGGAACCCGCGCTGGCAGCCGGCCCCGGCGACCGCCTGCGCGTCGCCTTTGCCAGCCTCACGCTCAATGTGGATCTCTGGAGCCTGCCGATCGACGGCAATCAGGCTCGGGTCACAGGTCCTTTACAGCGGTTGACGCAAGGCGTCTCCGTCGATGCCTACCCGACTGTATCCGCCGACGGCAACAAGATTGCTTACGTTTCCTCCACCTCGGGGCCCTCGACCGTCCGGCTTCGCGATTTGATGACCGACAAAGATTCCGTCCTGGTAACGAGCCGCTTCAGTGGCATCCTGCCGAGAATCAGCCGCGACGGCTCTCGGGTGCTCTACTGGGAGAAGGAAGACAACCGGCCGGTGATCTATGCGATCAGTGCGCGCGGCGGCGCTGCGGAAAAGATCTGCAACGAGGACTGCGGCCCTATCTGCGACCTGTCCGGGGACGGCCGAGAGCTGCTGCTGGAGTCCGTCGGCAGGCCCGCGCTGGATGTGCTCGATCTCGCTTCTCGCCGCCGCGTGACCGCAGTGGAAAGCCGTGACCACCCCGGGTACCTGCTGTTTCTGGGCCGCTTCTCGCCCGATGAGCGGTGGATCGGCTTTCATGCCCGGACGACCAGCCCGGTGAACCGTCAAATCTTCATCGCCCCATACCGGCGTGGGACGGTGGCCGCGGAAAAGGATTGGATCGCCGCGACCGACGGGTCCACCGCCGACCGGGAGGTGAGTTGGTCGCCCGACGGCAACTCGATCTACTTTCTTTCGGACCGCGATGGGTTCCGCTGCGTCTGGGCGCAGCGCCTCGAGCGATCTGCCAAGCGGCCGGTTGGAGGGCCGTTCGCGGTCCAGCATTTCCACCACGCCCGCCGGTCCCTGATCGGCGTGGGAGGCAGCCCGGCCGGCATCGGACTTTGCCTCGGGAACGACCGGCTGGTCTTCGCGATGGCCGAGATCACCGGCAACGTCTGGATGAGGGAAGGGGCGGCCCAGCAGTGAATCAGGCGCGCCGGCGCGCCCGCAGGGAACGATAAAACGCGCAGGCTGCCGGATCCACCAGAGCTTCCAACGGTCGCTTATACACGGGCAGGCTGCCCAGGTACGCGTCAGCCGATTCGCCGTGATGCATCAGGTTCCAGGTGTTGCCGCCATGCCGCACCACCATCAGGCGCTCCGGCGCGCAGACGCGCACGATGGCCGGGTCGTGATCGATCAGGAAGCAGCTATCGACCGAGCTCGGTATGTCGCGAAAAGGCAGGCGCTTCCATAGCTCCCGCGCGAAACAGAGGGTGGCCCCGACGGTCCAGCCGTGGCCGGAGAAGCGCGGCTGTTTCTCCCCGGCCATAAAGATCAGGAAGCAGTCCCAGGCGACCAGGGTGGTTTGGCGATTCCGCGCCGGCAAGCGGCGGACCGCGAGCTGGAGAAAGCCCGGGTGGTAGTAATCGTCGTCATCGAATTTTTGGAGGATCTCGCCGTGCGCGTGCTCGATGCCCATGTTGAGCTTGGTGCCGGTCGGGGTGGGGCGAGTTAGCCGGACGTAGCGTACGCGGTCCAGGCCCGAGCAGAGTTCCCGCACCGGCCGCTCGCTGTCATCAACCACGATCAGCTCGGAGTGGCGATAGGTCTGGCTAAGAAAGCATCGGAGCGCCTGGCGGAAGAAGCGAGGGCGGTTGCGGGTAGCAAGGATACAGGAAACCAGCTCCGGCTTGCGGCGGGTTGAAAAACGGGCCACGGGCGCCTCGCGCTCCCCAAAAACAGAAAAATAGGTCTTGGAATTGCAATGACAGCCCAGGTATGTTAGCATACGCCGCCCGGAGATTGACTGCTGTGCCAGCACTCCCGTCTGCGCCGAAGATCAGCGCGGTGATAGTGACGCTCAACGAAGGCCCTCGTTTGCGAGGGACCGTGGAGAGCTTTCAGGCTACCCTGCCGCCCGGCGGTGAGATTCTGGTGGTGGACGATGGCTCCGACGACGGCTCTACCGATTTTCTCGCTTCGCCGAAGAAACCGGTTCGGCTGCTCCGCTCGAACCGCCTGGGCGTAGCCAAAGCCCGCAATTACGGCGGCCGTCACGCCCGCGGCGATGTGATCGTGTTTTCCGACGCCCACATGACCATGCAGCCGGGCTGGTGGAAGCCTATGCTTAAGGTGCTGGAGAATCCTGCGGCCGGCGCTGTGGCGCCCGTGATCTCCGACCTTAACGATCTCGAGTGCAAGGGATTCGGGGAGCGCTTGAGAGGCCCCGATCTGGATGTCGAATGGATGGATCCGCAAGGGTCTGCTCCTTACCGGGTGCCGCTCCTGCCCGGCGCCTTCTGGGCCATGCGTCGCGACGTCTTCAAAGCCACGGGCGGCTTCGACGACGGCATGGTGGGCTGGGGCTCGGAGGACAACGAATTCAGCCTGCGGCTGTGGTTGCTCGGTTACGAGCTGTGGCTGACGCCGCAGGTTGACGTGGCCCATTATTTCCAGGAGTTTCACAGCTACACGGTCGAATGGAGCTGGGTGCTGACCAACAAGCTGCGCCTGGCGTTTCTGCACTTCAATCCCCAGCGGATCTCGCAGGTAGTGGAAGCCCTGCGGGAGTACGAAGGCTTCGGCCCAGCCGTGGCGCTGACCATCGAAAGCGATTTCCCCTCCCGGAGAGCCGACCTCGCCGGCCGACGCCGCCGCGATGACGCCTGGTTTTTTGACAGATTTGATGTGAACTGGTAACAGCACGACCGACAACACAGCCGGACCAGAAATGAGGATTCGATATGGCACAGAAGAAGAAAAATCCACCTCGCGCGCCGATGCCACCTAAGGCGACCCCAGCGCCTCCGCGCCGCTTGCCCAGGGCAACAACCGGACCGTCGCGCCGCCTGCCCACAGCAACGACCGGGCCAGCGCGCCGCGTGCCCACAGCAACGCCGGGGCCGTCGCGCCGCCTGCCAACGGCAACGACGGGGCCAGCGCGCCGCCCTAAGCCCACGGCAAAGACAGCGCCGGCCAAACCGAAGGGCCGCAAGCGTTAAGTCGTGAACGCCGCAACCTCGCAGATGGTGCGGCTCCGCTGCGGCGCTGGCGCGGGCGGGCAGTGGTCAGCGCCAAGGACTCCGACCGCCTGAAGAAGGGACTCTCGAAAACCGGCGTGGAGTTGTGCAGAGAGGCCGACAACTACGACATCCTGATGGTCCGCGGCTGGGTCCTGAGGTGGGAAGATCTGGCGCCGCATCGGGATGTTCCGGTTGTCTATTTCTCCGTGGACAGATCCCGGGCTAGCCGTTTCCCGCGACAGCGGAAAGAACCGAGGCCACAAACTGCTCTTGCCGCTCCTCCCAGGCGCCGGGACTCCCGCAGGTGAGCCCCTGCCGCAGGCGCCCATCCTCAGCCAGCCGGACCATGGCCCGGGCGAGGGCGTCCACGTCGCATTCCCAGCGAGGCGCGAG
>JBGOUJ010000703.1:0-3835 GCA_041477005.1 Terriglobia bacterium | reverse complement strand
GGGCCGAACTCCATGCCGTCCACCCGCGCGCCTCGATCGCTGACGTAGAGGATCGCGCGGCTCGAAGTGCGGGCATCGGGGACGAATACCCAGGCCGGAATGTAGATGCCGGGCTCGGACAGGAACTCGAGCTTTTCCACCCGATAGCCCCGGCGGGGAGTGGTCGCGAGGGGCCGCGGCTGGAGCGGATGATCAGATCTCTCGAAGCGGAGCAGCTTGCGGATCTCGGCGGCGCCGGCGGGCGCCTCCGGGTGGGGCGGCAACTGCGCCTGCTTTTTCTGAATCACCGAAAGAAACGTTTCGCCTTGCTGCGAGTAGCGCACCGACCCAGTGGGGGTGCAGTAGAGCCGCTCGCGGGGCTCGATCTGCAGATCGAGCTCGCGCGCCGGCCCCGGGCGGTTGTAGAACCAGCGGCAGAACCAGTTGGTCGTGGCCAGGCGCAGCTTCATGGTCATGGCGTGCGGATCGGCGGCCTCTTCGACAGCGAATTTCTCGGGCACGCCGAGCTGCTCGTAGCGCTGCCGGATCTGGCCGGCCGCTTCCTGAAAGCCGGGCGAGTAGCTCTCGATCGTGGCCAGCAGCGGGCGCGGGGCGATGGCCGCGTGTATATCAGTCATATCGACGCCGTAGAGGGCGGCCGGGAAAAGATTCTGCTCCACGTCGGGCGGATCGAGGATCGTTTCGGGCCGGATCCGGACGGGCCAGCGACGGTGCGTACCGCCTTCGTGGGCGGCCGCGCAGCGAATCCGGTGGTCGAGGGCGCTCAGGAAGATCGTGAAGGTTCCGCCGCCGGATTGGCCGGTGCAGCCGATTCGCTCGCGGTCCACCTCGGGCCGGCTCAGCAGATAATCGAGGGCGCGCATGCCGTCCCAGACGCGGTATTGCGTCAAGTTTTCGCCGAGCAGCAGCAGAAGCTGGCCGGGCAGCGAATGCTCCCACGTCACCGAGCCGCCGATCTCGGACCGGTCGGTCTGCGGGTTCCAATAGTTCCGTCGCTCGCCCTGCCCGATCGGGTCGTAGCCGAGCACCACGAAGCCGCTCTTGACCAGATCGAGATAGGTGAGCTGAAAGAGACGATACATGCGCCCGTCCCACTCGTGGCCGCAGGGAGAGAGGATCCCCGGGAACGGCCCCGCGCCGGCTGGGACGTAGAGGTTGGCGGTGACCCAGAAGTTGGGCCGGCTCTCGAACATCACGTTCTCGACCCGATAGCCATCGCGGTCGAGGGTCTTCACAACCACCGGGTTGAGAGGCGTAGGCTCCGGGAAGGCGCCCAGCATCTCGAGGAATTTTTGGCGAACCAAGCGATTCCGCGCTTCGATCGCGGACGGCGTCCGGATACGGGCGCGCTCCTGGTCCCATTTGTCCGACAGCGCGTTGAGCTTACGCGCCAGATGGGAGAGCAGCATGTCCGGCAGGTCCTCGTGGTAGGCTCTAGGGGCGGCTCGCGCTTGGGAAAGCGCCAGAGCGCCGGCGAGGCGACCGGATTGGGTGAGGAACTCGCGGCGAGTCCGCCTATCAGCTTTGTCTTTCATGAGGGTTCAGTTGGCCGCCAGCGTGAAAGAGATTTCCTGCTCGTTGGGGCGGACGTAGTGGCCCGGCCGGGCTTTCAGCCGGAGCGGCACGGAGAGCGCGCCCACGGCATGATCGAGCGTCGTCTCCGGAGTGTCGGCGTATGGGTTGTGCGGGTAGACGGGCCACACGAGCCGGGCCGACGGATCTACCTTCAAAGTCCAGCCAGCGTGGCGGATCCAGCCGCCGATCGCCTCGGGATCCAGCTCGATCCGCTCTTTCCCGATCACGATCTTCTTGCCGGCCCCGGTTTCGAGCGTCTCGCCGGCCTTCAGGCAAAGCTGGAGCGTCGCTCGCGCTTCCTCGGGCGGCGTGCCCTTGCCGTTGATGACGAATCGGAACTCCAGCTCGCGGTCCGAAGGAGGGGTCACGTAGAGATCGCTGAAGAAGGTGTTGTACGAAAGCGAGACGCGGTCTCGTTGGTCGCTCATCTGGAGCCGGCTGCTCAGCGGCATGTGATAGACATTGCCGCCGAACTTTTCCCAGAACGTGGCCAGCTCGGGCTGGCGCTTGGAGTTCGCCCCGCTGACGATCAGGCCGAGCTTTTCGTGAAAGACGCTCAGGCTGCTTTGGCGGTCGAGGTAGTAGCGGCTGTTGACTGCCTGGGTGCTGATGATGCCTGAAAGACACACCACCCACGGCCCCGTCTTGCGGATGCCCGCCGGGATGCTCAGTTGGCGGGAGTAGCGGGGCTCGTCCTGGGGAATGGGGGCGGTCGGCCCCTCGTGATAATACAAGGCGTCCTGCGAGAGCCGTCCGATCGCTTCCATGCCCAGCCGGTCGGGGTGGAAAAAGCCGGTGAGGAACTCGGCGTAACGGCGGCCGTCGGGGAAGTTGGAGAAGCCGAATTGAGCCCAGGGGCTGACCCGCCAATAGCGGTTCCGGTCGTTGAGCAACTCGACGGGGTTGCCGTCGGGATAGGTGAAGTACTTGTGGAAGTCGGTGGAGCGCCGCAGGGCCTGCAACGCGTCGGGGTCCTTGCTGTGCTCCCAGTAGAACGCCACGGTGGAGAGGGTGAGATGGTCGTAGCCGATGGTCGGGCCGGAGCTGTTGTGCTCGCCCCAGTAGCCGTCGGGAGACTGCTCCACGGCGGCGAAGCGGTGGAGGATCTGGGCGCCCAGCTTCACCCACTCCGGCTTGCCGAACACCTCTCCGGCCAGGTAGAGCAACTGGGCCCACTGGCTGTAGTGATTGGGCGAGGTGCCGATGAAGGGGGACTGGTACCAGGGAAAATCGAGGCGCTCGGTCGCGTCCGGCACGAGGGGCGCGATGTTCTCCTCGATGGCGCGGCGCCAGCGGGCCCGGCGGTCGGCGCCGAGCTCGCCATCGAGCAGCCGGTAGGCTTCGAGCCAGACGTAGGTGTCCCAATCGCTATCGAGGCGCGGCGTGAAACGGCCTTTCTCGTTCTCGGCGGCGAAGAGATCGCCCAGCCGCAGGGTCAGGGACAGCATCTTCGGGTCGTGGTAGCGGGGATTGTCGGCGTGGCGCTTGGCGTAGAGCACGGCCGGGGCCAGGATGCCGTAGGGGAAATGCCGCCAGTCTCTTCGGGGAGAGCTGCCGGGAGAACTGCCGGGAGAGCTGCCTCGCTCCGGCGATTCGATCGCTGCCAGATCGGCATTCGGGTGCGCGTTCAGGTGCTGCTCGATCTGGGCGGCGCCGGCTTCCATCAGCCGGAAATAGGCGCCGGGGAGCTTCTCGGCGGGGGCGCGAACCGCAGCCAGCAGGGTCAGGGCGGCGGCGACGGTGAACTTGGCCGCTCGGGCGAACGTGGCAGTACTCATTTAGAACTCCAGTCGGAGGGGGAGGAATTGAGAAATGGAGGAATTGAGAAATTGAGAAAGGAAGACGCCGGGGCGCGGGGATGTCTTCCTTTCTCAATTCCTCCACTTCTCAATTCCTCAATTCCCTGGCCTTGCGGCGCAGGAACACAAGTGCTTGATTCCATTAGCCGAATTGGTTTCGTTTGTGTAAAAAAACATGTGCGCACGGCCCCAGGGCTGGGGCGACCGGGCTTCTACATCCTCTGCCTCTATGATCGCAGGGAGGGGCAAGAGGTAAGCGGCTCGGAGGTCGCCGTTATGATCCTGCGGTCTTCCTGCCGGTGGAGGGCGTCGGCGCAGCGGGCTCATCGCCGGCCGCGCCAACTCCGGTCCACTCCCCTTCCGGGTTGCATCCACGCAGGGGGCTGAGGGTGGGACGCCTTCGTCGGGAGGAGATGGAGGGAAACCGCCGCCGGGTCTCCCGGTGGTGGCAGCGGGCGGGC
>JBGOUJ010000702.1:0-3846 GCA_041477005.1 Terriglobia bacterium | reverse complement strand
ATCGTTGATGGCGGTGCTGCCAACGCCGAAGTAGTTGACGCCGCTGAGCGGGTCCGGGTTGGCGACCTGCGCCGCCGGAAAGAACGGGAACAGGTTCTTGGCGACCGGCGAAATGCGCGAGGCGGGGATCTGGTTGTTGGCGAATGGCGTACCCGTGATCGGGTCAATGACTTGGACGGCCGGCAGCGCGGCGCCGGCGGCGCTGCGCCGGTTCAGCAGAGCGCTGAGATCCCCTTGCTCGAAAGCCGCCGTGGGAACGTTGGCGGTTCCGGCCTGATTGGGCTGGCGAACCTTGTGCGCCTCATAGTCGAACATGAAGAAGGTCCGGTCCTTGCCGTTGTAAACCTTCGGGATGATCACGGGACCGCTGAAGACGCCGCCGTATTGGTTTTGCCGCAACTGATTTTTCGGCGTGGGGGCTTTGCCCACGGGGTTGAAGTAATTCTGAAAGAAGTCGGTGGCGTCGAGTTTGTCATTGCGCAGGAACTCGAAGGCGGCGCCGTGGAACTGGTTGCCACCGGATTTCAGGGCGATGGTGAGCTGGGCGCCGGAGTGCGTCCCGTACTCGGCGGAGTAGCTGCCGGCCAGCACCTTGAACTCCTGGATCGCTTCGGGCGAGGGAGTGAACGGGAGAGTATTGACGCGTGCTTCGGTGGCCGAGACGCCGTCGATCGTGGCATGAAAGTCGGTGTCGCGCTGGCCATTGGCGCTCAGGGTGATGGTGTCGCCCGGAACCGGCACGCCGCCGGAGCCCCCATTGACGTTGGTAAGCCCCATCCGGCCGCCGTACTGGATGCCCGGCTGCAAGACCGCCACCGAGGCTATGTTACGGCCGTTCATCGGCAGTTCCTCGATGGGCCGCGTGTCCACGACCTGGCCCAGAGTCGCCTGATCGGTGCTCAGCAGGGCGCCCGTGGCGTTGACTTCCACGGTCTGGATCTCTGTGCCGACTTGCAGGTGGAAGTCGATGCGGGCTCGCAGGTTCAACTGGAGCTGGATGCCCCGGGTGGTTTCGGTCTTGAAGCCCGCCGCCTCGACCGTCACGGCGTAATCGCCCGGATCGAGGAGCGGGAAGCTGTAGTCGCCGGTTCCGGAGGTGACGTCCTGGCGCTTGATGCCGGTTTGCACCTGCAGCACTGTGACCTTGGCTCCCGTCACCACGGCGCCGCTGGGATCGAGCACCGTGCCGACAATGGCGGTTGATGTTGTTTGGGAGCTCAACGGCAGAGCGCCCAGAAACACTACAAGAATAGCGACAATGATAGTGCGTTGCATGTTTTGACCCCTGTACACGATTGTAAGGCTCAATCCTACACCAAGGCAAGGGATTTCGTCAAAGCCGGGTGGGGCCAGCGGACGATGACGTACAAAGCTGCGCCGCTAAAGCACGAAGAGGGTGTCCTGGCGCGGACTTCGCACTTACCCGCGGGCCAGGCTCTTGACGATGTCGTTGTAAATAACGAACACGAACAGCAGCATCAGGAAGACGAAGCCGGCCTGGACGATCCGCTCTTTGACCGCCAGGCTGATGTCGCGGCCGATCAGCGACTCGAACAGCAGCAGCACGATGACGCCGCCGTCCAGGATCGGAATGGGCATCAAGTTGAAGATACCCAGGTTCAAGCTGATGGCCGACATCAGCAGGATCAGGTCGGAGAAGCCGTGGCGGGCGGCCTGGCCCGAGAGACGGGCGATGCCGATGGGGCCTTCCAGTGACTTGGGCGACATCCGCCGCTGGACGATGCCGCGGAGGAATTGGATGATCAGCGTGGCGCTCTTGCGGTTCTGGTCAATCGACTCGCGCAGCGCGCCCGGGAGCGAAAGGCGGGTGACGACCTTCTCGTATTTCGGCAGCAACCCCACACCGATCCGCCAGGCTGTGCCTTCCTCGTTCGAATGGTGATAGACCGGCGTCACCGTGGCGCTCTGCTTCACGCCGTTCCGAAGGTAATCGATCACGACCGGCTGGCCGGGGTGCCGCTGCACGACCTCGGGCAGTTTGCGGCGGGAGTAGATCGGCTGGCCGTCCACCGCTGCCAACACGTCACCGGTCTTCAACCCCGCCTTCTCCGCCGGCAGACCGGGGAGCAGGTCGACTAACTGGACGGGGACGCGCTCGGTCCAACCGGTGTAGCCCATGCCCGAGCTGGGGTCGGCGGTGGGTGTCAGGGAGGCGTCAAACGGCTTGCCATTGCGGTCGACGCGCAGGCTCACGGGCTGGCCGGCGCTGGCCAGCACCTGCATGTTTACGTCTTCCCAATTGGGATTCTGCTTGCCGTTGATCCAGACGATGCGGTCGCCTTCTTGCAGGCCGACTTGGGAGGCCGGAGAATTGGTATCCACGTCGCCCAAAACGGGCGACTGATCCAGATACGCCAGCCGCTCGTAGCGGACCATGTAAAGCCCCACCAGCAGGCCCACCGCCAGCACCACGTTCATGGCCGGCCCCATGGCCGCGATGATGAGCCGCTGCCATCGGGGCTTGCTCGAAAACTCGCGGGGATCGTTGGTGTGCTCGTCGCCGGGCTGCTCACCGGACATCTTCACGTAGCCGCCGAGCGGCAGAGCGCAGACGCGGTAATCGGTCTCGCCCCATTTCTTGCCGAGCAGCCGCGGCCCGAAGCCGAAGCTGAAAGCCTCCACGCGAACGTCAAAATGTTTGGCTGCGAGGAAGTGCCCCAGCTCGTGGATCAGGATCATTACGCCGAGGACAAAGATGACCGCTGCGACGTCTTGCAGGATAAGCATTCGTTCACCCGTTACACCGTCGCTTGCGACCGGCAGGCGGAAGCCTGTGCCACTTGACCGAGAATCTGTCGCGCGCGATCCCGGGATGCTCGATCGATCTCGAGGACTTCGGCGATGGATTCCGGCCGCCGCACGGGCATGCTCGCCAAAGTTCCGGCGACGACCTCGGCCATATCGGGAAAGCCGATCTGCCCGTCCAGGAACGCGGCGACGGCGACTTCGTCGGCAGCGTTCAACGTGCAGCCCGCCGAGCCTCCCATTTCGAGCGAGCTATAGGCAAGGCCCAGCGCCGGGAACTTCTCCCGGTCCGGAGGCTCGAATTCCCATTGTCGCACAGTTTTCCAATCCAGTCGCCTGCTTTCCGGGCAGGCCCGGCGCTCCGGATAGTAGAGGGCATACTGGATGGGCATTTTCATATCGGTGACCCCAAGCTGGGCGATCACCGAGCCGTCCTGCAGCTCGACCAGGGCGTGGACGGTCGACTGGGGATGGATCACCACGTCCACCTGGTCCGGCCGGAAGCCGAACAGCCGGCAGGCCTCGATCACCTCGAAACCCTTATTCATCAGCGTGGCGGAGTTGATGGTGATACGGCGGCCCATGTTCCAGGTGGGATGGCGCAAGGCCTGGGCGGGGGTCACGCCGGCCAGGGCGTGGCGGGGGGTGTTGCGGAACGGGCCGCCGGATGCGGTCAGGATCAGGCGCCGCACCTCGTGCCGCCGCTCGATGCCGCGCAGGCACTGGTGCATGCCGTTGTGCTCGCTATCGACCGGCAGCAGCAAGGCCCCGGAGCGCTCGGCCGCCGCCATGACCAGCTCCCCGGCCGCCACCAGCACTTCCTTGTTGGCGAGCGCCACCCGTTTGCCCCGCCGCACCGCTTCGTAAGTGGCTTCGAGACCGGCCACGCCCACGACCGCGGAAACGACTGTATCGACTTCATCGGCCACGGCCACTGCCAGGTTCCCCGCCGGCCCGTAGAGCACTTGCGGGCGGCTCGCGCCGTCTTGCCCGGCGAGCAGCCGCTCCAGCCGCTCCGCTGCTTCGGCGGTCGAGACCGAGACCACCCGCGGCCGGAATTCCAGCACTTGAGAGAGAAGT
>JBGOUJ010000701.1:0-3854 GCA_041477005.1 Terriglobia bacterium | reverse complement strand
GTCAAAAAACTGTCGCGCTGTCGGCAAACTCTGGAAAAGATTCAGCCCGGCTGTACTCTGCCACGCAAGAGAAAGGCGAAGAAATGAGTTGCCCAGTTATTTATTGGACACTACACTAGGCTGGTGGACTGCAGGAGGGTTTCGAGCCCCCGGAAAAAATCGGGGACGGCGACGTTGAGGCTCTTCACCGGCGGGACGCCGGCGCCCTGGAGATACTTGGGCCAGGCGAATGAAGGGGCCAGCGCCGTGAACTCCCTGGTGCTGAGGCGGTGATAGACCTTGACCGGGTCGCGGCGGGAGACGAGGTCGAGCGACGCTTTGGCCAGGGCGGTTTCGATGTCCATGACGACGCGGGCTTGGGCGGCGGCCTTCTCCGGAGCGAAGCCCAGCAGCTCGAACATCTTCCGGACATGGGCCACGTACTGCTGGCGTGTTTCGACCGATTTGGGGTCCGGCTTGAGGTAGTAGTCGCGGTCGGGCAGGCCGAGCCCACCCTGATCCGCCTCGGCGATAACCTGGGTGGAATCCTTGAAGTCCTGGGTGGAGTCGAAGCGAAACAAGGCGTTGCCGCCGAGCGTGTGGAGCCGGGCGACGTAAGGAGGGAGCGCGGCCTTGTTGGGGATGGCCGCAATGCGGTCGAGCTCGGGCTTGAGAGCAGCCACGCCCTTAGCCTCGATCGCCTTCTCATCCATACAGGAAGCGTAGTAGTCGCCGATCTTTTGCGCGGCGGGGCTTCGCGCTGGATTATCGGCGGAGGCCTTCTCCAGGATGTCGCGAAGGATCTCCCGATTGCGCTCCACCAGCTCGCTCTCCCGGCCCCAGGAGGACTGGTCGGGAGGGATGGGGTTGTCCTTCAGCCACGCGCCGCAGGCGTACTGGTAGAAGTCCTCGCAGGGCGAGACGCTGGCGTCGAGAGCGGAGGGGTCGAAGACGGCGGCGGACTTGGGGACGCTGGACTGGGCCGGCAGCACGGCCAGGTAGAGCGGAAAGAGGGCAAAAAGCCGGGCGGCGCACATAGCAGTGGTGGGCGGCAGGGAGCCGAATGCAGTATTATAGCGCCGGGAGTGGAATGCCATGACTGTGAACCGCAGAACGTTTCTGGCAGGCTCGTTTGCCGCGCCGATTTTCGGGGCGCGCGCGGGAGGCAAGTACCGGACGGCACTGATCGGCGCCGGCTGGTGGGGGATGAACATCCTCAACGTGGCGATGGAGTCGGGGGAATGCAAGGTCGTCGGTATGTGCGACGTGGACCCGAGCCAGTTGAACCCGGCGGCGGAGAAGGTCGAGAAGCTCTCGGGCGATCAGCCCAGGAAGTACAAGGATTTCCGCGAGCTTCTGGCCAAAGAGAAGCCGGAAATCGCCATCGTGGCGACGCCCGACCACTGGCATCCGCTGGCGACGATCGCGGCCGTGAACGCCGGGGCGCACGTTTACGTCGAGAAGCCCATCAGCCATACCATCCTGGAGGGGCTGGCGATGGTGAAGGCGGCGCGGGCGAACGACCGGGTGGTGCAGGCGGGGCTGTGGAGGCACATCGCGCCGCACCACCGCTCGGGGATGGAGTTCTTGAAGTCCGGCAAGGCGGGCCACATCGGGATGGTGCGGGCCTTTGTGCACTATGCGGGCGGGCCGGGGCAAAGGACCCCGGATTCGGATCCGCCGGCGGGAATGGATTGGGACATGTGGTGCGGGCCGGCGCCGCTCCGGCCGTTCAACAAGACCATCCATCCGAAGGGATTTCGGCAGTACCTGGATTACGCTAACGGGCAGCTTGGCGACTGGGGCGTCCACTGGATGGACCAGATCCTGTGGTGGACGGAGGAGAAATATCCGAAGAGGGTTTTTTCAACCGGAGGACGGTGGATCCGGCGGGACAACACCGACGCGCCCGACACGCAGGTGGCAAGCTTCCAGTTCGAGAGCTTCACGGCCGAGTGGGAGCACCGGTATTACGCGGCCAACAACGCCGAGAAGGCGAACGTGGGGTGCTATTTTTACGGGACCGAGGGGACGTTCCACATGGGGTGGCAGGATGGGTGGACGTTTTATCCGGCCAACAAGAACAAGCCGGCGGTGCACGAAGACGCCAAGCTCAACCAGCCCGACGATCAGGACATTCGGGACCTGTTCGCCGATTTTCTGGAGAGCATCCAGGCACGCCGGCGGTCCGCCACCGACATCGAGATCGGCCACCGCTCGACCAACATGGCGCTGCTGGGGATGCTGTCGCTGAAGCTGGGGCGGAGTGTCGAGTGGGACGGGGCCAAAGAGCGGATCGTGGGCGACCCCGAGGCGAACAAGCTGCTGCAGCGGGCGTATCGGGGGCCTTGGGAGTACCCGAAGACCTGATATGGAACCGCAGAGGAACGCAGATAAGCCAGCGCGGTGAAGCCGATCGACGAGAGGGGCGGAAAGGAGGACGGAGCATAGCTCTGGTCGTGCGAATTTCGGAGCCAACGACGAGCGGTGCTGCGAAAACTGTGACGAACGGTCAGCTATGAAGGCCATTGACGAAGCATGGATAAAGACCTACGAGTTGGTTATCTTCTCGCCCGAAGGAAGCGTTTGTCCTTGGAAGGATGGAGTGGGTGCGGGTGAGGGTTCAGATTCCAACATCTCCACGATCAACTGACAAACACGTGTCGTTTGAGGGACGAGCTTTAGATGGAACGGGCTGAAGTTGATCATCTCCAGTGTGATCTTGCCGTTCCATCCGGCGTGTATGGTCGGAGCCGTGAGGTGAACAACCAAACCAATACGTGCGAGTGAACTTCGGCCCTCGGCCCGCGCCGCGAGTCTGGAATTCCTGCGTAGATGGATCCGTTCACGCGTAATTGCGAGAATGTGCCATGGATGATCACGATACGGAGGGAACATCACCGATCCATCGCCCTCCTTCTTGAGCGGGACCAGAAAATGATCCGCAGTTTTCTTGAAGTCTTGTACGGAAAGATCTAGGGTCGGCGAGAAGCCTTGTAGCCTTAGCTTCTCATCCCACATGTAAAATTCATCGCCTAAGAACAGGTCGACGGCCGAGGTGTTGTACTGCAGCTCCGTGGGAGTTGGAAGAATCTCCAGAGTACCATCTACCAATGCCCTTCTGATGCCGTCGTCACTCAGGATCATTTAATATCAACTGCCGAGGCGAGTTCTGTCTTCGGGACCCATGTCCTCAATCCACCGACCACCGGTTCCCCTGGTATTTCGATCAGCGCCTGGCCGTTCTTTTCCTCGATCAGATACGCGAGAACCTTTCCTTCGACCTCATCTCCCTTGGCCGGAGGATGGCTTACCGTATTTGTTTACCAGCCTGAGAGACCCCTGAAATCAGCCATCCGGAGATTTTGCTGGACAAAAAGGGCGGCTTCGATTACCGTAGGGTTGGATGAAACCGGTTGGCCAGCCCGCTGGAGAGAGGCAGCCTGAAAGCATCGAGTTTGTCCCGAAACGCGAACTGGATCGGGTGCAGCAGGAAAATGACAGGCTGCGCAAAGAGAACGAGCGCCTGAAGCAGGAAACGGAGCGTCTGCGCCGGCAACTGGAAGCCGCGTTGCGCGCCAGCAAACGCCAGGCCGCACCGCATTCGCGGGGCACACCAAAAGCCGACCCGCAGCGGCCAGGCCGCAAACCGGGCCGCCGCTATGGCCGACAGTCGTGCCGTCCCGTCCCGGCGCGCGTGGATGAACGAATCACGGTTCCATTGCCAGAGCACTGCCCGCATTGCGGCGGTGGCGTGGAACCGGAAAGCTGCGCAACACAGTATCAGGAAGAGATTGTCCGGCGGACCGTAGTGCGCCGTTTCGATATCGCTGTGGGCCGCTGCCGCAACTGCCGGCGGCGAGTGCAGGGACACC
>JBGOUJ010000700.1:0-3869 GCA_041477005.1 Terriglobia bacterium | reverse complement strand
CGGACCTGCCGCGCGCCGGACTTTTGGCGCAACCATGCGCTCGCCGCGATCAGTTGGCCCGACTCGATGCCGATGGGGCGCTCTCCGGTCGAGGCGAGCATCAGGGCGTAATCCGCGGGCTTCTGCGGGGCGGCGTCGCCGGTGAACAGCAGGTCGAGGGCCAGGACCTGCTCCCCCCGATTTACGCGGTCGGCCACCTCTTCTTTCAATTCCTTCTTGCCCCCGTCGTGGAGCATCACCGTGATCGGCGAGTCCCCGGGGCTAGCGATCGCTTTGAGCCAGACCGCGGTCGCGCTGAGGCCATCATCCATGCCCAGGCGGTACGAGTGCGTCTCCACGCCCAGGTTCCTGGTGTTGCTCACCATCCACGCCTGGCGGACGGTCAGCGGTTTGTATCGCACGGTCTGGCGCAACTCGGCCCCGTGCGATTCGGGCGACCCTGGCGAGCGCCGGATCTCACCCGCCAGCTTCCGGGCAAGGCCCAGCATGGTGAGATTGTACTCGGGGACCCCCACCGTCAGTTCTTTCACGCCCAGGATCTCCCCGTCGACGGGTATCTCACTTTTCGCCACCGGCAGATGAAAGTGCCTGCTGAAGAATTCATAAGACTGTTCGCGGTTGTCGCGCTGGTAGTTGTGTGTGCCAGGGTCAGTGTTCTCATGCCAGCCAAAGACCTCCGCCTTGTCGAAGAGCCGGAAGAACGGCTGGAGCGCATCATACAGAACAGGCTTGTTCATCGGAGCGCGGAAGCAGCAGTCGTCCAGGGCGTTGTAAATCAGGAGGGTCGGCCGCGGCGCGCGCATGGCGGTGAGATGGGTGTAGTCCTGACCCGCCCGGAAATCCGTGGCGTCCTCTTCGATTTCGGATGTGTCCTTCGGGTGGACGATGTTAGATTCGAGCGAACCGTAGCCGGCGACCGCGACCAGCACCGTGATCCTTTCATCGAGCGCACCCAGTACGATGCTCTGCCAGCCCCCGCCCGAAAGCCCCGTCATGCCGACGCGGCTGGTGTCGGTGTGGGGATGGCTGTACAGGTAATCGAGCGCCTTCCTCATGGCCAGATAGAACAGCCCCACTCCGTTGGCGCCCGCCAGGTCGAGATGGGGGCCGAAATCGTGGTGGTTCTCGGGCCCCTGGAGTTCTCCAAAACCGATCCATTCCACGTTCAGCGCCAGCATGCCGCGCTTGGCGTAGTTGATACATCGCTTCTGCTGCCACTCGATCGCCTTGCCGGCCGGATTAAAGTGCCCGTTCGCATTGAGGATCGCCGGCGCTTTGCCGCTGAGATTCTCCGGTTCGTAGAGAATGGCCGTAGACCGAAGTCCCGGGACGATCTCATAGCGGATCTTGCGCATGCGATAGCCCCGGCCCGCAGGCACGTCGATGAGAC
Source organism: Terriglobia bacterium (assembly GCA_041477005.1). Classification (GTDB taxonomy): domain Bacteria; phylum Acidobacteriota; class Terriglobia; order Bryobacterales; family JACQDG01; genus JBGOUJ01. Next base: position 2,479 of record JBGOUJ010000700.1, on the reverse strand, counting down.
CAAGGTCCTCCGCTTTGGGTGGAGCGTCCACCCAGGCCCTCGGCCAGCCGTGGTAGACGACATCGTCCAGCAGGTGTTTGCGGAGCCGCACTGCCTCGGCCTGCCACTGCGCCGCGCTCCGTGGGACTGGGAGGGGGGGAACTCGGGCGCTCAGATACTGGCGCAATTGGAATTCAGCCACCTCTGGCGCCTGGATTCCCTCAGCCAGAACGGGCGCCAGATATCTGGGGTCCGCCTGACCGTTCAGCAACCCAGCGCCGAGCAACAGCAACAGAGGCAATTTGAGCCGCAAGATATCGAGCATCGACATGTTGACACCCTCGGAGCGACGAGGGGAACCGAGGCGTTCCTTTCCGCTGCCGTTGATTGCGGCTGCGGCCACACTACTCTCCCCCCAAGTGCTCACCTGGAAATCAGAATGCTTGAGTTTCTCGATTGACGGGACTCAGACGATCGCGCTCATCTTCTCTTCGGCGGTTGGGAATTCCTTGCCGAGCGGCGTTTTCAGGATTTCTTCCGTAATCGTCAGGTAGACGTCGCCGATCGAATTGTGGGACTTGGTATGCAGGCCACCCTTCATCCCGCCGCCGGCGAGCAGAATGGCCAAACCGTTGCACTTGTGCGGATTGGCCTCCGCGTGCTCGTGAACGTACACACAGCAGGTGTGGTCAAGCAGGTTGCCGTCCCCCTCCGGTATCGATCTCATCCGCTCCAGCAGGTAGGCAAACTCCTCGACGTGCCAACGGCAGATGTCGCGCAGGATGCGTTGTTGCTCCGGCGATCCAGCGTTGTTGTGCGTGTAATCGTGATGCCGGTTGCCGGAAAGTCCCAGCCACGGGAAGCGGGTCAGGCTTTGACACTTGGTCAGCATGTAGGACGCCACCCGCGTTTGTCCGGAAGCAAAGGCGTGGACCGCGAGATCGGACTGAATCTTCGCGATGCGCGGATAGTCCGTCAAGTCGGTGATATCCTCGGGCTCCTTCACGTGCTTTCCGTAGTCCGGAGGCAGGCTGGCGATGGCCCTCTCGAGATCCCGCACCGACGTCAGGTGCTCCTCGAGACGCTGCCGGTCCGCCTGGCCGAGCACCGGCTCGACCGCGGCGACATCCTGCTGCACCAGGTCCAGAACGCTCTTCTTGCGCCCCACCCAACTTTCATTCCTTACCCCGAACAGCCGGTCAAACAAGGCATGCGGAATCATCTCCGGCGGCAGTGCGCGCTCGAACCCGGCCCAGCTCATGTTGCGATGCGTGAGCTCGCCATGAGACTCGCGGGCGACTCCAATCTGAAGGGAATGGAACCGCGTCTTGGCGCCGATCTTTGCCGCCAGGATCTGGTCAATCGAAGGGCCTCCGGCGCCTCGGCCGGTAAAAGTGGTGCCGGTCATCAATCCGCAGATCGCGTTGAAATGCCCGTTGCCCTGTCCGGCGAGCTTGGCCGCCACGTTGTCAATCCCGCTGATGACGTGGACATAGTCCCGTACCGACTTCAGAGGAGCGAGACACGGCGTCAGCTCATAATCCGAGCCGGTCTCGGTCGGAATCCAGTATCGTTCCGGAATTCCATTCCCGTTGAACCAGACGAGGAACCGGGATTCGATCGGACCTTTCGCGGTATTCGTCGCCGCCGCGTACGCTGTGCCGTTCGAATTGAACATTGCCGCGAGCGGCGGAAGTCCGACCCGGACCATGGCCCCGGTCAGGCTTACTCCTCGCAAGAACCTGCGTCGGCTGAGCTGCATCGCTATCTCCTGACAGAACCCCTAGAGCCGGTGTCAGCGCCTCGGGCCTGGGTCACCCGATCTCTATTATTATCATATCCACGCAAGAATTCGGGGGATTCGACCAGGGCAATCAACAAATCTTTGAAGTGGAAGCCGGCGTCCCGGAACCGCCCAAAAAGCTGGCGAATGGTTTCCTGGTCCGAACCGGTCTCCGGACGGCCGTACGCATAGCGGAACAGTTGCCGCACGATGCATTCCTGGCAGACCGGGCTCTCGGCCAGAATCCGCCCCAGTTGCTTGGAATCGGAGAACGCCGAGTTCGGGAGGCCCGCGATCTCACCCTGCGTCTCGAGCGCCAGGTCGAATTTCTTCGGTGGGGTCCGAATGTTCTCGGAAACCGTAAGCAGGACGGTCTCCTTGTCACGCCAGCGGCCGATCGCGTCAAAACTCTCCAGCCCGAAGCCAATCGGGTCCATCAGGCGATGGCAGGCAGCGCAGGTGGGATTCTCGACGTGCGCGACCATGCGCTGGCGCCGGGTGAGAGGTTTCTCTTCTTTTACCTCGGGCAGAGTGGTGTTCACACCCGGAGGCGGGGGCGGCACGTGCTGGCAGAGCAGTTGCTCGCGAACGAAGATTCCACGGGCGGTGGGGGATGTTTCGGTCGGTCCCGCGGTGGAGGCCAGGAAGGATGCCTGCCCCAGCAGCCCGGCGCGGCGGGCAGTGGCTGGGAAACGCACCAACTCGAATTGCCCCGGG